>JAZRIW010000018.1:0-141381 GCA_045645505.1 Fumia sp.
AAAGGCAATATTAGGTGGTAAAATTACAGTTTTTATGATATAATCAGTTCAATAAATAAGAATTTGTAGGTGAGATAATGATTATTTTGATTACTGGAGCATCCCATACAGGCAAAACGGTTCTTGCTCAAAAGTTGCTTGAAAAATATAAATATCCGTATCTGTCGATAGACCATTTAAAAATGGGTTTAATTCGTAGTGGAAATACAGAACTTACTCCTATGAGTGATGATAATGATTTGACCGCATACTTATGGCCCATCGTCCGTGAAATGATAAAAACCGCTATTGAAAACAAGCAGAACTTAATTGTCGAAGGTTGCTATATTCCATTCGATTGGCAGAAGGACTTTGACTCCAAATATCTCGAAAGCATCAAATATTACTGTCTGGTAATGAGTGAGGAGTATATCAAAAATCACTTTGCCGACATAAAGAAATATGCAAATGTCATTGAAAATCGTTTGGATGATGAATGGTGCATAATGGAGAGCGTGTTGGCAAATAATGCAGAAATATTAGCCCTCGCACAGAGGCATAATGTGAACTATATACTCATTGACGATAAGTACGAAATCAATATTGAGTTATAACGATAAATTCCAATTTATCGAGCAGTTGTGGTCCATGAATATACCTCCTTTCGCCACTTTGACGGAGGGAGGTTTTCTATATCCAAAATCAGTCCAAAGGGTAAAAGGGAGGATTAAAAGTCTCCGATTATTTTTTATTAGGGAAATTGAAGGATATTATATTGTAAAAATTTATAAATAAAGGTATAATGTTATTGTAAGTACATAAAGCCTTTTTAAAAAGAATAAAATGTAATGACATTTTTTAAAAAGGCGGGATTTTATGGGGAAAATCAAAAGCCTTATTTTGGTTTTTGGGCTTTCATTAGCTGTTGTTTTGTTTTTTGTGTTTATGGGTGAAATTAAAGAAAATCTTTACACTCAGGGTGAAAAGGGGCAGTTTAGAAAAATTATTATCGACCCTGGACATGGCGGAATAGATGGCGGAGCAGTAGGCGTAGATGGTATTATAGAAAAGGATTTGAATCTTTCTATTGCTATGAAACTTAATAATTTGCTTACACTACAAGGATATGAAGTCATAATGACGCGTGATACCGATGTTTCTATTCATGGTGATGGTGTCAAAGGAATTTTAAATCAGAAAAAATCAGATATGCGTAATCGCTTAAAAATAATTAAAGAAAATCCGGATGCGATAGTACTTTCTATTCATCAGAATAAATTTACTGAGTCTAAATATCATGGTGCGCAGATGTTTTACGGACAAAAAAATCCACTTAGTGCAGAGTTGGCAAAAGCTATACAGAGCGAATTTAAAAGCACTATACAAAAGGACAATAAAAGAGAGGTAAAAAAAGCCGGAAAGGATTTATTTTTGCTTTATAACAGCGAAAATCCTATTGTTCTTGTTGAATGTGGTTTTATTTCCAATTATGAGGAATGCGGAAATCTTTTAAACGAAGAGTACCAAAGCAAGGTGGCATTTGTGATTTATTCGGGACTTGTTAAAAAACTCGCAGAAGATTTAAATATAGTATAAAGGAGAAAGAATATGGCTAAAGCAAAGGAAGTATATGTGTGCCGTGATTGCGGATACGAAACTGTAAAATGGATGGGAAAATGTCCTTCTTGTTCGGCATGGAATTCCTTTGAACAAGTAACACCTGCTGATTTTTCGGGCAGCACTTTTGCTAAAGGAGGTTCACCTGCAAACGTTTCTCATATAGGCGATATTCATTCAGAGAACGATGTCAGGTATCTTACCGGTATTTCAGAGCTTGACAGAGTGCTTGGCGGAGGAATAGTAAAAGGTTCTTTGATTTTGCTTGGCGGTGATCCCGGTATTGGAAAGTCAACTCTTTTATTACAAGTTTCAGAATCACTTGGCAGAGGACTTAAGGTGCTTTATATTTCCGGTGAGGAATCTGCAAAGCAAATTAAACTTCGCGCAACACGTCTTAAAATAAATTCAGATAATTTATTTATTTTGTCGCATAATGATTTAAATACAATTATTGCTACGATAAAAAATGAAAAACCTTCGGTTGTTATTATAGACTCCATTCAGACTATGGTGCTCGAGGGTGTTTCTTCTTCAGCGGGAAGTGTTTCACAAGTCAGAGAATGTGCCAATGCACTGCTAAATGTAGCAAAGGAAAATGATATTTCCATAATACTTGTAGGCCATGTTACAAAAGATGGAAATCTGGCAGGACCAAGAGTTCTTGAACATATTGTTGATGCAGTTTTCTTTTTTGAAGGTGAAGAGCATTACAGTTACAGAATTTTAAGAGCAGTGAAAAACAGATATGGTGCTACTAATGAAATTGCGATTTTTGAAATGCGTGAAAGAGGTCTTAAAGAGGTTAAAAATCCTTCAGAAATGTTTTTGGCTGAACGTCCGAAGGATGTTTCCGGAAGTTGTGTGGTTTCGGTGCTTGAAGGAAGTCGCCCCGTTTTGGCAGAAGTGCAGGCACTTATCACAAAAACGGGATTTCCGTCACCAAGACGTATGGCAACAGGTTTTGATTATAACAGAATGTCTTTGCTTATTGCAGTTTTAGAAAAAAGAGCAGGATATTTTTTTGGCAATTTAGATGCTTATATAAATGTTGTAGGCGGCCTTAAACTTGATGACCCTGCGGCGGATTTACCTATTTTGTTGGCGATGGTTTCAGGACTTATGGATAAACCCATACCCGCTGATACTTTTGCAATCGGAGAAGTCGGATTAGGCGGAGAGATAAGAGGAGTAATGAGAGTAGAGGACAGAGTAAAAGAAGGAGAACGAATGGGATTTAAACGTTGCATTTTACCAAAGTCTTCGCTTGAAAAGTTGGAGGGTATAAAATTTAACATTGAACTTGTAGGTGTTAAGGATATAAAAGAAACGTTAAAGTTAATATAAGTTAAAAAAGCTGCAGCAAAGTGCTGCAGCTTTTTTAAAATCAGAGGCTAAAAATCTTATTTTTTGTGCTAAATGCCAAAAGAGGAAAAAAGTGAAAAAATAATTGTTAAAGTATGGACAAAATGAAAAAAATGAGATATAATAATATCATATATTTTAATATGGGGGAGTTTGGGTTGCTCGATTTTGTGAACGAAGAATCCATATGGAAAAGACTCTGCAGGGAAACCCGTCCCATAATACTTTACGGCATGGGTGACGGGGCTTTAAAAATTATGTCTGCATGTCAGAAGTACGATATTAAAATAAGTGGTATTTTTGCAAGTGATGAATATGTCAGGGGACATTCATTTGAAGGTTATAAGGTAAAAAAGTTAAGCGAAATAGAAAAGGAATATGACGATTTTGTTATTCTTTTATGCTTTGCGGCCTTTACCGATGAGCTGCTTGAAAAAATTTTTTCAATCCATAAAAGGCATGAGGTGTTAGCCCCCGATGTGCCGGTTTTTGGTGATACGCTTTTTGATGAGGAGTATTTTTTAAGACATAAAGAAGAACTTTTCAGAGCATATTCTTTGCTTTCTGATGATTATTCAAAAAAGGTTTTTAGTAATGTTTTGAATTTTAAATTAAGCGGGAAGATAGAATTGTTAAGGGAAATAGAAACTTCTAAAGATGAGGTTTATGAAAATATTTTAAAACTTAAAAGCGATGAGCATTATCTGGATTTAGGCGGTTATGACGGAGATACTGTAAGGGAATTTATCAAAAAGGTAAATAATAAATATGCTTCTATAACTGTGCTGGAACCGGATGTGAAAAATTTTAAAAAGCTTGAAAGAAATACCGCGCAAATTGAAAATATAACTTTATTTAATCAAGCTGTCTGGGATGTGGATACAAACCTTTCCTTTGATAACAGAGCAGGAAGAAATTCTTATTTAAGTGAAAAGGGAAATTTAATTGTTTCTGCTTCTTCTATTGACAGTTTGTTGAAAGGGAAGAAATGTACCTTTATAAAGATGGATGTAGAGGGTGCTGAGTATAAGGCTTTGGTCGGTGCTGAAAACACTTTGAAAGAGTTGAAACCGAAACTTGCTTTTTCAGGGTATCATAGGAATGAGGATTTATTTTCCTTGCCGATTCTTTTAAATGAAATAGAACCTTCTTATCAGATTTTTTTGAGACATCATCCGTATCTGCCCGCTTGGGAAACTAATTTTTACGCAGTATAATATTAAAATTAAAGGAGTTTTAGTTTATGAATTTTAATGAGATTTTAGGTAATTGGCTTGATAAAGTAGGGGCTGTTGATTGGGGGCAGGCAGTTGCTGTTTTTATTACAGGTTTAGTTGTAGTGTTTTCAACTTTAATTGTTTTAGTAATTGTTTTCTGGGGATTTGGAAAAATTGTAAACAGCTTGGGAAACTCTAAAAAACCTAAAGATGAAGCTAAAAAAAAAGTTTCAAAGTCTGAATCTGCACCACAGAATATTAAAAAAGCTGTCGCAAAAGACGAAATAACTGATGATATAGTGGCTGCTATTACAGGTGCAATAAGTGCTATTTTAAGTGAGGAAGGAAATAATTCTTCTTTTGTTATAAGGAGTATAAAGCGTATAAGAAAGCCTTCGTTTGGATGGAGAAATGCAGGCATTCTTGAAAATATAAGACAATTTTAATAAGGAAGGTTTTTTAAATGTTAGAAACAGTTTTTAATACGATTAAAGATATAATAAATGCATCGGGATTTTTAAACATAGATATTCCGTCACTTATTATGATTGCAATTGCATGTTTTTTGTCATATCTGGCAATTGCAAAAGGTTACGAGCCGTTACTTTTGTTACCTATAGCTTTTGGTATGTTGCTTACTAACATTCCTAATACCGGAATGTTCCATATGGATTATTATGTAAGTAACAGTATTAATTTTGGTGAAGTTTTACACAGTGGCGGTCTTTTGGATATTCTGTACCTCGGTGTTAAATTAGGTGTTTATCCTCCGCTTATCTTCTTGGGTATCGGTACTATGACCGACTTTGGTCCTTTGATTGCAAACCCCAAGAGCTTTTTGATGGGTGCAGCTGCACAGCTTGGTATTTTTGCTACATTTTTCGGTGCTTTGGCTACCGGATTGTTCACCCCCGAGCAGGCAGGCGGTATCAGTATAATAGGTGGTGCAGATGGTCCTACCGCTATTCTTGTTGCTAAATCATTGTCACCTGAACTTTTAGGTTCTATTGCGGTTGCGGCATATTCATATATGGCACTTGTGCCCGTTATCCAGCCACCGATTATGAAACTCCTTACTACTAAAAAAGAGCGTTCTGTTGTTATGGAACAGCTTCGTCCCGTTTCTCGTATCGAAAAATTATTGTTCCCGTTTATAGTTACACTTTTGGTTTCCTTCTTAGTACCTGACGCAGCTCCTTTGGTAGGTATGCTTATGCTTGGTAACCTTATGAAGGAAAGTGGTGTAGTTGAGCGTCTTGTAAAAACTGCTCAGAATGAGCTTATGAATATTATCACTATCTGTCTTGGTGTAACAGTTGGTGCAACTGCTACCGCAGAATACTTCTTAACAATAAAAACTATTTTGATTGTTGTACTCGGTTTGGTAGCTTTCTGTATCGGTACTGCAGGTGGTCTGCTTTTCGGAAAGCTTATGTATATCTTTAGTGGTGGAAAGGTAAATCCTTTAATTGGTTCTGCAGGTGTTTCTGCTGTGCCTATGGCAGCACGTGTTTCACAGAAGGTAGGAGCTGAAACTGATTCCACAAACTTCTTGTTGATGCATGCTATGGGACCTAACGTTGCAGGTGTTATTGGTTCTGCAGTTGCAGCAGGTGTATTACTTTCTATCTTTAATTAAAACTAAAAAAGCATAATATTATCTTTAGAAGAGGAGTAATTGTATGAATTTGAAAGTCGCTGAATGGATGTCAAAAGATTTAGAAGATAAAGATTTAACGAATGAATTAAATGCAATAAGTTCAAACTCTGAAGAGATAAATGACCGCTTTTATGCTGAACTGGAATTCGGCACCGGAGGAATCAGAGGTGTCATAGGTGCCGGAACAAACCGTATGAATATTTATACGGTTAGAAAAGCAACTCAAGGTCTTGCAAATTATATAAATGAAAATTATGCTGATAAAAGCGTAGCTATAAGCTACGATAGCCGTATTAAATCTGATCTTTTTGCAAAAGAAGCTGCAAGAGTTTTAGCTGCTAATAAAATTAAAGTATATATTTATTCTGAATTGATGCCAACACCTTGTCTTTCATTTGCAGTACGTGAATTAAATTGCACTATGGGGATTATGGTTACAGCTTCTCACAATCCTGCAAAATATAATGGATATAAAGCTTATGGCCCTGATGGTTGCCAGATTGCCAATGAAATGGCAGATGCAGTTTTAGAAAAAATCAAAGCTGTAAATGAGTTTAATGATGTAGCTGTTGTAGATTTCGATGAAGCTTTGAAAAATGGGCTTATTTCTTATATTAAGAATGAAGTTATCGAAGCTTATTATAATAATGTATTGGCTCAATCTATAAACAAAGGCATCGTGGAAAAAAGCAACTTCAGACTTGTATATACTCCGCTTAACGGTGCCGGTAATAAACCTGTCCGTGAAGTGTTAAAAAGGATAGGTATAAAGGACATCAGTGTTGTACCTGAACAGGAAAATCCTGATGGTAATTTTACTACTTGTCCTTTCCCGAATCCTGAAATAAAAGAAGCTTTACAGTTAGGGCTGGAGCTTTGTAAAAAGACAAATTCTGATTTACTTCTTGCTACCGACCCCGATTGCGACAGGGTGGGAATAGCAGTTCCTTATAATGGCGATTATAAATTGCTTACAGGTAATGAAGTTGGTTGCCTTTTACTCCATTATATTGCTTCACAAAGAAAAGCACTTGGTACTATGCCAAAAAATCCGATTGTTGTAAAAACTATTGTTACAACAAATCTTATTGATGAGATTGCTTCTGAGTACGGAGTTGAGGTTAACAATGTGCTTACAGGCTTTAAGTATATTGGTGAACTTATAGGGAATCTTGAAAGTAAAAATGAAACAGAACGCTATATTTTAGGCTTTGAAGAAAGTTATGGCTATCTTTGCGGCAGTTATGTGCGTGATAAAGATGCAGTTGTTGCTTCGATGCTTATTTGTGAAATGGCGGCTTTTTATGCAAGTAAAGGTAAAAATTTAGTGGATGTTTTAAATTCACTTTATGAAAAATATGGTTATTATCTTTGCACTCAGAAAAATTTTGCTTTCGAGGGCGAAAAAGGTATGGAGGATATGTCCGCCATAATGAATTCACTTCGTGAAAATCCTCTCAAGAAGGTCGGAGAGGTTAAAGTTAAAGAGTTTGATAACTATAAGGATTCTGTTTCAAAAGATTTGTTAACCGGTGAAGAAAAGTCTATTACACTTCCGTCTGCAAATGTTATTGCGTTTAAGCTCGAAGATGGGTGTAAAGCTGTAATCAGACCTTCCGGTACTGAGCCTAAAATTAAGATTTATTATTTTGTACTTGCTGAAAATGAAGAGAAAGCAAGAAAAAGGGAAGAAAGCTTAAATAAAGATTTTGTGGAGCTTTTGAACTTAAAATAATAGTTTTGTCTATTTTAAAAACATATAAATCCATGGACAGCTTTTAAAAATGTATTAAAATAATTTAGGGAAATTGTTTATATATCTATGGAAGGGGTATTAAAAATGAAAACAATTGGTGTTTTAACAAGTGGTGGAGACGCTCCGGGTATGAATGCCGCAATAAGAGGTGTTGTACGTTTCGGTGTTCAGCGTGGTATGAAAGTTTTAGGGGCAATCAGAGGTTATAATGGCCTTATTAAAGGTGATTTGATAGAGCTTAATTCAAGAAGCGTTTCTGATATTATAAATCGTGGTGGTACCGCACTTTATACTGCTCGTTGTAAAGAATTCAGAGAGATGGAAGGCGTTTTGAAAGCTAAAGAAACTTGCCTTAAAGCAGGAATTGAAGGTCTTGTTGTTATTGGTGGTGACGGTTCATTCAGAGGTGCCGGAGACCTTTCTTCTGTAGGAATTCCCTGTATAGGTATTCCTGCAACAATTGATAACGATATTGCTTGTACTGATTACACATTGGGATATGATACAGCAATGAACACAGTTGTTGATATGGTTGACCGTGTTCGTGATACTACACAATCTCACGATCGTTGCAGTGTTGTTGAAGTTATGGGACGGCATGCAGGATTTATTGCTTTGAATGCAGGTATTGCTGTAGGTGCAACTTGCATCTGGGTACCTGAGATTGAAAATAGCATTGATGCTATTATCGAAAAGATTGAAAAATCCCGTGCTTTAGGTAAAACAGACTTTATTGTTATGGTTACTGAAGGTATTTGCAATGTAAGAGAAATGGCACAAGAAATCGAAAAGAGAACAGGAATTGAAACTCGTGAAACTGTTTTGGGACATATCCAGCGTGGAGGTAATCCTACAGTTAATGACCGTGTACTTGCAACTCAGATGGCTTGTTACGCTGTAGATCTTTTGGAAAAAGGCATCGGAAACAGAGTAGTAGCTGTTAAAGATTCAAAAATTATCGACCTTGATATTCAGGAAGCTCTTAAGATGAAAAAGCAGATTCCTATGGATCTTTACGATATGGCTGATAAAATTTCATTTTAAAATTTCTTAATAACAGATTCTCCGTATGTTTGTCATACGGAGAATTTTATTTTATCTGAAATGCAAATATGTTTTTAATTTTGTATAAAATCTTTAAGCTTTTCATATAATTGTGTCGAGGTGATTTTTTTGAAAATTAAATGGAAGAAACTTATTTTGTCGCTACTTATACCACTTTTGGTCGGTGGAGTATCCTCTTTATTTACTATGAATTCTATGGAAAGCTTTGACAGTCTTAAAAAACCTCCTTTGTCGCCACCGGGTTGGTTATTTCCTGTAGTGTGGACTATATTGTATCTGCTTATGGGCTTTGCTTCTTATATTATTGCAAATTCTCAGAGTGGCAAAGAACGTCAGAATGCACTTTTTCTTTATGGGCTTCAGCTTTTTGTTAATTTTTTCTGGTCAATAATATTTTTTAATATGGAAAAATATTTTTTAAGTTTTATATGGTTAGTATTGCTCTGGGTACTAATTTTAATGACTATATTAGCATTCAGAAAAATATCAAAATTAGCCGGAAATCTTTTGATTCCTTATATTCTATGGGTGACCTTTGCAGGATACCTTAATTTATATATATATCTTCTGAATTGAAATAAGGGCATATATGTACTTTATTAAATTATACATATATGCCTTTATACTATTTAAAACATATTAAAATTTGTAAATAATACATAAAAAATCAAAATTATCCAACTTTTTATCAAAAAAGTACTTATTTTTTTATATTTATGTGTTAAAATATAAGTGATTAAAATATTCGGAGGTAATTATGGGAAGACTTTTTGGAACAGATGGAGTAAGAGGAGTGGCCGGTACAGAATTGACTGCTCAGATGTGTTTTAATATAGGTACAGCTGCTGCAACAGTGCTTACGGATTCAGTTAAAAAAAGACCACGTATCTTAATCGCAAGAGATACAAGAATATCCGGTGATATGATAGAAGCTTCTTTGATTGCAGGTTTTACTTCAATAGGTGCTGATGTAATACCACTGGGAGTTTTACCTACTCCGGCACTTGCGTATCTTACACGCGAATATAAGGCAGATGCAAGTGCAATGATTTCGGCGTCACATAATCCTATGGAATATAATGGAATTAAGTTTTTTAATTCCGAAGGATACAAGCTGTCTGATGAGCTTGAGGATAAGATTGAAGCGATAGTGCGCGGAAGCTCACATACGTGTGATTTGCCGCAAGGTGATGGAATAGGTATTATTTTAAAAAATGATACGGCATTAGATGATTATGTAAGCTATACTCTGACTACTGTGGATACAAGACTTGACGGAATTAAGGCGGCAGTTGACTGCGGAAATGGTTCAGCTTCTTTGTCAGCGCCATCTGCACTTAAAAAGTTAGGAGTTCAGTGCGAGGTTATTAATAATGAACCAAATGGTGTCAATATCAATGCTTCGTGTGGTTCTACGCATATTGAAGCGGTTACTTCGTTGGTAAAGAAAACAGGTGCTGATGTTGGCTTTGCATTTGACGGTGATGCAGACAGACTTATGGCTGTTGATGAAAACGGAAACCTGGTAGATGGCGATAAAATTTTAGCTATTTGCTCAAACTATCTTAAAAGTCAGGGCAAGCTTAAAAAAGATACAGTAGTTGCTACTGTTATGAGTAACCTTGGATTATTCAAAATGGCACAAAATAATGGTATAACTGTTGAAAAAACCAAGGTAGGAGACCGTTATGTGCTTGAAAAAATGCTTAAATATGGTTATAATCTTGGCGGTGAACAATCAGGTCATATAATATTCTTAGAGCATAATACTACAGGTGACGGATTAATAACAGCTTTGCAACTTCTTTCTGTTATGAAGCACACCGGTAAAAAGCTTTCAGAACTTTCATCTGTTATGACTGTGATGCCACAGGTTATGGTGAATGTAGAGATTTCTAATGAGAAAAAATATGAATATGTAAATGACATTGAAATTATGGATATTATTCATAAGGTTGAAAAGGCTTTTGAAGATAATGGAAGAGTTTTGATACGTCCTTCAGGCACTGAACCGCTTATAAGAATTATGATAGAGGGCCAGGATGTGGAATTTATGAAAGAACAGGCAGAAGTCGTAGCAAGTGTTATAAGAAAGAATTTAAGTGAATAAAAAATGTATAATATACAATATTTTTGTATATTATACAAAAATATTGTCCAACAAATGGTTAAAAAACGGGGATTATTTGTATATCTATACAAATATCCCTGATTTTTTTATTTTATGGCGGTAAATGCCTTGATTTTTTATACAGTTACTTTTATAATTAGTATTGTAATTATTGAAAAATAAAAGGAAAGGAAGAATTTAAAATGTCAGATTATAAAAAAGTTGTGTTAGCATATTCAGGAGGTCTTGATACTTCTATCATTATCCCGTGGCTTAAGGAAAATTATGGTTGTGAGGTTATCTGTGTAGCAGGTAACGTAGGTCAGGATGCTGAACTTGACGGTCTTGAAGAGAGAGCACTTAAAACAGGAGCTTCCAAGCTTTATATAGAAGATATTCAGGAAGAGTTTGTTTACGATTATGTTTTCCCCACAATTAAAGCAGGTGCAATTTATGAAAATAAATATCTCTTAGGTACTTCTTTTGCACGTCCTCCGATTGCAAAGAGAATTGTAGAGATTGCTAAAAAAGAAGGAGCAGATGCTATTTGCCATGGTTGTACCGGTAAAGGTAATGACCAGGTTCGTTTTGAACTTGCTATCAAGGCATTTGCACCTAATATGCCTATAATTGCTCCTTGGAGAATCTGGGATATTAAATCCCGTGATGAGGAAATTGATTACGCAGAAGCTCATAATGTTCCAATTAAATTAACTCGTGAAACCAATTATTCAAAGGATATGAATTTGTGGCATCTTTCTCATGAAGGTCTTGATTTGGAAGATCCAATGAATGAGCCTCAGTATAATAAGCCCGGTTTCCTTGAAATGGGCGTTTCTCCTGAAATGGCTCCCGATAAACCCACTTATATTATTCTTTCTTTTGAAAAAGGTATCCCCGTTGCTTTAGACGGTAAAAAATTAGATGGTGTTACTCTTATCAAAACCCTTAACAAAATTGGCGGTGAAAATGGTATCGGCCTTGCTGATTTGGTGGAAAATCGTCTTGTAGGTATGAAATCAAGAGGCGTTTATGAAACACCCGGCGGAACAATCCTTTACCATGCGCACGATGTTTTGGAAACAATTTGTCTTGATAAGGCGACTCAGCATTATAAACAACAGATAGCATTGAAATTTGCTGATATAGTTTATGATGGTCAGTGGTACACACCTTTACGTGAAGCTCTTTCAGCTTTCGTTGATAAAACACAGGAAACTGTTACAGGTGATGTAAAACTTAAATTATATAAAGGTAATATTATAAATGCAGGTGTATCTTCTCCTTATTCTCTTTATAGTGAAGAGATTGCTACTTTTGGTGAAGATGAAGTATATAATCAGATTGATTCACAAGGATTTATCAATCTTTTTGGTTTGCCGATTAAAGTTAAAGCTATGCTTGATGAAAAGAGAAATGAAAATAAATAATTTAGCGGGCAATTTTGCCCGCTGTCCTTTAATAATATAGTTGAAAGGAAGATATTATTATCATGGGAAAGATGTGGGCAGGACGTTTTCAGAAGGAAGTAGATAGTAAGGTTAACGATTTTAATTCTTCAATAGCTTTCGATGCGAGAATGTTCAAAAGCGATATTTTAGGCTCTGTTGCTCATGCTACAATGTTAAAAAAACAAGGTATTATTCCCTCTGAAGATGCAAACTTAATTATTGATGGTTTAAATAGTATCTTAGAGGATTTAATTTCTGGCAAATTGCAGTTTGATATGGAAGCTGAGGATATTCATATGTTTATTGAAGCTGAGCTTACTTCCCGTATCGGTGATGCAGGAAAAAGACTTCATACTGCACGTTCCAGAAATGATCAGGTTGCTTTAGATATTCGTCTTTATTTGCGTGATGAAATTAAAGAGATAAAGTGCTTAATTAAGGCTCTTATCAAGACTATCTGCGATATGGCAAAGGACAATCTTGAAACTATAATGCCCGGATACACTCATCTTCAGAGAGCACAGCCTATAACATTTGCACATCATCTTATGGCATATGCAAATATGCTTTTGAGGGATTTGGGACGTCTTTCTGATGCTGAAAAGAGGATGAATGTCTGTCCTTTGGGAAGTGGTGCTTTAGCAGGTACTACATATCCTATTGATCGTGAGCTTACTGCTTCACTTTTAAATTTTGACGGACCGATGCTTAATAGCCTCGATGGTGTTTCTGACAGAGATTTTTGTATTGAACTTTGTTCAGCAATTTCTACAGTTATGATGCATCTTTCTCGTTTTTCTGAAGAGATAATTCTTTGGTGTTCATGGGAATTTAAATTTATTGAGCTTGATGATGCTTTCGCTACCGGTTCAAGTATTATGCCTCAGAAGAAAAATCCCGATGTTGCAGAACTTGTAAGAGGAAAAACGGGCAGAGTTTATGGTGATCTTATGACTTTGCTTTCTATGATGAAATCTTTACCTTTGGCTTATAATAAGGATATGCAGGAGGATAAAGAAGCTATTTTTGATGCAGTTGATACTGTTAAACTTTGTCTTTCAACTTTTGAGCCAATGCTTAAAACAGCGAGGGTGCTTTCTGATAATATGTATCAAGCCGCTGCAAAAGGTTTTATAAATGCAACTGATTGTGCAGATTACCTCACTAAAAAAGGTATTCCTTTCAGAGATGCTTATAAAATTACCGGTACGTTGGTTTATAGATGTATTGAATTAAATTGCACTATGGAGACACTTCCTCTTGATGAATATAAAAAACTAAGTGATGTTTTTGAAAACGATGTATATGATAATATCAATTTGAAAACTTGTGCTTTTATGAGAAATTGTATAGGTGGCCCCGCAAAAGAGCGAGTATCAGAACAGATTTTATTTGTAATGTCACAGCTTGATAATTGATTTGAAAGGAATTTTAATATGAGTAAAATAAAAGCAGGAATTATTGGTGCTACAGGTTATGTAGGTGCTGAGCTTGTACGTCTTTTGCTCTCACACCCTGATGTTATTATTTCGGCAATAAGTTCAGTTTCTTATGAAGGTAAGAAATTGTCAGAGGTTTATCCTAATTTTTATGGGATTTCTGATATGGTTTTGGAAAATGAAGATGCTGTAATAGGAAAAAGTGATGTTGTTTTTGCCTCCTTACCTCATGGTCTTTCTGAACCAATTGCTAAAAAATGTATAGAGAAGGGCGTTAAATTTATTGATTTGGGTGCCGATTTCAGATTGACAGATGAAGAAGATTATAAAGAATGGTATGGCCTTTCTTACAATGAAAAAGCTTTACACAATGTGGCAGTTTATTCAATTCCTGAGCTTGACAGAAAAAAAGCAAAGGGAGCTAAGATAATTGCAAATCCGGGGTGCTATGTAACCGCGGCAAGTTTAGGACTTGCCCCACTTATAAAATCAGCTTTAGCGGATTTGAAACATATTATAATTGATGCAAAATCAGGTACTACAGGTGCAGGAAGAGGTTTATCCCTTACCACTCATCATCCCGAATGTAATGAAGCTTTTTCACCATACAAAATAGCTTCACATCGCCATACTCCTGAGATAGAACAGAATTTATCCAATTTATCAGGTGAAAAGGTAACCTTGACATTTGTACCTCACTTGTTACCGATAAACCGAGGTATAATCTCAACTGTTTATGTTGATCTTAAATATACTGTAAAGCCAGAAACTTTACACCAATTTTATTCTGATTTTTACAAAGATGAGGAATTTGTGCAAGTTCTTCCGTTGGGAGAGGTTGCAAATTTAAAGAATGTGCGCTGCACAAATAACTGTCAGATTTCAGTACACTATGATAAGCGTACAAATCGTGCTATAATTGTTTCAGCTATTGATAATATGGTTAAAGGTGCTGCAGGTCAAGCAATACAGAATATGAACCTGATTTTTGATTTACCTGAAAACCAAGGATTAAAACTTATTTCACCTATTTTTTAAAGAAAGGTATTTAGATTATGCTTGTTAATTTTAAAGGATATACTTTTAAAGATGGCGGAGTTACATCAGCAAAAGGTTTTAAGGCTTCGGGGGTACATTGTGGTATCCGTAAAAGTAAAACCAAAAAAGATTTAGGACTTATTTATTCCGAAAAGCCATCAGTTGCAGCGGCAGTTTATACTCAGAATAAGGTTAAAGGTGCTCCTATTTATGTTACTAAGGAGAATCTTGAAAATTCTCTGGCACAAGCGGTAATTGTAAACAGTGGTATTGCTAATACTTGTAATGCAGATGGTATAGAAAAAGCCAAAATGATGTGTGAAATTGCGGCGAATGAACTTAAAATTGATTCAAAAGATGTAATTGTTGCTTCTACCGGAGTAATTGGTCAGCCTTTACCTATAGAACCTATAAAAGAGGGAATGCCTTCTTTGAAATCAACTCTTAATACAGACGGTAACAACGATTTTGCAGAGTCTATTATGACTACTGATACTGTTAAAAAAGAAGTTGCTGTTGAGTTTACTTTGGGTGGTGTCAAGTGCAGAATAGGCGGCTGTGCAAAAGGTTCAGGTATGATTCATCCAAATATGGCTACGATGCTTTGCTTTTTGACTACTGATGTGGCAATTGAACCTGAGCTTTTGAAAATTGCACTTAAAAAAGTAGTTGATGAAACTTTTAATATGGTAAGTATCGATGGCGATACTTCAACTAATGATATGGTGTCTATAATGGCATCAGGTGAAGCTAAAAATCCGATTCTTTATGCACAGAATGATGATTTTGAGATATTTCTAAATGGACTTTATGTAGTGCTTATGAATATTTCAAGAATGCTTGCAAAAGACGGCGAAGGTGCTACCAAACTTTTGGAATGTGCTGTAAGTGGTGCTGCAGATAAGCTTCAGGCTAAAACAGTTGCAAAATCTGTAATTACTTCTTCACTTTTTAAATCTGCTATGTTTGGTGCGGATGCTAACTGGGGCAGAATACTTTGTGCAATTGGATATGCTCCTTGTGATGTAGATGTTGAAAAAATTGATGTATCATTACTTTCTGAAAATGGAGATTTAGCAGTTTGTAAAAATGGATTTGGAGTTGATTTCTCCGAAGATACTGCTAAAGAGGTGCTTTCAGCTGATGAAATTAAGATTTTGATTAATTTAAACAGTGGAAATGAAACTGCAGTAGCATGGGGTTGCGATTTAACCTATGATTATGTGAAAATTAACGGAGATTACAGGACTTAAGAAAGGCAGAAATGATATGGTTGATATTTCAAATAATATAAAAGCCCAGATTTTAAATGATGCACTTCCGTATATCCGTAAATATCATGATAAAATAGTTGTGATTAAATATGGCGGAAATGCTATGACCAGTGAAGAACTTAAAAATGCGGTAATGAGCGATATTGTACTTTTGAGTTTAGTTGGTATTAAAGCGGTGCTTATTCATGGGGGCGGACCTGAAATAAATCAGATGCTTGATCGTGTCGGTGTTGAAAGCAAGTTTATAAATGGATTGCGATATACCGATAAAGAAACTGCTGAAATCGTACGTATGGTATTGGCAGGCAAGGTTAATAAGGATCTGGTTGCTTTATTGGAGCGACAAGGTGGAACAGCCTTGGGACTTTGCGGTTCTGATGGAAAAATGCTGAAGGTTCGTAAATTGAAATCCAAAGAAGATTTAGGCTATGTTGGTGAAATAACCGATGTAGATGTCAAGCCTATTTTAGATGCACTTGATAATGGATATATTCCTGTTATTGCAACGGTTGCTACCGATAAAAAGGGGCAGGTGTATAATATCAATGCGGATACTGCTGCTTCGGAAATTGCATCAGCTTTAGGTGCAGAGAATCTTATTTTGATGACAGATATAAGAGGACTTTTAAAAGATAAAGATGACGAAAGTACTTTAATTCCTGAAGTAAATGTCAGTGAAGTACCTTCGCTTATAAATCAAGGAATTATTTCAGGTGGAATGATTCCCAAAATAGAATGTTGTGTTGAAGCTGTACGTCGTGGCGTGCAGAAAACTTGTATTATAGATGGTAGAATTCCGCACTCAATTTTAATTGAAATCCTTTCTAATGAGGGTGTAGGAACTTTGTTTAAATAAAGGAAGTATAAAAATGGACTTTTCTAAGATAAAAGAGCAGGATAAACAGTACATAATGAATACTTATGCCCGTTATGATGCTTGTATTACTGGGGGAAAAGGGGCAGTTTGCACCGATTCAAATGGTAAAGAATATATAGATTTCACAAGTGGTATAGGCGTAAATTCTTTAGGATATGCTGATGAAGATTGGGTAAAGGCTGTTTCAGATCAGGCAGGTAAATTAGCTCATATTTCGAATCTCTATTATACTTTGCCGGGTACAGAACTTGCAAAAACCCTCTGTGAAAAAACAGGTTACAGTCGGGTGTTTTTCGGAAATTCAGGTGCTGAAGCTAATGAGGGAGCTATAAAAGTAGCAAGAAAATACAGTTTTGACAAATATGGCGAAAACAGGAATAAGATTATAACTTTGGTTAATTCTTTCCACGGAAGAACTGTTACTACTTTATCGGCGACGGGACAAGACGTCTTTCATAATTTTTTCTTCCCTTTTACAGAGGGATTTACTTATGCAAAAGCCAATGATTTTGAAGATTTTTTGGATAATGTTGATAAAAACACCTGTGCTGTGATGTTTGAGTATATTCAGGGCGAGGGCGGAGTGAATGCTCTTGATGAAGAGTATATCAAAAAGGTTTATGATTATTGTAAACAAAATGATATTTTGCTTATTGCTGATGAGGTGCAAACAGGTATAGGCAGAACAGGAAAGCTTCTTTGCGGAGAACATTTTGGTATAAAAGCTGATATTACTACTCTCGCAAAAGGTTTAGGCGGAGGACTTCCTATAGGTGCTGTTTTAGTTAATGAAAAGCTTAAGGATACTTTAGTGGCCGGTACTCATGGTACAACTTTCGGTGCAAATCCGATTGTTTGCGCAGGCGCCGAGGTTGTTTTGAAAAAAGTTTCTGACGAAAGTTTCTTAAAAGAGGTTACTCTTAAAGGTGACAAGATAAGAGCTTGTCTTACTTGTTGCGATGAAGTTAAATCACTAAGCGGTTTAGGACTTATGATAGGTATTGAATTAAAAACTAAAAATAGCGCAGAAGTCTTAAAAGCTTGTCTTGAAAAGGGACTTATGGTGTTGACTGCAAAGAATAAAATTCGTTTGTTGCCACCACTAACAATTACTGATGATGAGTTGAAAAAAGGTCTTAATATTTTATGGGATGTATTAGAAAGGAAAGTGTGATATGAAACATTTACTTAAATTAAGTGATTGCACTAAGGATGAGATTTTAGATATTTTAAATCTTGCTGACCAGCTTAAATATGAGCAGAAGCATGGTATTTCTCATAAACTTTTAGAAGGAAAAACTTTAGGAATGATTTTTCAGAAATCCTCTACCCGTACCCGTGTTTCTTTTGAAACAGGTATGTATCAATTGGGTGGTCAGGCACTTTTCTTGTCATCCCGCGATTTACAGATTGGAAGAGGTGAACCCGTTCAGGATACTGCAAGGGTACTTTCACGTTATCTTGACGGAATTATGATTCGTACCTTTGCACAAAAAGAAGTTGAGGATCTGGCTGAATATGGCTCAATTCCGATTATCAATGGCCTTACCGATTATTGTCATCCGTGTCAGATTTTAGCGGATCTTATGACAATAAGAGAGCATAAGGGTATCTTAGAGGGACTTAAACTTTGCTATATCGGTGATGGAAATAATATGGCAAACTCTTTGATTGTCGGAGGACTTTTGGTTGGCATGGAAGTTTCTATTGCTTGTCCTGACGATTATAAACCTGCAGAGCAAGTGCTTGAATTTGCAAAAGCTTATGGTGATAAGTTTAAAATTGGCAGTAATGTACTTGAAATGGCAAAAGGTGCTGATGTGGTTACAACCGACGTTTGGGCTTCTATGGGACAGGAAGAGGAAGCTAATATGCGTAAAGAAATATTCAGAGGTTATCAGATTAATGATGAAGTTATGAATGTAGCAAATGATGGTGCTATGGTACTTCATTGTTTACCTGCACATCGTGAAGAAGAAATTACCAATAAAGTATTTGAAGCACACGCTAATGAAATTTTTGATGAGGCTGAAAACCGTTTGCATGCTCAGAAAGCTGTTTTGGTTAAGCTTATGAAATAATAAATAATAAAAAAGGCACAGCAAAAATTTGCTGTGCCTTTTTTTAATGTTTAATATTAATAATTTTCTGCGCGAACCTGGAAATAAGCTTGTGGGTGTGAGCAAACAGGGCACATTTCCGGAGCTTTCTTGCCGATAACAATATGACCGCAGTTTGAACATTGCCAGATAGTATCGCCGTCTTTTGAAAAAACTAAACCTTCTTTTACATTTGAAAGGAGTTTTAAATATCTTTCTTCATGTTCTTTTTCGATTTTTGCAACTTCTTCAAATAAGAATGCAATGTGATCAAAGCCTTCTTCTTTTGCTTCTTTTGCAAAAGTAGCATACATATCGGTCCATTCGTAGTTTTCACCGGCAGCAGCATCTTCTAAGTTAGTAGCTGTATCGGGCATACCATCGTGAAGAAGTTTGAACCAAATTTTAGCATGTTCCTTTTCATTGTTTGCAGTTTCTTCAAAGAGTGCTGCAATCTGAACAAAACCTTCTTTTTTAGCTTTGGAAGCGTAATAAGTGTATTTGTTTCTTGCCTGAGATTCACCTGCAAAAGCAGCCATCAAATTAGCTTCTGTTCTTGAGCCTTTAAGTTCCATTTTTAATTCCTCCTAAATAATATAATAGTAATATTAACAAAAAATTACTCTAAATTCATTATATATAAACTTAAAAAAATCGTCAAGAAGTAATATGTGAATTTTTTAGTAGAATTTTATTTACAGAACAAGCTTTTTGAGTGGAAATGCTGTAAAGAAAATTACTTTACAGTTCACAAATCCCATAATTTCGGGATTGTGGCGTATGCTACTTCATAATTAAAATCCGCATTCAATGATGCGGATTTTTTGCTACACTTTCTCTTATAAAAAGTTCAGCTTCAATTATGGGACGGGTGCGTATTTTGTAATAAGGGCTTCTTATTTTCTTTTTAAGCAGTGACCATACTGTTTTACACATTTTTTCAGTATCACTTCCGATAGTTGTCAGGGAAGGTTGTGAATATTGCGATTCTTTTGTGTTATCAAATCCGATGACTGAGATATTGGTTGGTACTGAAAGCCCTTTTTTCTTTAAAGCTTTTATGGCGCCGAAAGCGATATTGTCATAAGCGCAGATGATAGCAGTTGTATCGTGGTTAAGTTTTTTAACGCACTCTTCACCTGCTTTTTCAAAGCGTTTTTGGCTTTCTATAATATAATAATTTTTGTGATTTAATGATTTCATAATATTATTAAAAGCATTTGCTTTTCCGGTTGTAAGTGGTTCTGTAAAAAAGGAGATATTTTTATGTCCGTTATTCAAAAGTAAGTTTACTGCTTTTTTTAAAGCGGTATTATGTTCTATTTCTATTGAGTCCACTCTTTGGTCAACTGACGAATGTATAGAAACTATGGGGACATCATAATTTTTTTTAAGTTTTTTGGATAATGCAAAAAGAATAATTCCGTCTATTTTAAGAAAATCTGCAAAGAATTCAATAAGATTTTCTTTTTTGTCGTTATCAAAATCATCAGTAGCAATAAGACATACACAATTATCTTTTTCTATTTTTCTTTTAATAACTTCAGCATAATTGATATAGTAGTTACTCACAATTTCGGGCATGATTATGGCTATAACTTTTTTATGGTATTTATCCTTATGAAAAAAATGATAGCAACCTTGTTTTTTTGCTTCTTCAAAAATCCGTGCTTTAGTTTTTTCACTTATATCGCTTGCTTCATTAAATGCTTTCGAAACAGTGGAAACCGAGACGTTGCAAAGTTTTGCCAGTTCTTTCATTGTCATTTTAATCACCTGATAGTATTATATGTTTTTTAAAATCGTAAGTCAATAAATCACGAAAAATTTTCGTTAATTTAACTGTTGATATATATTTTTTTATGTGATATTCTAATTGAAGGTGAATTATATGATTACTGAAAAAGCAATAAAACGCGGAAGACAAATGTATATTTATCAAGCGGGTATTGAATACTTGATTTCAATTTTAGTTGCCGGATCGTTTCTTGCTACTGTAACAAAAGAGTTAGGTTTTTCAGACAGCCTCACAGGAATAATTTCTTCTGTAATCTCACTTGGTTGTCTTTTTCAGCTTTTGTCGGTGGCATTCAGACGCAGGAGAGTTAAAAAATTTGTAATTATAATGAGTATTGCAAATCAGGTTTTATTTACGCTTTTATATGCGGTGCCGCTTTTTAACTTAAGTAAAAGAGTTAAAACTATAATTTTTGTTATATTTATAATTTTAGCTTACATACTTTACAATTTTGCGCATCCTAAAAAAATAAATTGGCTTATGAGCCTTGTGGATGATGCAGACAGGGGAACTTTTACTGCCAATAAGGAAATTGTTTCCCTTGTTGTAGGAATGATTTTTTCATATACTATGGGATTTGTTATCGATACTTTTAAAGAAGCAGGGAAGATAAAAAGTGCTTTTATAGTTTCGATGATAGTTTTAGTGGTGCTTTTGGTATTACATACTCTTACTATGTGCTTTACTCCTGAAAAGGAGCAGAAAATAACGCTTAACCGAAATCCCTTTGAGAATATAAAGGTGGTTTTAGGCGATAAAAATCTTCTGAAAGTGGCTTTTGTATTTCTTTTATATTATGCTTCGAGTTATGCTTCAAGCCCATTTTATGCAGTTTATCAGATAAACGAGCTTCAGATATCATTAAAGAATATTGCTGTTTTTTCTATAATTACCAGCATTTCCAGAATTTTATTTTCGAGATTCTGGGGTGGATATGCGGATAAAACGTCTTTCAGCAATATGATATCAAAATGCTTTTTATTTCTGGCGTTTTCATATGTTTTTGTAGTTTTTGCAGTTCCGTCTAACGGATTTTTTATGTTTATTTTTTACTATATAGCACATGGTATTGCACTTGGTGGCATAAATTCAGCACTTGTCAATCTGGTTTTTGATTATGCACCTTATGAAATCCGTTCCGATGCCCTTGCAGTAACTCAGTCACTTGCGGGTGTTACAGGATTTGTTACGACGATTTTAGTAAGCCCTATAGTGACTTATATTCAAAATGCAGGTAATATATTGCTTGGTGTTAATATTTACGCACAGCAATTTTTAAGTTTAATTAGTGTTATTTTAACAGTTATTGCCTTCATATTTGTGAAGACAATCAGAAAAGAGGAAAAAATATGAGTAAAGTTAAAGTCGATTTTGGGAAAACTATTGGCAAAATGAAGCCTATGCATGCGGTAAATAATGGACCTTCCGGTTCAAAAGTCAGAGAGTGTATGTATAATCATGACTACTTTGAAGAAGCCGGTATCCCTTATGCAAGAAATCATGATGCAGCATATTATACCGGATACGGCGGCGAGGGTACCGTGGATGTGCATAGAATTTTTACGAATTTCGATGCAGATGTTGATGACCCTGCTTCTTATGATTTTGAATGGACAGATAAATATATTGCAGATACTGAATCAGTAGGAACAAAGACCTTTTATCGTCTTGGTGCTGCTATTGAGCATCAGAGAAAGTTAGGCACTTATCCTCCTAAGGATTTCTTAAAATGGGCTAAAATCTGTGAACATATTATTATGCACTATACCGAAGGTTGGGCAGATGGTTTTCATTATGATATTGAGTATTGGGAAATATGGAACGAACCCGATTGTCGTGCAGGTGCAACAGGCCCTTCATCTACCTGGCAGGGTACAGATGAGGAATTCTGTGAATTTTTTGCAGTTACTTTTAAATATCTGAAAGGCAGATTTCCTCACCTTAAAATCGGCGGTCCTGCTATTGCTTGGATATGGAGTCCCTGGATGCTTGAGGATATTATCAAGACTATAAGAGATGAAAAGCTTGAGCTTGACTTTTTCTCTTTCCACAGATATACAAGAACTCCTCAGGAGTTCTTACCTGATATAGAAGAAGCTTATAGACTTATGGAAAGTTGCGGTTTACAAGATAAAACGGAGCTTATTTTAAACGAATGGAATTATGTAAAGGGTTGGAGAGGAGATGCATTTGAATACTCCGTCAAATCTATTAAAAATCATAAAGGTGCTGCCTTTACAGCGGGTGTTATGGCTATCTGTCAACCTACTCCGTTATATATGCTGATGTATTACGATGCAAGACCTTGTGCCTTTAATGGAATGTTTGATAGTTTTAATAAACCTTTAAAGGGTTATTATCCTTTCAAGATGTTTAATGAGCTTTATAAGATGGAAAATTCCACTTTTGTCGAGTCTGATGATAAGGACGTTATCGTTGTTGCGGCTTCTGATGGTAAAAAATCCGGCAGTATGATTGTTTATTATACAGATGAAGAAGATACAGCACTTCCAAAGGAAGTTAAACTTGATTTACAAGGTGGAGCTGATAAGTACAAATTCTATCTTATTGACGAAGACCATACGAATGATCTTATCGGCGAAATAAAAAAGGATACAACAATTACTTTGAAACCCAACAGTGTTGCATTTTTGATAAGCAAATAAATACATTTTTATTAAAAATACAGATTAAAGGAGTTGGTATAATGGAAACATTAAAGTTTAATTTGTATCAAAGTGGTGAAAATTTTAAAATCTTGAATGCAACTAACGGAGGTCCACGGCACAAAAGACATGCTAACGATCAATATATCAGTAATTTTGCTGAGTATAAAGCGGCAAGAATTCCATATAGTCGAAATCACGATTCAGGTGTTATAGAAATTTACGGTGGACCATATAGTCACGATATTATGAATATTTTCCCAAATTTTGATGCAGACCCTTATAATCCGGAATCTTACGATTTTGCTTGTACTGATGAATCTATCCTCACCTGCTTAGACGCGGGAACAGAAACTTTTTTTCGCTTGGGTCAAACAATAGAACATCAAATAAAAAAGCACGGAACACTTCCACCTAAAGATTTTAAAAAATGGGCAGTTATATGTGAACATATCATCCGACATTATAATGAAGGTTGGGCTGATGGGTTTAAACTTAATATTGAATATTGGCAAATCTGGAACGAGCCTGACCTTGATTCTGATGATAGCACCAACAAACGTACATGGGGCGGTACAAAGGCACAATTTTTTGATATGTATGAAATTGCGGCAAAGCATTTAAAAGGATGTTTTCCACATCTTAAAATCGGTGGTCCCGCACTGGCTTACAGAGAAAATTGGGCTGAGGACTTTCTCCGTGAAATGCATGAGAGAAGCGTTCCTATAGACTTCTTTTCATGGCATATTTATTGCACAGAACCGGTTCAAATGATTGAAAAGGCAGAACGTATTAAGAATTTACTCATAAAATACAATTATGCTTCAGCTAAAAGTATTCTTAACGAATGGAATTATATTAAGGGTTGGACTGATAAATTTGTATACTCTTTGCAGACTATTCATGGATTAAAGGGTGCTGCTTTTGTTTTATCATGTATTTGTGAGGCTCAAAAAAGTAATGCAATCGATATGTTGATGTACTATGATACTCTTCCATCAATTTTTAATGGAGCTTTTGATTTTTATACTGCAAAACCACTAAAAGGTTATTATCCGCTTTATTGGTATGGTATGTTTTACGATATGAAAGCAGAAATACCGTCTGAAAACACCATAGATAATGTATACACTCTATGTGGTATTGATAATAATGGAAAGGTGTTAGCGGTTGTTACATATTACAACGATGACGATAATGCAACCGATAAGTCGGTTTCATTAGATTTTGGTAAAAACGGCAATTATGAAATCTATTTGCTTGATGAAGAACACACAAATGAATTAGTATATACAACTGATAACTTAACATTTACTATGAAAAATCATAATTGTATTCTAATTAAAGAAATATAAAGAAATGCACCGAGCGGAGTTTCCGTCTCGGTGTATTTCTTTATAATATCCCAATTATCTAATAAACCAATCCATAAACCACACTCGCCACTAAACCATAGACGATAACCGGACCTACTATTATAAATATCTTAACCCATACTCCCAACACAAAACCCCGTGATTTTAAAATCACGGGGCTTTTATTATTATAATTTTTTGCATAATATAATTATAGGTTTTTTAAGTTTAATTGAATAAATAACTTATAAAATGGAAAGATAAAATAAAAAAGAGGAAGTAAATATGAAAGTTTCAAAACAGGAATTTGATGAAATGACCAAAAAGGCATCTAAACCGACAAAAAGTTATTTTACAATCCCTATGGCTTTTTTGATTGGTGGGCTTATCTGCACTTTTGGTCAGGCACTTATGAATTTATATATGTTTTTTGGACTAGATAAGGATGATGCATCGTTAGTTGTTTCTGTTACGTTGGTATTTTGCAGTGCATTGACGACTGGGCTCGGTGTTTATGATAAACTTGCAAAACATGCAGGTGCAGGGACTTTAGTACCAATAACCGGGTTTGCAAATGCAGTGGTTTCTCCCGCGATTGAGTTTAAAAGTGAGGGCTTTGTTTTAGGCGTTGGTGCTAAGATGTTTATAATCGCAGGGCCTGTTATCGTCTATGGAGTGGTAGCAAGTGTTGTTTATGGAGTTATTTATTGGATAACTATGTTGTTTTGACAGTAAAATAATGGGGGAGAGATCTCTTTCTTCGTCAAAATTTCGTTTTGCCACCTCCCTCGTCAGAGGGAGGCATAAAAAAGGCTTGACCATTTCGGTCAAGCCTTAAATAATATTATCTTTATTGTGCGTTCATTTTATCAAGTCTATAATTTCTGATATAAATGCATAAATCTATTCCAACCATAATCAGATTTAATACATAGAAGAAAAGAACATACCATTTTGATGAAAACGACATCATATATGCTTTATTTAAAAATTTTGAAATAATACCTACAATATATCCAAAGATAATCAGGCATAAAAACGCCAGACTTTTACCTTTAGTTGTTCTTGCTCTGTAGGATTTCATAACATTAAGTGGCCACGATGCTCCAAAGCTTATGATCATAATAACTTCTAAAATTTCACTCATAAACTGACCTCCATTTTTGTCCAATGGACTAATGATAACACAGATTTATGAAAATGTAAATGTTTTTTTGAAATTATTTGTCTGAATAATAGTTTTTGCGGAATTTTGCAGGAGTTGTATTTGAAATTTTTTTAAATATTGCGTAAAAAGATTTAATATCATGATATCCTACTGCCTGGGTAATTTCTTCAACGGACATATCTGTATTTATTAAAAGAAACATACTTCGTTCAATGCGGATTTTCTGCAGGTACTCTATATATGTCATACCTATTGCTTTTTTGAATTTCATACTCATATATGATAAGGAGTAGTTGAATTTTTGACATATATCTTTAAGAGTAATATCGTTTGTGTATTCAGAGTTGATATATTGCATGATACGTCCCATATCGTCTGATTTTTGATTTAATTGAGGACCTGAATATATTTTGCGCATAGTTGTAACTAAGAGTTCAATGATTTTAGAGTGAATGATTTGCTGATAACCGCGCGCTTGTTCCTGAAATTCTTCCAATATTGTCATCAGCAAAGCTTTAATTTTACCATCTTCATCTTTAAATATGGTTTCAGAGGGATCGGTTGTGAAGAAGGCATTTTTAAATCTTATCTGGCAACTGCTTATTACAGGTTGGAGTGATTTGCAATTTTTTAAAGAAGGGTCGATAAGTTCCGGCATAAAAAGGCAGTTTATGAGCTCAAAACTGTCAGTGGTTGCCTGATAGGAGTGTGATGAATTATAGTCAATTATAAAGTAATCTCCCTCGTGTATCAGAGTACTGGAGCGATTACAGTTGTGAACGGCACTGCCATTTAAGACATATGCCAGTTCTAGATAGTTATGAGTGTGGGACCGATGATTTGTATCGGAACAGATAAAAATACAGAATTTATTCTCATTCAGATAATCAGTATAGTTAATCATAAATATCCCCCCTGAAATGGCCGTATTTACTCCTCTTTTATATCATATCATATGAATTATGATAATATCAAGGTGAGTTTAGGGGGATAATTTATCTAATTTAGTAGGAGTTTTTATGTTGTATAAAAAAATGTCTGTTGCAAAATTTTGCAACAGACCTCTTTTATGCTTGTTCATTTATGAATGCACCAATTTGTTTTACTGCTTCACGAAGTTCTTCGGGCTGTGGTAACATTACAATTCTGAAGTAGATTTGCTCTGTCCAGGAAAAACCACTTCCGGGTACAACAAGAATATGTTTATTAAACAATAATTTTTCTGTAAAATCTTTATCATCACTGAATTTAAGATATTCTTCTTTTATCTTAGGGAACACATAAAATCCGGCATCATTTTTGACATACGAAATGCAATCCAATTTATCTAATTCTTCAAAGGTAGCTTTTCTTTGTTCATAGAGTCTTCCACCTTTTTTTATCATATTTTTTGTATATTCGGTATCAGAAATAGCTTCAGGAATAATAGTCTGCATTAAAGCATTGGATGATAGCCTTACAGAAGCAAGTTTAAGGAGTGCTTCTGAAATCTCATTTTTCTCTTTAAGAGGACCGCTTGTTACCAACCAACCGCATCTGAAACCACAAAGACAATGAGATTTTGAAAGACCATTCATGGTAATTACCGTTATGTCATCAGCAAGACTTGCAAATGGGATATGTTTTTTCTCATCGAAAACCAGACGGTCATATATTTCATCAGATAAAACTATAAGTTTGTGTTCACGTGCAATCTGTGCTACCTCTAAAAGAAGTTCCTTTGAATATAGTACACCTGTGGGATTATTAGGGTTTATAATTATGATTGCTTTTGTGTTTTTTGTAATCAGATTTTTTATATGTTCTGTGTCCGGCTGCCAGTTATATTTTTCGTCACATCTGTAAAATACCGGAACAGCCCCACGAAGTCGTATTTCATTTTCCCATAGTGAATAGCAGGGCGTGGGAAGTAAAACTTCGTCTCCCGGATTTAATAATGCTGTAGTAACCATGGAGGCAATTTCACTTACACCGTTTCCGATAAAAATATCATCCAAAGAAAAATTATCTATATGTTTGGATTTATAATATTGCATAATGGATTCACGTGCAGGAATCATACCTCTGACATCGCAGTAACCTACAGCCTGGTCCATTTTCTGAACTAAAGCTTTTTTTACACTGTCAGGCATACCAAATCCAAAGGTGGCAGGGTTACCTGTGTTTAATTTCAGTATTTTTTCACCACTTTTTTCAAGTGCTAATGCGTTATAGAAGTTTTTTCCGCGGATATCGGAGTTGACGGACTTGATTATTTCTGAACATATACTCATTTATATCACCTTTATTTCAATATATCTTGATTATAGCAAATAGATATGCTATAATCAAATACATATAAAGATATAATTTCCATAACTGTATATTTATGAGGAGTGAAATTGTGTTTAAATATTCAAATTATGTATATGAGATTTACAAAGAGCAAAGTTTTACCAAAGCTGCAAAAAAGCTATTTATATCTCAACCGTCACTCAGTGCTACTATTAAAAAAGCAGAAGAGGAGTTGGGATTTAAGATATTTAATAGAGAAACAACCCCTATAAGTCTTACAGATGAAGGACAGCTTTATATTTCTGCAATAGAAGAAATGTATCGTGTCGAGAATAATCTTAAGGATAGTATAAACAGTATATATTCTCTTATGGTAGGTGATATTTCTGTAAGTGGGGCGGCTTTTATTTCATCGTTTATACTTCCTAAAATTATTATGGAATTTTCAAAAAGATACCCCAAAATAAATATTAATTTGATAGAGGATAATTCTATAAATTTGCAGGAAAAATTGCTTTCTGAAGAAACAGAAGTGTTAATTGACTATGATTTTGATGCTGAAAATTTCAAATCTTTTCCATTAAAAAAGGAACATATTTTGTTGGCTGTTCCAAAGCAACATAAAATAAATTTATTGATTGGTGATATTGCTCTTACAGTAAATGATATTATTTGTAAAAAACATTTAAAAGAAAAAACGCTTTGCGCAGATTTGCATAATTTTAAACAAGAAAAATTTATACAGTTAAAACCTAAAAATAATATGTATAAGAGCAGTTGCAGTATTTGCAATGATTATGGTTTTATCCCTAAGTCCGCTATAAATGTGGATCAGCTTTTAACGGCTTATAATATTGCCGGTTCAGGTATGGGGATTACATTTACTACGGATATTGTAGTTCAATCCGCAACTAAGTATGAAGATTTATTGTTTTATAAAATAAATAGTTCTCATGCTGAAAGAATGCTTTATATTGCCTATAAGAAGAAAAAAAGTATAAGTCCTGCTGTGACTGAATTTATTAACGTTGCAAGAGAAATATATAATTAAAATATATCTTAAAAAAGATTGATGTTTCGATTTATCTGTGTTATTATTTAAAATGCTTATCAAAGAGATTTGCATTTTGTTTTGAAAAAGAGAGGTATTATTATGTCTGTTTTAGTTTTGGAACCTAATTCTGCTGAATTTGTTTATTCAAAGGCGGCAGAGGTTTTTTGTGATTTGTATTTTAAAGTCACGGGAGAAAATATAAATAAATCAAAATCAGATGACGGGTTATCCGATCTTGTTGTAATTGGATCAGATTCTGTCAACGATTTTTTGATGGAAGAAGTTTTAAATCTTAATATTAAAAATTTGAATATACGTTATGGTACTGATGATTACTCTATTTTTACCTATAAAAAAGGAAAGAGAAATGTACTTGTTCTTGCAGGCGGCAGAGGCCGTTCAACTTTGTATGCAGTATATGATTATTTTGAGAAATTTTTAGGTTGCCATTATTTCTGGGATGGCGATATTATACCCAAAAACGAAAAAATTGTTATGGAGAATATCAATTTGGTACAAAGTCCACGTTTTTTATACAGGGGACTTCGCTATTTTGCTCACAGAGGCTTAAAACGTTTTCAGGCAGAACATTGGTCTTTTGATGACTGGAAGCAGGAGCTTGATTGGCTTGTTAAAAAAAGACTTAACTTTTTTATGCTGAGAACCGGTATGGATGATGTTTGGCAACGTGCTTTTCCTGATGATGTTCCATATCCCGAGAATTTTAAAACTATTACAGGAATCGATGCTGACGGGTACAATGACCGAAGTGATTTCTGGAGTCTCAGATATAAGGGTGAATTAAGAGCAAAAATTTTAGAATACGCTCGTGAATTAGACCTTTTATATCCTACTGATTGCGGTACAATGACTCATTGGTACAGCAGAACACCAATAGAATTTTTGCAAAGCAGAAAACCTGATTTTCTTGCTCAGGCAAATGAGCAATATACTGCTTCGGATACCGGAAAGGTGTTTGATTTTACTAAAAAAGAAAATATGGATTATTATGTACGTCTTACCGAAACTATGGTGGATAATTACGATAAAAACACCTCATTATTTCACACAATAGGTCTCGGAGAAAGAATGATATATAAGGACAGAGATAAAAATTTAGCTCTTAAACTTGTAGCATACCGACGAATTGCAGAGCGTATGAAAGAAAATTATCCTGAATCAAAACTGATGGTAGCAACCTGGGATTTTATAGGGTACTGGACAAATGAAGAAATTTCTCATTTAATTTCGCAACTGGATCCTGAGCATACGATAATTTTGGATTATACATCAGATATGAATGATGAAGAACATAGTTTTATTAACTGGAATATGGTTCATAAATTCCCATATGTTTTTGGTTTATTCCATGCTTATGAATCGGAAAGTGAATTACGCGGTCCATATGACCGTATAGATAAGAGACTTAAAATTGCATCTGATGATCCGTATTGCAAGGGTATGATTTTATGGCCTGAGCTTTCTCACAGCGATCCTCTTGTTTTAGAGTATCTTTCACAAAACTCGTGGGCACCTCTTGAAAGAAGTATTGAAGAAATAACAGAAAGTTTCTGCCATAACCGTTATGGTAAATATTCTAAAGTTATGAACAGAAGTTGGCAGAGTATTTTACCATTTATAAAACTTGGCGAATGGGGTGGTGAATGTCAGTCAAGACCTGTTAAAAAGGATATTACTCTTTGTCCAAGATGGCATGTGCATATGGATTTGTGGCCGAGATTATGCTTTTTTATGAATCATGAAGACAGCAAAGCCGAGGATTTATATGAATATTTCTTGTTTAAAGAATTAGAAAGCAAAAAGTTATCTGAAAATATTATCAAAGCATTGAATTTATTGGTTGAAAATCCTGAAGGTCTTGAAAATCCGTTTGTTTTAAGGGATAGTATAGATATTGTAAGAACTGTTTTAAGCAGATTTTTAAATTTTACAATTATCAATGCTCTTGTATCTATAGAAGATAAAGAACGCATCAAAGCACTTAAAAATCAATATATGATGTTGCTTGATATAATTTCTGAAGTTTTAAAATTAAATGATGATTTTTCAATTTATCATTCCTTAAAAGAACTTGAAAAAGCAGCACCTGTAAATCCCGATTTTGAAACTGCTTTAAAAAGAAATATCACAAATGCTTATTCTTCTCAACATGCATCAGAGCTTGTTGATTATATATTTAAAGCTGAAGGCGAGGTAGTGTTTGATAAGCTTTTAACTGCAGAAAATGTTAATGGCCTTAATTTTGAAGATGAGTATTATAAAATTTTTGAAAACTTTATGAATACTCCACTTGAAAGTATGCAATGTAATAAAAAACTTGATGCAGTGGAAGTAATCAATAAAGCTATAAGTTATGTAAAGGAAATAATTTAAAATAAAAAGCAGAATCAACTTGAGTTGATTCTGCTTTTTTTAGTGGAGTTTTCATATAAACTTGACATAAAATTCATTATTTTAGAGATAATATTTAAAAAAGGAGAATGATTTTATGTCAATAAAATTAGGAAGAAGCACTATATTGCTTGAAAGAAAACCGGTTATAAAATCCGGTGCTGCTGTTGTTGGTAAAAAAGAAGGGGAAGGACCTTTAAAAGATGAGTTTGATTTTATAAATAATGATACTGCGTTTTCACAAGAGACCTGGGAAAAAGCTGAGAGCGAAATGATAAAAGAATCGGTACAGACTGCTTTAAGTAAAGCTTCGTTAAAAGCTTCTGATATAGATTTTATCTTCGGTGGAGATTTATTGAATCAGTGTATAAGTTCAACTTATGGATTAAGAGAATTTTCAATTCCCTTTGTGGGGCTTTACGGTGCTTGTTCGACTATGGCAGAAAGCCTTGTAATGGCATCTTTGTTTGTTGATAATAAACTTGCAGATAATGCTGTAGCGGTTACTTCATCGCATTTTTGCTCGGCTGAAAGGCAGTTCAGATATCCACTTGAGTATGGAGGACAACGTCCGCCTACCGCTCAGTGGACAGCTACGGCTTCAGGAGCCATAGTGGTAAGTGATGAAGAAAATGATAATAAAAATGTTTATGTAAAGGCAGTTACTATAGGTACTATAAAGGATTTGGGAATTACCGATGCAAATAATATGGGAGCTGCTATGGCTCCTGCAGCTGCTGATACCATAAAGACTTTTTTAAATGACAGTAAAACCAAGCCTTCCGACTATGATTTGATTTTAACAGGTGATTTAGGACAGGTGGGCAGAGATTTACTGCTTGAGCTTCTTTTAAAAGACAATATAAGTATTTCTGAAAATCATAATGATTGCGGACTTATGCTATATGATGAAAGTCAGGACGTCCATGCAGGTGGTTCGGGGTGTGGTTGTTCAGCTTCAGTTTTGTGTTCTCATATATTACGCAGGATGAGAAACGGAGAACTTAAAAATGTACTTTTTACCGCCACCGGGGCATTGATGTCGCCGACTTCTGTGCAACAGGGGGAAAGTATTCCGGGGATTGCACATCTTGTATATCTCACAACAGAAAAAGGAGGAATATAGTATGTTTTTTGATTATGTAAAGGCATTTATTGTAGGTGGTATAATTTGTGCTGTCGGACAAGTCCTTATAGATTATACAAAGCTTACGCCCGCGAGAATATTAGTTATGTTTGTGGTGTCCGGTGTTATATTAGGTGCAATAGGAATTTATCAGCCACTTGTTGATTTTGCAGGTGCAGGTGCTTCGGTACCACTTACGGGATTTGGGAATTTACTTGCAAAAGGGGTAAAAAAAGCTGTTACAGAAGATGGCATAATCGGAATATTAAAGGGTGGACTTACTTCTACCGCAGGTGGCATCACTGCAGCAGTAACATTTGGCCTTATTGTAGCGCTTATTTTTAAATCTAAGGATAAATGTGATTAAAATTTTAAAAAATACCAAAAATACTGCTATAAAACTTAAAAGGCAGGATTTGGCATGAAAAAAACATTGGCAGTTTTATTTTGCGTTATTTCACTTTTGTTTACTACAGGTATTGGTTTTGCAGAGACATCAAGACCTGTTCTGACGGAAATAGCTGAAATTAAGGAGAAAACTCCTTTTAGCACTGAAGAGACAGAAATGCTTAGATATATAGTTCAGCAAGAGGTGAGAGGTGCATCTTTAAAGCACAAAAGGATTATTGTGAATGTTGTTTTAAATCGGGTGAATTCTGCGGATTTTCCCGATAACATACCTGATGTCTTGTTTCAAAAGGGACAATTTACTTCGGCAGAAAACTGCATAAATAAGAGATACCCTCCTGATGAGGATACTAAAAAGGCTGTGCATGAAGTGCTTAACAATGAGTGTGAAGATTTATCACAGGGTGCTCTTTATTTTTATGCACCGAGATGGACAGATGAAAAAATTGCCGGATGGTTTGAAGAAAATTTAACCTTTTTATTTGAACTTGAAGGTCATAGATTTTTTAAATAACAAGCTCTCAAAGGGGGCTTGTTATTTTATAATTATTTGTTTTTTCTTCCCGGTGAGATTGAGGATATTTCAAGGGAGATTGAAAAGTTAAGCGGATACCGTGTAACAACTATTGAAGATATTAAAAAAAAATAGGGGAAGACATTGAAATGAATGTCCTTTTCTATCTTTTTAGCAACAAAAACATTCTGCCGGGAGACTTTTACAGACTCCCGGCAGGTGATAAAGCGGTTATTATGGCTATGATTGAAAAAGAGATAGAACTGAGAAGTGAGTAGGGGAATAAAAAAGACTGCATAAAGCAGTCTTTTAAGACAAAATTCGAAGTTAAAGTGAGATTACAATAACCCCAATTATAGAAATAATACTCAATATTGTCGCTAATATAAAATCTCTTGTTCCAGTTTTGGTGAATTTATTTGTATCAGGATCTAAAGGTGGTGCGAAAAATAAAATTCTAAACCATAGTATAACAGAAATAATACTTAACAAGTAAAAAAACATAAAAGTACCTCACGACCAAATGAATTTATATTTTCATTATATTGGATTTGAAAATAAAAGTCAATATTTTAAACGTTGAAAGGAGGAAAATTGTGAGCAAAGATGTTGGGATTTTAATATCTGCACAAGATAATTTTTCTCAGGCGATAAATAAAATGGCACAAGTCAATGCTTCTTTCAATAAAAATCTGTAAGGTGTTAAAGCTAAATTGGGTGTTTTTATAGTAACAAATTTATCGATTTTTATTGACATATTTTTTAATTTATGGTAGCATTGAGTTAAGTAAATGGTTTGCCGATATAAGACCGTAAAATTGTCAGGGTGTTTTATCATAGTGCTTAGTTGCGGATATTGGTTTTAATGTCACTTTTTGGGTGATGTGGTTTTGTTTGTCGGTAAACAAACTCCCGTTATTTTGGAGTTTGTTTTTTATTTTTTATAAAGGTGTAAAAGAATGAAATTACTTGAGGAAAAAATAAAAAAAGATGGTACTGTTTTAGAAGGGAATATACTTAAGGTTTCTTCCTTTTTAAATCAGCAGATAGATTCCGAGTTTTTAATGGAAATCGGTGAGGAAATCAAAAGAATTTTTTCAGATGATAATGTTACTAAAATTTTGACTATTGAAGCATCAGGTATTGCTATTGCGGTTGCTGCAGGTATCAAAATGAATTTGCCTGTAGTTTTTGCCAAAAAGGGCAAAAGCGCTAATGTTTCGGGTGATGTTTTTTCTACCGTTGTTCATTCTTATACTCATAATACTGATTATAATGTTATTGTCCCTAAGGATTTTTTAAATTCTGATGACGGGGTTATTATTGTTGATGATTTTCTCGCAAACGGAAAGGCTTTGGAGGGACTTATCGATATAGTTAATCAGTCTGGGGCTCAGCTTATAGGTTGTTCCTGCGCAATAGAAAAGGGATTCCAAAAGGGTGGGGATGAGTTAAGAAAACGAGGAGTAAGGATTGAATCATTGGCTATTGTAGAGAGTATGTCTGATGCTTCTGTTACTTTTCGTAAATAATGTTTGGATGTAAAATTTTTACATAAATTTTAGGAGGAAACAAAAATGAAAAAGATTATCTCACTTATGCTTGCATTTGCAATGATTTTCACTCTTGCATCTTGCGGCGAAAACAACGAATCACTCGGAATGAGCGATTCTCCCATCGAAGCTGTTGAATTGACAGTTGATTATGAAGTTCCCGAAGATTTCAAAGTTGGTTTCATCTGCTTGCATGATGAAAAATCCACTTATGACTTAAACTTCATCAACGCTGTTGATAAAATTCAGGAAGCTTTGAAACTTACAGACGAACAAGTTATCATCAAAACTCAGATTCCTGAGGGTAACGAATGCTATGTTGCAGCTGCTGACCTCGTAAGTCAGGGTTGTGATGTAATTTTCGCTAACTCTTTCGGTCATGAAGATTTTATGATTCAGGCTGCTAAAGAGTTCCCAGATGTACAGTTCTGCCATGCAACAGGTACAAAGGCTCATACATCAGGTCTTGATAACTTCCATAACGCATTTGCTTCTATCTACGAAGGCAGATATTTAGCAGGTGTTGCTGCAGGTATGAAACTTAATGAAATGATCGCTGCAGGCGAATTTACAGCTGAAGAAGCTAAAATTGGTTATGTAGGCGCATTTACATACGCTGAAGTTATTTCCGGTTACACATCCTTCTATCTTGGTGCAAAATCTGTTTGCCCCACAGTAACTATGGATGTTCAGTTCACAGGTTCCTGGTATGACGCAACAGAAGAAAAGAATGCAGCTGAAGCTTTGATTGCTAACAACTGCAAACTCATCAGCCAGCATGCTGACTCTATGGGTGCTCCTTCTGCTTGTGAAAGTGCAGGTATTCCTAACGTTTCTTATAACGGAAGCACATATGACTCCTGCCCTGAAACATTTATGATTTCTTCTGCTATCAACTGGGCTCCTTACTACAACTATATGATTAAATGCACAATCACAGGTGAACCTATCGCAGCTGACTGGTGTGGTGGTATCGCTGAAGGATCTGTTGTATTGACAGGTTTGAATCAGGACGTTGTTGCTGAAGGCACAGAAGCAAAAATCAAAGAATTGGTTGAAGTATTAAAAGCTAAAGAACTTAAAGTATTTGATGTTGCTAAAGAAGGCTTTATTACTATAGGCGGTAACGCTCTCACAACTTATATGGCTGACGTTGACACCGATGATGCATTTACTCCTGATACAGAAGTAATTAAAGATGGATATTTCAGCGAATCTGAGTATCGTTCTGCTCCTTACTTCGATTTGAGAATTGATGGCATCAACCTTCTCAACGAAAAATTCTAATTTCCGTTTACAACAAAAAGGCGGGACATTTAGTTGTCCCGCCTTTGAGTTCTTTTTAAATATTTAAAAAACATTGTTTGAAAATAGTGCTTTTTAAGTGTTTAAGAAAAAAGGAGGAAAAAACATTGGCAGAGAATTGTGCTATTGAGCTTAAGAGAATAACAAAAACTTTTGGCTCGGTTGTTGCTAATAAAGATGTTTCACTTTCGGTAAATCGTGGAGAGATTTTATCTGTTTTAGGTGAAAACGGAAGCGGAAAAACAACTCTTATGAATATGATAGCAGGCATTTATTTTCCGGATAGCGGTCAGATTTTTATTGATAATAAAGAAGTTACAATCCGTTCTCCCAAAGATGCATTTGAGTATAAAATAGGCATGATTCATCAGCATTTTAAGCTTGTTGATGTTTTTTCTGCTACTGAAAATATAATTTTAGGCCTTAAAAATGAGGGTAAATTTAATCTTAAAGAGGCAGAGAAAAAAGTTAAGGAAATTTCAGATAAATACGGATTTGAAATTGATCCTGCAAAGAAAATCCATGAGATGTCGGTTTCTGAAAAGCAGACAGTTGAAATAATTAAGGTGCTTTACAGAGGCGCAGATATTTTAATCCTTGATGAGCCTACTGCAGTTTTAACTCCTCAGGAAACTAAAAAGCTTTTCACAGTTTTAAAAAGAATGAAAGAAGATGGAAAAGCTATTATAATAATTACTCATAAGCTTCATGAGGTGCTTTCACTTTCTGACAGAGTTGCAGTATTGCGTAAAGGCGAATACATAGGAACAGTTATTACAAGTGAAACCAATGAATCTGAACTTACAGAGATGATGGTTGGTAAAAAGATTTCTCTTGATATTATGAGAAGTGAACCTAAAGATACTGAAGACAGATTGGCCGTTAAAAATCTTGATTGCATAAATCGTGATGGTGTAAAGGTTTTGGACGATGTTTCTTTTGTTGCCCGTTCGGGTGAAATTCTGGGTATTGCAGGTATAGCAGGTTCAGGTCAGCGAGAGCTTTTAGAGGCTATTGCAGGTCTTCAGGCACTCGATGAAGGTGAGATTATATACAATAATCCTAAAACTAAAACACAAGAAAATTTACGAGATAAAAATCCAATGCAGATAAGAGAACTTGGTGTAAGACTTTCCTTTGTTCCTGAGGACAGGCTTGGAATGGGACTTGTTGGCAATATGGATATTGTAGATAATATGATGCTCAGAAGTTATCGTAAGGGAAAATCCGCATTTCTTAAAAGAAAAGCCCCGATGGATCTTGCACTTAAAATTATTAAGGATTTAGAGGTTGTAACACCTAATGAAAATACTCCCGTCAGACGACTTTCCGGTGGTAATGTTCAGAAAGTGCTTGTTGGTCGTGAAATTTCTTCGTCACCTACAGTATTGATGGCAGCATACCCTGTAAGAGGTCTTGATATAAACTCTTCTTATATGATTTATAATCTTTTGAATGAGCAGAAAGAAAAAGGAGTTGCCGTAATTTTTGTAGGTGAGGATCTGGACGTTCTTTTGGAGCTTTGCGACAGAATTATGGTAATTGGCGGAGGTTCTGTAACAGGTACTGTTGATGCAAGAAATGCAACAAAAGAAGAAATAGGTCTTTTGATGACCAAGAACAAAGTTGAGGAGGCTTAATGTATATGGATAAAAAAAGCAAAGTAAAGACACCTGCTTTCCATATAGTGAAAAGGGCACCACTTGCGTGGTATTATAATTTCGCTATCAGAGCCATCGCAATTATTTTGGCATTGGCAGTTTCAGGACTTGTTATTATGTTACTGGCTAAGAAAAATCCTTTTGAAATTTATATGTCTATGTTTTCTGGGGCTTTTGGTTCTTCACTCAGAGCGTGGAGTTTATTTCAGAATATCGCAATACTTCTTTGTATATCCTTAGCTGTTACTCCTGCATTCAAGATGCGATTTTGGAACTGTGGTGCAGAAGGTCAGGTTCTGGTTGGAGGCTTGGCGACTGTAAGTGTTATGATGTTTTTGGGCGATAAACTTTCAACGCCACTTCTTCTTTTAATCATGGTTGTGGCTTCTATATTAGCGGGTATAATTTGGGCAGTTATTCCGGCGATTTTTAAAGCTATATGGAATACAAATGAAACACTTTTTACTCTTATGATGAACTATGTTGCAATCCAGCTTGTGGCGTATTTCCTTAAAGCATTTGTTAAAAATGGTTCGGGAGTTTTATCTCCGATGCCACAGTATGGTATGCCTCTTTTATTTGGAAAGTCATACCTTCTTAACATTGTAATTGTTGCAATATTGACAGTTATAGTTTATGTTTATCTCAAATATACAAAGCAGGGGTATGAGATTTCAGTAGTAGGTGAAAGTGAAAATACTGCAAGATATGTAGGAATTAATGTTAAAAAAGTTGTTGTGAGAACCTTGGTAGTTTCCGGTATGCTTTGCGGAATTGCAGGTCTTTTACTTGTAGGTGGTACTAATCACACTATAAGTACTACTACAGCGGGTGGAAGAGGATTTACTGCAATTATGGTTTCCTGGCTTGCAAAGTTTAATCCCATTTATATGGTATTTACAACATTTTTAATTGTATTTCTTGAAATTGGTGCTCAACAGGTTTCAACAGATTTCAGAATTCCAAGTGCGATTTCTGATATTGTAACCGGAATTATATTACTTTTTATTATCGGTTGTGAATTTTTCTTGCAATACAAAATTATTATTTCTAAAAACAGAAAGGAGAAAAACTAATGTTAACCTTTCTTGTTAGTGCAATAAGACTTGGTATGACCTTTCTATTCGGTTCTGTAGGTGAAACTATTACTGAAAAATCAGGTCATTTAAATCTTGGAATTCCCGGTGTAATGTGTGTGGGTGCATCCTGTGGATGTTTTGCCGAATTTCTTTATTTGTCCGCTGTGGGCAGAGCGATTAATCCTTTTTTTGCAATTATTATTCCTATTATAGCAACATTTATAGGCGGGGCTTTGATGGGACTTATTTATTGCTTTTTGACTGTTACTTTAAGAGCAAATCAGAATGTAACAGGATTGGCACTCACTACTTTTGGTGTGGGTGTGTCTGACTTTATGATTGCTCAGACCGGATCTGTTTACAGTAAAGGAAGTAAGTTCTTTACTGCTTATCTTCCTTTTGCAGATGATTTAGGCTGGTTTGGAAAGTTGTTTTTATCACATGGTGTATTTGTTTATCTTGCAATTATTATTGCATTTATTTCTTCTTATGTTTTGACAAAAACAAGAGTGGGATTAAATTTACGCTCAGTTGGTGAAAACCCTGCTACTGCAGATGCTGCAGGAATCAATGTTTCTTTATATAGATATGTTTCCACTTGTGTCGGTTGCGGAATAGCAGGTTTTGGCGGACTTTCTTTTGTAATGGATTATCTTCATGGAAACTGGGAATATTGTATTGATGCAATAGGATGGCTTGCGATTGCACTTGTAATATTTACCGTCTGGAAACCTAATTTGGCTATTATAGGTTCAATTGTTTTTGGCGCTTTATATATTGCAAGTAGTTATATTGTCGGTGTTAGTTTCCAGAATAAGGAACTTTTCAAGATGCTTCCATATGTTGTAACTATTGCAGTTTTGATTTTTACAAGTATGAGAAATAAAAAGGAAAATCAACCACCTGCAAGTTTGGGACTTTCATATTTCAGAGAAGAAAGATAAAAAAATGAGCTGTAGAAAATTACTACAGCTCATTTTTTATTTTATTTTAGTTTCTTCTATTATAAATCTTGGTCTTGCTTTGGATTCGATATAAATTTTTCCTATATATTCACCGATTATTCCAAGTGATAAAAGCTGTAAACCGCCTAGCAACCATATAGAGAGCATAGTTGCGGTCCAACCCGGGACAGCCATACCTGAAATTTTTGAAATAAGTGTGTAAATTGCAGCGATTATACTTGCAAAGAAGATTAAAAATCCCAAAATTGTAACAAATCTTATAGGTTTAACAGAGAAAGATGTAATTCCGTCAAAAGCAAAGGAAAGCATCTTTTTAAGTGGATATTTACTTTCACCTGCAAATCTTTCGCTTCTTTCATAGCTTACGGTAGAATTTTTAAACCCAATAAGAGGTACGATTCCACGTAAAAATAAGTTTACTTCTTTATAATCGGAAAGTGCATCTAAGGCGTTTTTGCTCATAAGACGATAATCAGCATGGTCATAAACAATATCAACACCCATAAACTTCATAAATTTGTAAAAAAGTCTTGCGGTTGAACGTTTAAAGGCAGTATCAGTCTTGCGGCTACTTCTGACACCATAAACAATTTCACTCCCATTTTCATTTTCAGTGAGCATTTTGTCAATAGCCTCAATATCATCTTGCAAGTCAGCATCTAAAGAAATTGATATATCACAATGTTCTTTCGCTGTCATAAGTCCCGCCAGTAAAGCATTTTGATGTCCTTTGTTGTGGGCAAGTTTTATACCTGCAAAGTATGGGCTTTCGTCGTGTAAAGAAGAAATGATATTCCAGGTGTTATCACGGCTTCCGTCATCTACGAATAAAATACGGCTGTCTTTTGAAATCCTTCCTGCTTCTTTTAAATCACAAATTTTTTTGAGAAGTCGTTTAGAGGTTTCAGGTAAAACTTCTTCTTCATTGTAACAGGGGATTACAAGATAAAGAGTTTTCATAAAATCAACCTTTCTTGTCGAATTTTTTTGCGTTTTTTTCGTTAAGAGAACTTTTTATTTGAGTGTAGGGATTGATGCTTTGTGAAATAGTTGTTGCATAAGCTTCACTTGCAGCTATATGAATATTAGAAATTTCATTATTTTTATGATTCTGGGGTTTGAATTTCAAATCCGGATATTTTGGGGAAAGTTTTTTCATTATTAAAACATATAAAGAAAGTAAAATCAGAGAAATAATAGTTATAATGATGCCATCTCTGAGTCCGGGAGTTTTGTAATCAAAACGGATTTCAGATTCACCTGCAGGTACTTTTACTGCCATAAATCCGTTATTTACATTCTCAACCTCTACTTCCTTGCCGTTTACTGTAGCACTCCAGCCATTTTCATATGGAACACTGAAAAATACAAGCTCCGGGGTAGGAGTGTTGATAGCAGCAGAAAATCCTTTGTTATCGGTAGTGAATTTATAGCAGACATTTTCCCTGCGTTTTGCGGCATCTGCTTTAAGCCCTTCGTTAGTTAATACAGGGTATTTTTCCTCAGGAAGTAATGTTAAAATATCCTTATACTTTATAACCTGCTTTTTATTAAGATATAAAGCGGAGACCATAAGTCTGTCACGATCTTTTTCATTAAAATTATTGAATGTTACTTTATCAACATAGTAATCATAGGTGAATCCCATCGGAATGTAACTGTTGTTACGATAAATATCAAATTCATTTTCAGTTGTGAGATAGGTGAATCCTTCTGTATCAGCGTCTTTTTCATTGTGATAAGTGAGCATATATTTTACAGAAGTTAATGCCCTTAATCCCTTATAGTTAATTCCTGCTCTTGATCCAACATCACGTTTAAAACCGATGGAATCATAGAAAGTGAAGATTGAACCGGGTACAACAGAATGGAACGCCTGAATGGTGGGTATTTGCCAGAACATAGGGAAATTGTCCATACATTTTTTATTGTCGTCGGTGTTGTTATACATATCAATACGATAAAATTCTTCGCTGTCGTATTTTACAAAAGAGAAGTTTTCTTTTCCGTTGAGTCCCATTTCTACAACTCTGTGTTTGGTGGTTTCATCGCATTTACCTAAGGAAATCATTAAAACAGAGGTAAGAATTATCATTCCGCAAAGACAAAGAGAGGTAACGTTAAAGAAAATTCTTTGGGGGATTTTTGTTATAAAATAGGTGAGAACAATTCCCATTATTACTATCATAACATATGCCCAAAGACGATCCTGATATTTGGGTAGTTTAAAAAATTCAAGTTCATCGCCATTATATGACGGGAAAAAGCTGATTACAATAAAAATTGAAGAAATAATTGCAGTCCATTTGATTCCAAATTTGAAGTTTTCGCGATATTTTTCGAGTGCAATAACAGTCATTAAGGACATTATAAGGATAGGCATATAAAACCATCTTGCATAATATGACCTGTTAAATGCAGAAAAAGCACTGTTTAAAAATGGAATAAATGCAAAAATGAGAGTCGAGAAGAAAAGAGGTTTAGTAAAGTGTTTTACTTTTGCTTTAAGCATTGCAAAAACGCCTGTCATTGAAAAAAGTGGCAGATATAGTGAAACTGATGACCATTTTGCATTTGAATCCGGGAAGAAATTAGGATAAGCAGGAATGTCAGGCGGATAGAATAGGCTTTGTAAAATAAGTCCGTAGCGCTGGACATTACCATAAAATAATCCGTTCCAACCTAAAAGGAAGTTACCCGTACGGGGGTTGGACATAACTGATAATATAGAGGGTAAAAGTATAAAGGCAGAAATCAAAACACCGATTACTGCTTCTGAAAACAGTAAAAGAAATTGTTTTATATTAAGCTTAAAGTTTCCTTTTGAAGCTAAACGTGCAAAGAAGTAGAGCACTACAAAAATTACTTCGCCAAAGAAGAAATAATAGTTTATTACAGCACTTAATGCAACTGCCAGTGCAAAAACTCCTCTACGACGATTTACAACATTTTCTTCAAGTGCTAATAAAAGAAGAGGGAAGAACGCTATGACGTCTTGAAAATGGTTGAAAAATATATTGTAGATTGAGAACCCTGAGAAGGAATAGAGCAATGAGCCTATAAGAGCGTAATTGGGATTTTTAACAAATCGTTTTAAAAACGCGAATGAGGTAAGAGAAGAAACTGCAAATTTAAGCATCAAAAGTGGTGCCATTAAATAAGGTAAAGCTTCTGTGGGAAAAGGAATGGTAAGCCAGAAAAAGGGACTTCCCAATGTGTAAAAAGAATAAGAAGAAATGAAATTTACTCCTAAGTCAGTTTCCCAATTCCAGAAAATATTTCCGTTTCTGATAGCATCATGGCAAAGTCTGTAAAAAGGAATTTGTTGAACATTGAAATCACCATAATATATAAACATTCCCTTGTCCATGATAATAAAAGGTAAGAAGAAAAGAAGTGACACAATAAAAGAGATTGTGAACACTAAAAGATATTGCTTTGAAGATTTTTGGTTAGGTTTTATCATTACATGCACCTACTATTTTATAAATTATATTTATTGTATCACATTTTGTTATTAAATGAAATGGACTTTTTCAATTTTTTTTGATAAAATAATAATATAATAGTAAATAAGGAGATTTTTTATGAAAGACAGTAGCTTTTTTTCTCTTATTTTGAGGATGAAACATATTAACCGTTGGGGACTTATGCGTAATACTTTCAGTGATAACCTTGCTGAGCATAGTTTGGATACTGCTGTTATTGCCCATTGTCTTTGTGTTATAGGAAATATATATTTTGGGAAGAATTTAAATGCAGACAGATGTGCAGTACTTGCGCTTTATCATGACGCACCTGAAATAATAACAGGGGATATGCCTACCCCTGTAAAGTATTATAGCGAGACTCTGAGGAGTATTTATAAGGATGTTGAAAAAGAAGCGGTTTCAGAACTTTTAAGACAACTTCCATCAGAAATGCAAAAGACTTATTCTGATATTTTTAATTTTGAAGATGAGGAAAAAATTTATTATCCTTATGTTAAAAGTGCAGATAAGATTTCGGCACTTATTAAATGTATTCAGGAAGAACAGTCAGGAAATAAGGAATTTAAAAATGCTTTGCAAGGACAACTTGATAGCTTAAAGGAGATAAATCTTCCTGAAACGGAATTTTTTATTGAGCATTTTATTCCTGCGTTTTATAAGAGTTTAGATGAACAAAGAGGCTGATAAAGGAGGCAAGGATATGGAACGCACGATACTGCATTGTGATTGTAATAGCTTTTTTGCGTCAGTAGAATGCGTTTTTAATCCTGAACTTTTAAAGGTGCCGATGGCTGTTTGCGGTGATGAAGAAGCAAGGCACGGAATAATACTGGCAAAAAATGAGCTTGCGAAAAAATATGATATAAAAACAGCGGAAACAATATGGCAAGCAAAAAAGAAATGTCCTGATTTAGTACTTGTTAAGCCAAATTATAATGCTTATCAAGAGTTTTCTTTAAAGGTTAATGAGATATACAAACGTTATACTGAGCAGATTGAACCTTTTGGTATAGATGAGTCATGGCTTGACGTTACAAAAAGCAGAATGCTTTTTGGAAATGGTAAAAAGATTGCTGATGAAATAAGAGAAACTGTGAAAAAAGAAGTTGGTATCACTGTATCTGTGGGGGTATCTTTTAATAAAGTTTTTGCAAAACTTGGAAGTGATTATAAAAAGCCTGATGCTACTACTGTTATAAGTAGGCAGAATTTTAAGAATTTAGTATGGCCTTTGCCTATTGACTTTCTTTTATATGTAGGTAAATCTTCACGTGAGGTGTTTTCAAAATTAGGGATCAACACTATAGGAGATCTTGCAAATACAAATGAAGAGTTGCTTGTATTAAAACTCGGAAAGATGGGTTCACAGCTTCACGCTTATGCAAATGGTGAAGATTTAAGCGAGGTAGCTTCTGTTTATGATAAAAAAGAGGCAAAGTCTGTGGGTAACGGAATGACTTTTAAGAGAAATTTGCTGGGGCTTGATGATATAAGTTCAGGAATTATTTATCTTGCTGATTCAGTAGCGGTAAAACTCAGATGTAATGGATATAAGTGCCATACAATATCAGTTTCTATAAAGGATCCACAATTTAAAACAGTTCAAAAACAAATTACTTTTGAGAGATCTACTGACCTTTCAAAGGATATTTATGATATTGCAATGTCGCTTATTGCATCATTCTGGGACATTAAAAAGCCTATCCGTTCGTTGACGATTACAGCATCTCATTTTAATACGGGAGAGACCGGAGAACAACTTTCATTGTTTTCTAAAAAAGGTGATGATATTTCACATAAAAAGCAAAAAAAACTTGAAAATACAATGGATAGCATAAGAGGAAAATACGGAAAACAGTCAATTTCTTATGCCAAAATTTTAAAAAATGATATAGGGATAGATGTTTCGGATAAAAATATTGATTATAAAGATTAAAAATATAAATAAAAAAACACGGTTCATTTTGAACCGTGTTTTTTGTTTTAAAAAGATAAATTAATCATTTACATAAGGCAATAAAGCGATATGTCTTGCGCGTTTAACAGCTACAGTAAGCTGACGCTGATGCTTTGCACAAGTACCGGTTACACGTCTGGGAACGATTTTAGCTCTTTCAGACAATACTTTACGGCTATATTTACCGATAGTTTTGTAATCGATGTTTTCTACTTTATCAACACAGAAAGCACAAACTTTTCTACGGGGCTTTCTTACACGACTGTTTCTATCCATAATAAGTAACTCCTTTCAAAAGGTTTTAGAGTTTCTACCATTTAATTTAGAATGGTAAATCACCATCATCAGTTTCAATTTCTTCAAAACTTCCAAAATCCCCTACAGACAAACTGTTTCCACGCTGTGGTTCTTCGAACTGAGGTGGCTGTGCAGGGAAGGGCATCCCGGAGTCTGCAAATTGATTGTTGGCAGGTTTGCTGTCAGCAAAATATGCCTGGTCAACAACAACTTCAAATGCAGTTCTTTTAGCGCCGGTTTTATCTTCATATCTGCGGCTTTGCAAACTGCCTTCAATGGCAATCATTCTGCCTTTCTGGAAATATCTGTTGATGAACTCACCAGTCTGACGCCAAGCTACACAGTTAATAAAATCAGTCTGTTTTTCACTTGCTTCTTTAGGCTGATAATTTCTGTCCACAGCAATTGCAAAAGATAAAACACTAACACCGCCGGGTGTTTGTTTAAGGTCAAGGTCATTAGCGATTCTACCCATCAAAATAATACGGTTTAACATACTGTTGCCTCCATTATACTCTTGCTACGATTAATGAACGGAGAACGCCATCTGTGATATTAAGTCTTCTCTCTAACTCTGCAGGGAAAGACGGCACAGAATTAAAATTGTAAAGTACATAGTAACCTTCGGTTTCGTCGTTGATTTCATAAGCTAAGGTTCTCTTACCCCATTCTTCAACGCTTTCCAATGTACCATATTTAGCAATACGAGCACTGAATTTTTCAATCAAGGCTTTGATTTCCTCTTCGCTCTGCTTAACGCTAAAAATGATGACTGCTTCGTAATTTTCATTCAATTTTGCCATTTAAAGCACCTCCTTCTGGTCTTCACGGCTCCGAATCTTCTTGTCCGGAGCAAGGAAAAAAATAATACATTATCAGTATCCATACCGATAACAGAGCAATTATATCAGTTTTTTCATTAAAAGTCAAGCAAAAATTAAAAAATAAAATTTATTTATAAAAAACACTTTATTTTTAAATTTTAAAAGAGTATAATTATTAAAAACAAAAAGAGGGAAATTTATGATTAAGAATAAGTCAATTTATGGATATACCCTGGGAGAAGAGATTGCAAATTCTATAACGCATGGTGTAAGTGCTTTACTTGCAGTAGCGGGTAGTGTTGTAATGATTGTTATGGCAGCACTTAAAGGTGATGCGTGGTGTATTGTTAGTGCTTCAATATATGCTTTCAGTTTAATATTACTTTTTACGATGTCAACTATTTATCATGCATTAGCTCCTAATCGTGCAAAAAAAGTTTTCAGAGTTTTTGACCATACATCCATTTATCTTTTGATAGCAGGTACTTATACTCCTATAACAATAGGCCTTTTAAGAGGATCAATAGGATGGGTTTTATTTTCAGTGGTATGGGCGATTTGTATTTTGGGAATAGTTTTAAATTCTGTCAGCATTGAAAAATTCAAGAAACTTTCGATGTTATTTTATATAATTGCCGGTTGGGCGGTTGTTATGGCGGTTGTGCCGATGATTCGCACAATGAGCTTGAGCGGATTGATTTTTATGCTTATAGGTGGTATCTGTTACACGGTTGGTATAGTTTTTTATGTTATGAAAAATATTAAATATATGCATTCTGTATGGCATTTGTTTGTACTTGCGGGTGCTGTATTTCATTATTTTGCAATTTTATTTGAAATTATGATATAAAAATCAAGGTTTCTCGTGTGGGAAACCTTGATTTTTCTTTAACAATTCAGTATAATAAAATAAGAAATTTAAATGGAGGATTATTATGCGCGCAGTTATTTCAGTAGTTGGAAAAGATACAGTAGGAATTTTAGCTAAAGTCAGCGAAAAATGTGCAAAGTCAAATGCCAACATTGTTGATGTTACTCAGACAATTTTGCAGGATATGTTTGTTATGGTTATGATGCTTGATATTTCTGAGATTTCTTGTGAATTTGGTGCTTTGTCGGATATGTTATCATCTCTCGGAAAAGAAATGGGACTTGATATCCATGTCATGCATGAGGATATTTTTAACTCAATGCATAGAATTTAACCGATTAGAAAGGGCTGAAAACAGTTGATTAACGTTCAAGATATTATGGAAACTATCAAGATGATTGAAAAAGAAAATCTTGATATAAGAACTATTACGATGGGGATTTCTCTTTTGGATTGTGCGGATAGTGATATTAATCGTTCTTGTGATAAAATTTATGAAAAAATTTGTGGCAGAGCAGAACATCTTGTAAGCACAGGAAATGATATTGAGAAAAAATATGGTATCCCTATCATAAATAAAAGAATTTCGGTAACTCCGATTGCGATGCTTTTGGCGGCAAGTGGAGGTGACCCTATAAAATATGCACTTACTTTAGAAAAAATTGCAAATACAGTTGGTGTTAATTTTATTGGCGGATATTCAGCATTGGTGCAAAAAGGATTTGCTGCAGGTGATGAAGCGCTTATTAACTCAATTCCTGAAGCATTAAGCGTTACTGATCATATTTGTTCTTCGGTAAACATAGGCTCAACAAAAACCGGTATCAATATGGATGCTGTACGTATCATGGGACAGATTGTGAAACGTGCATCAGAGCTCACTAAAGACCGTGATTGTATCGGAAGTGCAAAGCTTGTGGTGTTTTGTAATGCTCCCGAAGACAATCCGTTTATGGCAGGTGCTTTTCATGGCCCCGGTGAGCCTAATTGCGTTATAAATGTAGGTGTTTCAGGCCCCGGTGTTGTAAGGGCAGCACTTTCAAAGCTTCCTAAAGAGTCAAATTTGACAGAGGTTGCAGATTTAATTAAGCGTATAGCATTTAAAATTACAAGAATGGGACAGCTTGTCGGTACAGAAGCTTCCGAACGTCTTGGTGTTCCTTTTGGAATTGTGGATTTATCTCTTGCGCCTACACCGGCAGTTGGTGATTCGGTTGCACATATTTTAGAGGAAATGGGACTTGATATGTGTGGTTCACACGGTACTACTGCGGCACTTGCACTTTTAAATGATGCGGTTAAAAAAGGTGGTGTAATGGCCTCTTCACATGTAGGAGGACTTTCGGGTGCATTTATTCCGGTTTCTGAAGATGCCGGTATGATTGATGCAGCACGTTGCGGAAACCTTTTAATTGAAAAGCTTGAAGCAATGACAGCGGTTTGCTCAGTAGGTCTTGATATGATAGTAATTCCTGGTGATGTTACACCTGAAATTATTTCGGCTATTATTGCCGATGAGGCAGCTATAGGTATGGTTAATTCCAAAACTACTGCGGTCAGGGTAATTCCTGCAATTGGCAAGAAAATAGGCGATGAGCTTGAGTTTGGCGGACTTTTGGGAAGCGGACCTGTTATGAAAATAAATTATACAAGTCCAAAAGAGTTTATCGACAGGGGTGGACGAATTCCCGCACCTTTACAAAGCCTTAAGAATTAAAAAAATGGAGTGTTTGAAAATTTCAAACACTCCATTATTTTTAATATTCAGCTGTTCCTGTAGTTCTTGGGAAGGGAAGTACATCACGGATGTTTGAAACACCTGTCATATACATTACAAGTCTTTCAAATCCAAGTCCAAAACCACAGTGTTTTGTTCCACCATATTTTCTTAAATCGAGGTACCATGAGTAATCTTCGGGATTTAATTTAAAGAATTCCATACTCTGCATTAAAATGTCAAGTCTTTCTTCACGTTGACTTCCACCTACGATTTCGCCGATACCGGGAACCAAAAGGTCCATAGCAGCAACTGTTTTATTATCGTCGTTAAGTCGCATATAGAAAGCTTTAATTTCTCTTGGATAGTCGGTTACGAAAACAGGCTTTTTATAAATTTGCTCGGTTAAGTAACGTTCGTGTTCTGTTTGTAAATCACAGCCCCAGTAAACGGGATACTCAAATTCATCTTTATGTTTTTCTAAAATTTCAATAGCTTCTGTATATGTTACATGGGCAAAATCGGCATTAACAAGTGCTTCAAGTCTTGAAATAAGCTCTTTATCGTAAAATTGATTAAAGAAAGCCATTTCATCGAGACAGTTATCCAAAACATAACGGATAACATATTTCATCATATCCTGAACAATACGCATATCGTCATTCAAGTCAGCAAAAGCCATTTCAGGCTCTACCATCCAGAATTCAGCAGCATGGCGTGCAGTATTTGATTTTTCAGCGCGGAATGTGGGACCGAAAGTGTAAACATTTCCAAATGCCATAGCCATACATTCAGCTTCAAGCTGTCCTGATACTGTTAAGTTAGCAGGTTTACAGAAGAAATCCTTGGAAAAATCAACTTCTCCATCTTCTGTAAGAGGAGGATTTTTAGGATCAAGGGTTGTAACTCTGAACATTTCGCCTGCACCTTCACAGTCACTCGCTGTAATAAGCGGAGTGTGTGCGTAAATAAATCCACGTTCATTAAAGAACTTATGAATAGCATAAGCGATTACAGAACGTACTCTGAAAACTGCGTTAAAGGTATTTGTACGGGGACGAAGATACGAAATAGAACGCAAAAATTCGAGTGAATGACGTTTTTTCTGAAGGGGATAATCGGGAGTTGAAGCACCCTCTAAAACAATTTTGGTTGCGTGTATTTCAAAAGGTTGTTTCGCATCGGGAGTAACAAGAACTTTACCTGTTACAATGATTGCACTTCCAACATTAAATTTGGTAACCTCTTTAAAGTTATCTACTTTACAGTCTTCGAAAACAATCTGCACATTTTTAAAAGAACTTCCGTCATTTAATTCGATAAAACCTAATGCTTTACTGTCGCGGATAGTTTTAACCCAACCGCAGACGGTAACTTCTTTTTCAGAATAGGAATTAAAATCTCTGTTTAAAGCAGCAAGCTCCAAGCGTTTCATAATAATTCATGTCCTTTCATAAGAGGAATTTGTAATTAGTTTTGCATATCTTATATATTTTACCTTAATTAAGTAGTTTAGTCAACTTTTTATTTTAATTTTTTGGTGGGTTATTTCTTATATAATGGAAAAGATACTGCTGGGCAACGCCACCATTTTTTGTTGCATACTCAGGAAATCCGTCGGGATAGTATGTTAAAAGCACTTTTTTTATCCAGGTGTCAATTGGGAAAGCATCAAGCTTATAAAAACCAAATAGTAATGCACATTCACATACTTTAGGCCCTACTCCTTTTATGGTTTGAAGCAGATTTCGTGCTTCTTCTATCGGGAGAGTTGAAATTTCAGAAATTGAAATTTCATTATTTGCGATTTTAGTTGCGGCATCATTAATATATTTTGCTCTGAAGCCTGCTCTTAAAGGGGCAAGATCTTCGATAGAAAGTGAAGCTATTTTTTTAGCAGTCGGGAAGAGGTAACCGTTTTTGGTTTTTTCTCCGAAATTTTCACATAGCCTTGAAATGATTCCTTTTATTCTCGGAATATTATTATTCTGGCTTATTATAAAAGAACAGATTGTTTCCCAGGGTTCTTGTTTTAAAATTCTTATTCCGCCTGCATAATTACAAGCTAAAGAAAGAGTTTTATCTTTTTTAAAGATTTTTTGCATACTTTCATAATCGGTATCAAAATCAAAATAATCTTTCCATATTTCATCAAAATCTTTTTTTGTGATGTCGTGAAAAAAGATTTCTGCTTCCTCATAAGAATGTGATTTTTTTATTTCGCTCACTTTCAAAAAATGTCCGTTGTGAAATCCTGTGAAGGTAATATTGTCATCAGTTTCCCAACGGAAACATTGTCCGCAGTTTAAAGTATCTGATAATGAAAAAAATGGGATATTTAAGCGGATACCGTTTTTTTCTTCCTTAATATTCATAAACTGTCCTTTCAATATTTTTGTTTTCTTTATACTAAAAATATGATATACTAAAATTATAAGTTTTGCAAATTTTTTTGAAATGGAGAATTAAGATGAGAGACAGTATATATACAATACCTATAAGTGAAGTTTTTGAGCCTCGCACGGGCTGTCCTGTTTGCAGATTACATGATACTTTGGAAAAACGTTGTATAGATTATATTATGGGTGCTGCTATGATGGAACCTGACATCAGAATAGAGACCAATGAAAAAGGTTTTTGCAAAGAACATTATGGTATGATGTTAAAACTTAAAAACCGGTTATCTCTGGCACTTATTCTTGAGAGCCATCTTGATCATATAAAAAAGGGTGGATATAAAGATTTTAATAAAAAAGGAAAAAAATTAAGCGTAAATGACACCTGCTATGTTTGTGGCACAATTGAATCGGTAATCGGGAATATGATTAAAACGATTTTGAGGCAATATGCGTTGGATGATGATTTTAAAAAGCTTTTTAATGAGCAGGAATATCTTTGCCTTCCGCATTTAGAAATGCTTTTAAATAAGGCTTACAGTGATATGCCCAGAAAATATTTGTCACAGTTTGAAAAGGATGCAAAAGCGCTTTCTGATAAATATTTAGATACGGTTTTATCTGATGTTTCGCATTTTTGCAAAATGTTTGATTATAGAAATGCAGATAAAAATTCTGATTGGGGAAATTCCAAGGGTTCTGTTGAAAGAGCAATTTCTTTTCTTTCGTCTTACAAGGAAGATGAATAATTTCCTTTAAAAAATTGCATATACAAATAGTATCATTTAAAATAATTTTCGATTGTGAAAATATAAACACCATAAATATAGGGTTTTTTAACTCTTTCCACCGAGTTTTCCACATTAATAAAAAAATGTTTATGAGTTTTCCACAACTTTTAAACTGCATATTAACAAAAAATAATTACAAACGGTATAATATTTAGTAAAATGCTGTCGAATATAGGAAAAAAGATTGTAAAAATGCCTGTTCGTGTATAAAAACATATGAGGAAATTTGTTTGACAATGTGTGGTTTTACCTTTATAATAAGGTATAAGGAAAAGAATATTTAAAAAAAGCCGGTATAAACTAATTCCAAATGATTTTTTATGGGGGGAATTGGTTTGCCGGAGGAGTTTTTTAAAGAGCAGGAGCCACAGTCTGAAGAGGACAGAGATAATGATAGGCAAAAACAGATTATAGATATGGGCTCTGTGACAACGGAAGGAAAGCATCTTATTCATTGTTTGAGTATTATAGGGCAGGTAGAAGGTCATTACATTCTTCCGCCACAAAATAAAACAACAAAATATGAGCATGTTCTTCCGCAGTTGGTGGCAATTGAAGAAAGTAAAGAGATAAAGGGTTTGCTTATACTTTTAAATACTGTAGGCGGAGATGTTGAAGCGGGACTTGCCATAGCTGAGCTTATTGCAGGTATGAAAACACCTACTGTAAGTATTGTGTTAGGCGGTGGACATTCAATAGGAGTACCTCTTGCGGTGTCCGCGAAAAAATCTTTTATTGTGCCTTCAGCCACGATGACGATTCATCCTGTCAGGATGAACGGGCTTGTTTTAGGTGTACCTCAATCTTTTTCATATTTTGATAAGATGCAGGACAGAATTATACGATTTGTTACTGATAATTCCCGTATTTCTCAGGACAGGTTTCGTGAGCTTATGATGAAGACGGGCGAACTCGCTATGGATATGGGAACTTCAATTGATGGAGAGACTGCTGTTTCAGAGGGACTTATCGATGAGCTCGGCGGACTTTCCGATGCAATAAAATGTCTTTATGGTATGATAGAAGATGATGATGAATGCGAGGCGACAAAATGATTTTGCATACAGTTGTTGAGCATTCAAAATTGATAACATTTTCTTATGATTTTGATGTGCAGTATAAACAAGTTAAAGGGTGTATCTGTCAATATAATAAAATGGGTACAGACTGTAAGCTTGAAAGGATAATTTCTACTGATTTAAGAGATTATCTTAATCCTCGTTTTTCACCTGGAACTTTAATTTAAATAAAGCGGGATTACCCGCGTACATAAAAACGGCGTTTTGAAAGGATTGAATTTGATGGCAATAAAGGGAAAGACAAAAAGTAAAGCTTCCTCAAATAATAAATCAGAAGCAAAAAGACAAAAGAAAAATCAATTTTATGCGATAATTCTTTTTGCGGTAGGACTTTTAGTTATCGCCCTGAGTTTCTTTGACGGCCCTAAGTTATGGGGCGCTGTTCACGATTTTTTAAGAGGAATTTTTGGCTTGGTGAGTTATGCTGTAGGACCTATAATTGTAGGTATTGCGGTAATTACCACTATAGGTAAAGATAATATAACTGTTAAAAATAAAGTGTTGCAGATGATTGTTTTAATCATTTTGCTTTGTGGCTTTTTTCAGGTCTTTTACGGACTTCCTTTCGGAAGTAGTTTTTTCGGAAAAATAGTTGCATTGTATATTGATGGAATTAAATTAAAAAGCGGTGGACTTCTTGCTGCTATTTTGGGTTGGCCGCTTATAAGTTTATGCGGTAATGTTGGGGCAGCGATAATTTTATTATTGCTTTCCTTTGTATTTATAATGTTAATTACAGGTTCTACTTTGCTTGGATTTTTTAAAACATGTGCAAAACCTGTAAAACAAGTAGAGGAGAGTTATACCCATTTTAAAGAGCAAAGAGAAGAAAGAAAAAAATCAAAATTTAATATTGATGTAGCTTTGGATGATGAAATTCCTATGCCTGACCATCCTGTTTCATCTCCGAATGCTGTTTTTGATGAAGATAAGACTAATGAAACCATTGATGAAATTTTAAGAAATTCAGAGCGCGAATTTATAGAAAATACCGTTAATGTCGATGATAAAGCAAATCCGATGCCTTTTGATGCGATGATTGATAAGGCTATTGATGATTTTAAGATTCCGCCTGAAAATATGGGAGTTACAAAGGAAACTCCTAAAAAAGAAGAGACGCCTCCTACAAATACAAAGGCAGAAAAAACTGTTGAAAGAGTTTATAATTTTCCGCCTGTCAATCTCTTGAAGTTTAATAAAAATCGCTCAAACTCTGATGTGAGTGATGAGCTTAAGGCAAATGCAACTAAACTTGTGGAAACGCTTAAAAGTTTTGGAGTGCAGACAAAAATTATTGATATTTGCAGAGGACCTGCTGTTACAAGATATGAGCTTCAGCCTTCGGCAGGTGTCAAAATCAGTAAAATAACAGGCCTTGCTGATGATATAGCACTTAATTTAGCGACAGCAGGTGTAAGAATTGAAGCACCTATTCCAAATAAACCTGCAGTGGGTATAGAAGTGCCTAACAGAAAAACGGATATTGTTTCTATCAGAGAAATTGTGGATTCCGATGAATTCAGACAGTCAAACAGTAAGCTCACTATGGCACTCGGACGTGATATAGCGGGAAACATTACTGTTGGGGATATTGGTTCGATGCCTCATCTTTTGATTGCCGGTGCAACAGGTAGCGGTAAATCAGTTTGTGTTAATTCAATAATTGTCAGCTTGCTTTATAAATCTTCACCGGAAGAAGTAAGATTTCTGATGATTGACCCTAAGGTGGTTGAACTTGGAATTTATAATGGAATTCCTCATCTTTTGGTGCCTGTTGTTACAGACCCGAGAAAAGCAGCCGGTGCGCTTGGTTGGGCAGTTACTGAAATGCTTAACAGATATAAAGCCTTTGCTGATAATAATGTGCGTGATTTAAAAGGTTATAACAGACTTGCAAGTAAAACTGAGGGTATGGATCCTATGCCTCAGATTGTGATTATAATTGACGAGCTTGCCGATCTTATGATGGCGGCACCTAATGAGGTTGAAGATTCTATTTGTCGTCTTGCGCAGATGGCACGTGCTGCAGGTATGCATCTTATTATTGCGACTCAGCGTCCTTCTGTTGATGTAATCACAGGTGTTATTAAGGCGAATATTCCTTCGCGAATTGCTTTTGCAGTTTCTTCTCAGGTTGACTCCCGTACCATTCTTGACGGTGGCGGTGCAGAGAAATTATTGGGTAGAGGCGATATGCTTTTTTATCCTGTCGGATATCCAAAGCCGGTTCGTGTACAGGGTTGTTTTGTGAGTGATAACGAAGTTGAACAAGTTGTTGATTTTATTAAGAACAAGCAAGAACCTATGGAATATGACGATAAGATTATGGAGGAAATTGAACGCCAGGCCACAATGGAGAAAAAGAAAGGCGATAAAGGTTTGGCAGAAGGCGATGATGATGTTGATCCTCTTTTTAATGATGCCGTAGAATGTGTGATTGATGCAGGACAAGCTTCTACTTCTTATTTACAACGCAGATTAAAGGTTGGGTATTCCCGTGCTGCAAGACTTGTTGATGAGCTTGAAGAGAGAGGAATAGTAGGACCTTTAGAGGGAAGTAAGCCCAGAGAAGTATTGATTACACGTCAGCAGTGGGTAGAAATTTCAATGAGAAATTCCGGAGATATTTAAAAATCACTCAGACGGCGGCAAAAGTCGTCTGAGTTTTATTTTGGGAGAATATATATGAAAGATTTTTTGCCTGTTTCAAAAAAAGATTTGGAAAAACGTGGTATAGAAACATTAGATTATATCTGTGTGACAGGGGATAGTTATGTCGATCATCCGAGTTTCGGAATTTCGATTATTTCAAGAGTTATTGAAGCAGAGGGATATAAAGTTGGAATAATTGCACAACCGATAAACAGAGAAGATTATGAAAAGCTTGGAAGACCTAAATATGGCTTTTTTGTTACATCGGGAAATATTGATTCCATGGTGGCTCATTATACGGTAGCCCTTAAAAAAAGAACTGATGATGCTTATACTGCGGGCGGAAAAGCGGGAAAACGCCCTGATAGAGCGGTTATTGTTTATTGTAAAAAAATTCGTGAGATATTCGGGGATATACCGATTATTATAGGCGGACTTGAAGCGTCCTTAAGAAGATTTGCTCATTATGATTATTGGTCTGACGAAGTGCGTCCGTCAATTCTGGTTGAAAGTACAGCAGATCTGCTAAGTTACGGAATGGGTGAGCTTCAGACAATTGAGATTGCAAATAGACTGGCAAACGGGGAAGATATAAAAACCCTTACAGATATCCGTGGTACTTGTTATCTTACAGAACCCATAAATACACCTTATGGTGGAGTTCAATGTCCGGATTATAAGGTAGTAAAAAGTGATAAGAAAAATTATTGTAAAGCAACTAAAATTCAGATGGATAATCAGGATGAAATTACAGGACGTGTTGTACTTCAGCGTCAGGGGGATAAAATGCTTGTGCAAAATCCTCCTATGCGAGTGCTGACAACAGAAGAACTTGACAGGGTTTATTCACTTCCATATATGAGAACATATCACCCTTGTTATGAGGCTCTGGGAGGTGTTCCGGGAATAGAAGAGGTTGAGTTTTCTATTGCTCATAACAGAGGTTGTTTTGGAAATTGTAATTTTTGCTCCATAGCTTTTCATCAAGGAAGAAAAATTGCAGTTCGCAGTGAAGAATCTATTTTAAAAGAGGCAGAACTTCTTACTTCTTTAAAAAACTTTAAGGGTTATATTCATGATGTTGGAGGACCTACTGCAAATTTCAGAAAGGTTTCCTGTTCAAAGCAAATTGAAAAAGGACTTTGTACCGGTAAAAAATGTTTGGCACCTACTCCGTGTAAGGCATTGGAGGTCGATCACAGCGATTATCTTAATTTGCTTCGTAAAATGCGACAAATTAAAGGTATAAAAAAGGTATTTATCCGTTCCGGAATACGATATGATTATATGCTTGAAGATAAAGATGACAGCTTTTTTAAAGAACTTGTCGAACATCATGTAAGCGGACAACTTAAGGTGGCACCTGAGCATTGTAGTAACAGAGTGCTTGATTATATGGGAAAACCACATATAGAAGTTTATAAGAAGTTTTCTGATAAGTTTTATTCAATTACCAAAAAATTAGGTAAAAAGCAGTATCTTGTGCCTTATCTTATGTCATCACATCCGGGAAGTAATCTTTCGGATGCGATAGAGTTAGCACTTTTTTTAAAGGAGCAGGGAATACACCCCGAACAGGTGCAGGATTTTTATCCGACACCCGGCACTGTATCGACATGTATGTTTTATACGGGGCTTAATCCATATACTTTAGAGCCTGTATTTGTTCCTAAAACTTCTGAAGAAAAGGCTATGCAACGTGCACTTTTACAGTATTTTCTTCCTAAAAACCATAAAATTGTTATTAAGGCTTTAAGAATAGCAGGACGAACTGATTTGATAGGGCATTCCAAAAAAGCTTTAGTACCTCCTTTAAATGAAAAAAATAATGTGAAAAGAAATAAAACTTTCAAAAATAAAAAGAGATAGGAGAATTTTTATGGCTAAAAGGAAAAGAAAAAGATACAGTGGTAAATTAAATTGGAAGACCATTTTTTCCTGGGCTATAATTTTAGCAACATTTGTTATAGTTACTTTATTTAAGGGTAGCGATTGGTCTCAATGGCTTCCTGATTTAAAAAATATTTCTATTGATACCTTTTCTGTTAATACTGTACCTAAAACTTCCGATGTGCTTGTGCATTATATTGATGTGGGGCAGGGAGACAGTATTTTAATTCAATCAGGAAATAAAAATGTTTTGATTGATGCCGGAGAATATGATAAATCAGAGGATGTTGTGGCATATTTAAAAAGCAATAATATAAAAGTTATTGATATGGTGTTTGTATCACATCCTCATTCTGATCATATAGGCGGTATGGAAGAAGTATTAAAAAGATTTGAAGTGAAAAAAGTTGTTATGGGTGATATAGATGAGGATATATTACCTACTTCGAGAGTATATCTTGATTTTCTTCGTACGATAAAAAATAAAGATATAGAAACTCAATTTGTAAATGCGGGTGAAAGCTATACATTAGGAGAAGGAAAGCTTGAGGTTTTAGGTCCTGTCAGGGATTATGATGATCTTAATAATGAGTCTTTAGTTATAAAATTCACATATCAGGATATGAAGTTCCTTTTTGTAGGTGATCAGGAAAAAGACGCAGAAGAAGACCTTTTAAAGTCGGGTGCAGATGTTTCTGCAAATGTATTGAAAATTGGTCATCACGGAAGCAGTACAAGTAGTAGTGAAAAGTTTTTAAATCAGGTAGGTGCTGATATATATGTGATTGAGGTTGGAAAGGATAATTCCTATAATCATCCGCATACCGAAGTCAGAAAAATTCTCACAAAGTTTTCAAAACCTGTATATAGAACTGACGTTAACGGTACAATTGTGATTGGTACAGACGGAAAAGAACTTAAAGTTTATAGTGAAATATGAGGTGCTTTTATTTGGAAAAATTAATTGTTGATTATATTGAGGGAAAATATGCTTCTTGTGAAAAAGAGGATAAGAGTTCAGTTCAGATTCCTCTTGAAATGTTGCCTTTTGAGGTTAAAGAGGGCGATGTTTTAGTTTTAAAAGATGGCAGATATTATATTGATTATGAAGAAAAAGAAAAAATTAAGGCTGAGATTAAAAATCTTTTAAAAACTCTTTCGGAATAGGAGCAGTATTTATGAATAAAGCAAAATTAGGATTTATTTTTTCAATGCTTTTGGTAGGAAGTGTGGGACTTTTTGTCAGACAGATACCGCTTTCTTCGGCACATATTGCATTGTTCAGGGGAAGTGTTGGCGGTCTTTTTATTTTAATCTGTTCGATTATTTTTCTTAAGAAAATTGATTTTAAGGGAATGTATAAAAATCTACCGGTTTTATTGGCATCAGGTATGGCACTTGGGTTTAACTGGATGTTACTGTTTGAGGCATATAAATATACTACTATAGCAACTGCTACAATATGTTACTATTTTGCCCCTGTTTTGATACTTATAGTATCTCCTTTTTTATTAAAAGAACGTCTTACTGTTGTTAAGATAATATCTATTCTTGCTTCTATGGCAGGGATTGTCTGCGTTATGGGAATAGGTGATGTGGGAAGTGAAAACTTTTTAGGTATTATCTGTGGACTTTCTGCCGCTATGTTTTATGCAACAGTTGTGATTTTAAATAAAAAGCTTAAAAATATTTCGGGTATTGATGCCGGAATTGTTCAGCTCTTTGTTTCGGCTGTTGTTATGTTTTTCTATCTTTTAGTTACTGATACGGTTACTTTTGACGCTTTATCACCAAAAGCTCTGATAATGCTTATAATTGTAGGAGTGTTACATACAGGTGTATTTTATCTTTTATATTTTACTTTTATTCAGAAGCTTCCGGCTCATACAGTTGCAATTTTCAGCTATATAGATCCTGTTTTTGCTATAATTTTTTCAGCACTGTTTTTAATGGAAAGAATAACTGTTTTGCAGTTTATAGGCGGTCTTTTGGTTTTAGGCGCCGCATTTTTTAACGAAATGTATTCGCTTAAGAAAGAACAGTTGCCAAAATAATATTTTTTAGTGTATAATAATCATATATGTACTAAAAGGAGGAGAAAAGTATGGCTTTAAATTTTACTGTTTCTCTTGAAAAAATTATAGAAGAATTTTCATTAGAGGTTATCTATTTACCTAAAGATCCTAAGGATATTTTGATATCATGCAGTGATTTGAATCGCCCCGGGCTTCTTATCGCAGGATTTAAGGATTATTTTGACCCTGAGCGCATTCAGATTATCGGAAAAATGGAAAATGCGTATCTTAATGATTTATCTGCAGAAGTAAGAAAAGAGCGTATCTATAATTTGTGCGCTATGAAAATACCAACGTTAGTTATAACAAGAGGTATTGATATTTTACCTGAATTTTTGGAAGCTGCGAAAGAGTACCAGATTCCTATTGTACGTACCCAAGAATCAACTTCAGGGTTTATGGCTACTATGATATCATTTTTAAATGTTGAGTTAGCACCCAGAATTACAAGACATGGAGTTTTGGTTGAAGCTTATGGTGAGGGAATACTTATTTTAGGCGATAGCGGTGTAGGTAAAAGTGAGACAGCTATTGAACTTGTAAAAAGAGGACATCGTCTTATTGCTGACGATGCGGTTGAGATAAGAAGAGTATCAAATCGTACCTTAGTAGGAAGTTCTCCTGATAATATCAGACATTTTCTTGAACTTCGTGGTATTGGTATTATCAATGCGAGAAGACTTTTCGGTATGGGCTCTGTAAAAATTACAGAAAAAATTGATATGATAGTAAAGCTTGAGCATTGGGATCCTAATAAGGTATATGACAGAATGGGCATTGAAAATGAATACACTACAATTTTAGGACTTAAAATTCCATCGCTCACAATTCCCGTTAAACCCGGAAGAAATTTAGCTGTTATTTTAGAGGTAGCGGCTATGAATAATCGTCAGAAAAAAATGGGTTATAATGCTGCACAGGAGCTTATGGAAAGTCTGGGTATGCCTGTTGAACTTTCAGGTCCGACAGAAAATGAATGGAATTTTTAGAGAAAAGGTTTGAATATTATGAAATATTATATTGGTATTGATTTAGGCGGAACTTTTATTAAAGCCGGAGTAGTTGATGAAAATTATAATGTACTTGCTAAAGAAACTATTCCTTCTGAGGTTGACGGAAATGATATTGCACTGGCAGAAAGAATGGTAGAGTGTGCGAAAATGGCTTTAAATAAGCTTAATCTCACAATTGATGATATTGAATCTGTGGGTGTGGGAACTCCGGGTGCAGTTGATGTCAAAAATGGTATAGTTTTATATTCTTGCAATTTACAATTTGAGGATACTCCTTTAGCAAAGTATGTATCAGACAGAATAAATAAATCTGTTTATCTTGATAATGATGCCAATGTTGCAGCTTTTGGTGAAGCTTTGGCAGGTGCTGCAAAAGGTGTTGATGATGTAATAATGATTACACTTGGAACCGGTGTGGGCGGCGGTATTATTATTGACGGTAAAATTTATTCCGGTTTTAATGGTATTGCAGGTGAACTCGGCCATATGGTTATAAAGAATGATGGAGTAACTTGCGGCTGTGGAAGAAAAGGCTGTATTGAAGCTTATGCTTCAGCATCTGCACTTGTCAGAATGACTAAAGAGGCTATGGAGAAAAATCCGGATTCCAAGCTTTGGGAAGTAGCAAAAACTTTAGATGATGTAAATGGAAAGACTTCTTTTGATGCTATGCGTTTAGGTGATGAAGTCGGAATAAGTGTCGTTAATGAGTATATTGAATATTTAGGTTGCGGACTTGCAAATTTTGTAAATATCTTTCAGCCTGAAGTTTTAATTATCGGTGGAGGTATCTGTAAAGAAGGAGAAACTTTACTTAAACCTTTAAGAGAGATTTTAAGTGCTGAAACATATGGTGTTGGAAATGCACCTGCAACAACTTTAAAAATTGCAGAACTTGGTAATGATGCAGGTACTATTGGCGCGGCTATGCTCTGGAAAATGCACAATTAACTAATATTTTTGCATATATATTAATATAATGACTATCGAATGTCGAAACAGTAAATTTTTTTACTGTTTCGACTTAAAATCAAAGATTTTAAAACAAATTTCTTCAGAAATTTGACGATATTTGATTATCATTATAAATCAGCGGGTACGGAGGATTAATTTCAATATGAATGGTTTTGACAAGATAAAAGCATACTGTGAAAATATCGGTATCCGCTTTTTTTGCGATGAAGAAATGAAAAAGCATGTAAGTTTTAAAATTGGTGGTAAGGTTCCACTTTTTATCGTTCCTGAAAGTGTTGAAGAATTATCTCAATTGTTGCCATTGGTTTCTGAAAATACTCCTTTTTTTATTTTTGGAAAAGGCTCAAATTTACTTATTGATGATGAGGGAATTAACGCAATAGCTATAATGTTAGGTAATGATTTTTCAGATTATGAGATAAAAGACGATATGATTATCTGTGAAGCTGGTATGTCTCTTACAAGACTTTGTACTATAGCTTATGAAAATGGTTTGTCAGGTCTTGAATTTGCTTATGGTATTCCCGGAACCGTGGGCGGTGCTGCTTATATGAACGCAGGTGCTTACGGAGGGGAAATGAAAGATGTAATTGTTTACTGTGAGCATCTTGATTATGATGGAAAGCTTCACACTATAAATAATGATGAGCTTTCTTTTTCATACAGGCACAGTTTTTACACAGGAAAACAGTTGTGTATTACAAAAATAGCTGTAAAGCTTTCACCTTGTCAGCCTGAGAAAATAAAAGCGAGAATGGATGAACTTATAAATCGGCGTCGTGATAAACAACCGCTTGAGTATCCAAGTGCAGGAAGTACATTTAAGCGTCCTGAAGGAGCTTTTGCGGCTCAGCTTATCGAAGAATGTGGGCTTAAAGGATTGTCGATTGGCGGTGCTATGGTAAGTAAAAAACACAGTGGTTTTATAATTAATTTTAACAACGCTACCTGTAAAGATGTTTTAAGTTTGATAAGAAAAGTTAAAGAAGTGGTTAAAGATAAAACGGGATATAATCTTGAATGTGAAATAATGCAGATAAAATCTGATGGGAATATTGCGCTGTCGGTTGCCGCAGATTGATTTGAGGGGAATATATGGATTTTTTGATTGTAACAGGACTCTCCGGCGCGGGAAAGTCACGTGCTATTGATGCACTTGAAGACATTGGTTTTTATTGCGTAGATAATATGCCACCTAAACTTATTTCAAAGATAGCTGAAATCGCTCTTGCGGCTGATAGTAAAATTAAAAGAATAGCTATTGTTACCGATATGCGTGGCGGAGATATGTTCTATGGACTATTTGAAGAACTGGACGAGCTTTTTGAAATCGGATTTAAGTATAAGCTTTTGTTTTTAGATGCAACGGATGAAGAACTTGTAAGGCGTTATAAAGAAACAAGACGCAGACATCCGTTACTTGATGTTTCAGATGGTGAACTTTCAAAAGCTATAAAAAGTGAGCGGGTTTTATTAAGACCGGCAAGAGAAAGAGCAGATTATGTGATAGATACCACTTTTCTTTCTGCCAATGAATTAAAACAGCGGATGAATAATATCTTTTTAGAGAAAATTCAAAATAGTATGCTCATAAATATTATGTCATTTGGGTTTAAGTATGGAGTACCCGCTGAAGCTGATTTGGTTTTTGATGTAAGATGCCTACCTAATCCATTTTACATAGATGAACTTAAAAACAAAACCGGACTTGAAAAAGAAGTAAGCGATTATGTGATGAATTCGGATAATTCTATTAAACTTTTGGATAAGCTTCGGGATTTACTTTATTTTTTAGTTCCTCTTTATTTAAAAGAGGGAAAAAGTCAGCTTGTTATTTCTGTTGGTTGTACCGGTGGTAAACACAGGAGTGTTACTTTTGCAGAAGAAATCTATAAGTTTTTATCCTCTCAGGGAGGGAATATAAAGGTGACACATCGTGATATAGGAAAATGATGACGGCTTAGGAGGCGACGCGTGTGTCATTTTGCCAGGAAATAAAAAAAGAACTGTGTAAGTTTTCGGAAAAAAATGAATGTTGTGCGAAAGCAAAAATTTACGGAATGCTTCGTTTTAGCAGGAGTTTTCCCGGTGATAATCATATTTTTATAACTGAAAATCAATTTGTAGCTGAACATTTCGCTCAAACTATGGCAGAACTTATGGGGATAATTGTCACTATCCGTTCTGATTTAAAAAGTTTGAGAGAAAGTGTACCTGTATATGCAGTTTTAATTGAAGATGATTATCATAGAAATTTATTATGCAGTTATTTTTCGATAAATAAAGAAACAATCAATACGGAAATTATCGATAACCCTTGTTGTATATCGGCTTTTTTCAGAGGAATATTTTTATTATTTGGTACTGCTACAAACCCTGAAAAGGAATATCATCTTGAAATTACAGCCCCTAATGAATCAATTGCAAATGCAGTTTTTTTATTGGCACAGGAGCTCAAAATCAGATTTAAATTAACAAAACGCAAAAATAATTATCTTTTATATTTAAAAGAAAGTGAGCAGATAGAGGATTTCCTCACTTTAATAGGGGGTTCGAAGTTTGCACTTAAGCTTATGGATATAAAAGTAATGAAGAATGTAAGAAATAAAATTAACAGAATGACTAATTGTGAAACTGCTAATCTCGATAAAACTATTTCAGCTTCAGGAATTCAGGTGCAGGATATAAAATATATTAAAGAAACAGTTGGAATTTCATATCTTGATGAAGATTTGAGGGAGTTAGCTGAGCTCAGACTTAATAATCCCGAGCTTTCGTTAAAGGAAATCTCAGAGATTCTGACAGAACCTTTAAGCCGTTCAGGTGTAAATCACAGATTAAAACGAATTTCTGCTGTTGCGGAAAAACTAAGAAATAGTAAAAAGTAATTTTAAGGAGGCGATCGGTATGGAAAATAAAAAATTTACTCATCTGCATTTACATACTGAATATAGCCTCTTGGATGGTGCTTGCAGAATAAAAGATATACCTAAAAAGATAAAAGAATTAGGTCAGGATACTGTTGCTATTACAGATCATGGCTCAATGTATGGGGTAGTAGATTTATATAAAGTCTGTAAAAAAGAAGGGGTAAAAGTAATTATCGGTTGTGAAGTGTATGTTGCGCCCCGTACAAGATTTGATAAGGTTCACAAGATAGATTCAAGTCCGTATCACCTTGTGCTTTTGTGTGAAAATGAGACAGGTTATCAGAATCTTATTAAGCTTGTATCATCAGGATATGTTGAAGGATTTTATAATAAACCTCGTGTTGATTTAGAACTTTTAAAGAAGTATCACGAGGGAATTATTGCTTTATCAGCTTGTCTTGCCGGTGAAATTCCAAGGAAACTTTCTTCGGGGGATTATGAGGGTGCAAAGCAAGTTGCTTTACAGTACAATGAGATATTTGGCACCGGAAATTATTACATCGAAGTACAAAATCACGGTATAAAAGAACAACTTCAGATTTTACCACTATTAAGAAAGCTTTCTGATGAAACCAATATACCGCTTGTTGCTACCAATGACTGCCATTATTTAAACAAAGAAGACGCAAAAATGCAGAATATTCTTATCTGCATTCAAACTAACCATATTTATGGTGATGGTTCTGCCTTGGAATTTCCCACAAACGAATTTTATATTAAATCCCGTGAGGAAATGGAAGAAGCACTCCCTGATTTTAAAGATGCTATCGATAATACTAATGTAATATCAGAGCGTTGTAATATGGATTTTGTTTTTGGAGTTACAAAGCTTCCAAAATTTACACCTCCTGATAATAGAGACAGTGTTGAATATTTTACTGATTTAAGTACACGTGGGCTTAAAAAACGTTATGGCGTTATTACAAAAGAGCTTAAAGAACGATTTGATTATGAAATGGATACAATAATCAATATGGGGTATGTAAACTATTACCTTATAGTATATGATTTTATAAGATACGCAAAAAGTGTTGGGATTTCCGTAGGTCCGGGAAGAGGCTCGGGTGCAGGAAGTCTTATTGCTTATTGTATGGGAATTACCGGCATTGACCCTATGAAGTACAATCTCATTTTTGAGAGATTTTTGAATCCTGAAAGGGTAAGTATGCCCGACTTTGATGTGGATTTTTGCTATGAAAGACGTCAGGAAGTTATTGATTATGTTATAAGGAAATATGGTTCTGACCATGTAGCACAGATTATCACATTTGGAACTATGGCAGCAAAAGCTGCTGTAAGAGATGTAGGAAGGGCATTGGGAATTTCTTATCAGAAGGTTGATAAAATAGCAAAGCTTATACCTACTCAGCTAAAAATCACTGTCGAAAAAGCTATAAATACGACTAAAGAGTTAAAGGAAATTTATGATACCGACGAAGAGGTAAGAGAACTTTTAGATATGGCTAAAAAAGTAGAGGGGATGCCAAGGCATTCTTCTACTCATGCTGCAGGTGTTGTTATTACAGCAAACCCTGTAAGCGAATATGTTCCGTTACAAAAAAGTGATGAATCTATCGTAACCCAATTTACCATGACAACTCTGGAAGAATTGGGACTTCTTAAAATGGATTTCTTAGGACTTCGCAATCTTACTGTTATTGACAGATGCACAAAAGAAATACAAAAGAAAAATGCAGACTTTTCAATAGAAAACATCCCTCTTGATGATAAAAAAGTTTATGATATGTTTTCCAGAGGAGAAACCGGGGGAGTATTTCAGTTTGAGTCTGCGGGTATGCGACAGATGCTTATAAATATGAAACCTAAAAGCATTGAAGATCTGATTGCAGCAACCTCAATTTATCGCCCGGGTCCCAGTGCGTCTATACCTGTTTATATTGAAAATCGTATTAATCCGCAGAATATTAATTATAAAACACCACAACTTGAACCTATTTTAAATGTGACTTATGGTTGTCTTTTATATCAGGAACAGGTTATGCAGGTATTTCGCTCCCTTGCCGGTTATTCTTACGGCAGGGCTGATTTAGTGCGTCGTGCTATGTCTAAAAAGAAAAAAGACGTTATGGAAGCAGAACGTCAGAACTTTGTTACAGGTGCCATGAAAAATGGCATTTCTGAAAAAGTTGCCAATGAAATTTTTGATGACATGGCTTCTTTTGCGGAATATGCTTTTAATAAATCACATGCGGCGGCTTATTCTGTGGTATCTTATCAGACAGCTTATTTAAGATGCCATTATCCTAAGGAATATATGGCGGCACTTCTTACTTCTGTTATTGATAATACTGCAAAGCTTTTAGAATATATCGGTGAGTGCAGAGATTTGCATATTTCGATATTACCACCTGATATTAATAAAAGTGTTTCTTCATTTACAGTTGAAGGTGACAAAATCAGATTCGGACTCCTTGCAGTTAAGGGTATGGGTGAGGGCGTACTTGAAAATATTATATCTGAGCGTGAGGAAAATGGTGATTATCAGAATTTGTTTGAATTTTGCAAACGTCTTTATGGTAAGAATCTTACAAGAAGAAACGTTGAAAGTCTTATTGGGTGTGGTGCACTTGATTCGTTTGGATATAATCGCAGGGAATTATATGCTTCTTATGAAAAAGCGATGGATGCAGCTTCTTTTTATGGCAAGAAAAATGCAGGCGGACAGATAAGTCTTTTTACTGTTGCTGATATTGAAGAGCCTAAGGCAGATATGATAAGATGTGATGAGTATTTACAAGCTGAAAAGCTAAAATTTGAGTATGAATCGTTAGGCTTTTACCTTACAGGTCATCCGCTTCAGCAGTATTCCGCCATTGTAAAAAAATATGGTATGGATAATATTCTTTCAATAGCAAATGATGAAGAAAAATATCCTGACAGACAGTTTGTCAGGATTTTAGGCAGAATTGTCTCCAAAAAACTCATAAATACTAAAAACGGAGAGACTATGTGTTTTGCTGAGTTTGAGGATATAACAGGCAGTCTTGAAACTGTAATTTTCCCTAAAATATACGAGCAATACGAAAAGTTTATCCGTTTTGATGAGCCGTTTGTATTAGAAGGTACAATTTCTTTAAGAGAAGAAGAAACACCAAAAATTCTTTTAAATAAGATTTTACCTTTGGGTGAATTTAATCTTTCGGATAAAGATGTTACTTTATTTTTAAAATTTAATTCAATGAAAGATAAACGTATTGCAGATGTTTTGAAAATATGTGAAGAAAATAAAGGCGATGTTACTGTTAAACTTTATTTTTCTGATGAAAAGAAGTATTGTTATCCTCCCAAAAGGATAAAAGTATCGGTTTCAGACTATTTAACTAGTCTTTTAAATGATATTTTAGGTGAAAATGGTTATGCAATAAAATAGGTTATAGTTACCACTTGTAAAAAAATATTTTTTGTTGTATTATATAAAGAGTGATTTTTAAGAAAGGAAGTAAGATTTATGGAATATGGCAATAAATTCAAAAAATCTTTATTCGGCGGTTTTAATCGTCGCGATGTTTTGAAGTGCTTTGAAGAATTTGATTCAGAATATCAAAAAGATATTGATAATTTAAAAAATACTTCCGAAAACTTAAAAATAGAATATGATGCGTTAAAATCACAGCTTGAAAGTAAAGAGGAAATTTGTGAAAAACAAAGTCAAAGTATTATAATTTTTCAAGAGGAAAATAAGAATTTAAAGCTTCGTATAGAAGAGCTTCAGCGTGATTTAGCTTCACAGAAGGCACTTAATACAAAACTTGGTGTAACTGAAAGAATACTTGAAAATCATAATAGAAATTTAAAGACAAAGCTTCAAAAATTAAATGTGGAAAGTGAAAACACACAAGCCGAAGTTGATAAAGTAATCTTAAATGCTAAAAATACTGCAGACGAAATCGTCTCAAGAGCTAAAGAAAAGTCTTATAGAGTTGTTGCTATTGTAAAGCGAGAAACTTTACAAGCCGAAGAGAATTTTGAAAAAGCTGACCATAATCTTGAAAATGCTATTGAGTCTTTTAGAAATATTTCTTCAGATGTTGTAAAGGATATGGAGCAGTTACATAGAAATTTAAAAATTGCAAAAGCCAATATCAGAGGGGCAAATTCAGAGCTTGAGTCTGTAAAAAAAGAAAACGGCGATGTAATTTTACCGGAGTCTAAGAGAAAATTCAGTTTTGATTTTCTGTTTCGTAAATAAGAAGGAAAATTTTTAAGATGAACACTATTTCATGTAATACAGAAGAGTTAAAAAAGCTTACAAAAACTTTAAAGGCAGGGGATAGAGTCTTACTTTCGGGAGTGGTATATACCGCAAGAGATGCTGCCCATAAAAGAATGGTTTCGGCTATCAACAACCGCGAAGAATTACCTTTTCAAATTGATGGTTCGACTATTTACTATGCAGGCCCAACTCCTAAAAGAGACAATCTTGCAATAGGTTCATGTGGTCCTACTACCTCAGGAAGGATGGATTTATTTACCCCTCTTTTACTCGATAACGGACTTATATGTATGATAGGTAAAGGTCCTCGTAGTACCGAAGTAATAGAGGCGATTAAGAGAAATAATGCTATTTATCTTTGTGCTATTGGCGGTGCAGGTGCTTTAGCTTGCAGATGTATTAAAAGTTCTGAAGTAATAGCTTATGATGATTTAGGTTGTGAATCTGTAAAGAAACTTGAATTTTGTGATTTTCCGCTTATAGTTGGAATAGACAGTAATGGTAATAGTATATTTAAGTAACAGGTGAATTTTTTTCGCCTGTTTTTTAAAGGAGATTGTTATGACCAAAAAAGAAAGGGCTTTAAAGGCTGTTGAGGGTTTGGAAAGAGTTTACCCTGATGCTAAATGCTCACTTGAGTATCAGAAACCTTATGAGCTTTTGATAGCTACCAGACTTTCGGCACAATGTACCGATGCAAGAGTTAATCTGGTGACTAAAGTGCTATTTGTAAAGTTTCCTACTTTACAGTCACTTGTTGATGCCAATGTTCGTGATATAGAAGAAATTATAAAGCCTTGTGGACTTTTTCATACAAAAGCTAATGATATTAAGGAACTTTCTAAAATGCTTATTGATGAATATGGTGGTGAGCTTCCGGATACTATCGACGAGCTGATAAAACTGCCCGGAATAGGAAGAAAAACAGCTAATCTGATTATAGGAGATATCTTTCATAAACCTGCAGTGGTTTGCGATACTCATTGCATAAGAATCTGTGGGCGTTTGGGACTCACTTCAGAAAAAGAACCTTTTAAAGTTGAGAAAGAGCTTGTGAAAATACTGCCACCTGAAAAAAGTAACGATTTTTGTCACAGACTTGTATTATTCGGAAGAGAATATTGCAAGGCACGTTCTCCAAGGTGTGAGGATTGTCCATTAAAAGAAATATGTAAAAATAAAACTCCGAACTCAAGATAACGTTCGGAGTTATTTTATTTCTTCTTCAATTTTTTCAATAACTGTGCTCATTTTTATATTAAGTGCAGTGCAGATTTTGTAAAGTGTTTCAAGTGTTGGTTTTCTTTTTCCACGTTCGATAGCACTTAAATGACTTCTGCCGATGTCCGAAAGTCCGCTTAAAACTTCCTGTGATATTTTGGCTTTTTTTCTGAAATCAGAAATTACTTTGCCTACCAAAATAGGATCTAATGTCGGAATATACATAACTTCACCTCTTATGTATATTTTATGTTATTCTTTGATGAATTATGAATACATATGTTGACAAAAGACTACTTATGTGTTAAAATTTTTTTAAATTTGTTAAGGAGGACTATTATGTTTAAAAAAGTTTTAGCATTAGTTTCAGTTTTAGTTTTATTATTTACCGCAGGGTGTTCACAAGAGAATAATAAAGATCACCAATTCGAATCGGAAAACAGTTCATCAGCCACAACTGCAGTAAACGATAACAACTAAATATCTGTTGATGAATTTTGTAATATGGCAAAAGGCGTATGGGCAAATTTAGAAAAGCACGATTATGGATATGAAGTACTTACCATCATAAAAGAAGGTGAGTGGCGTTATAAATATGGTGTGTATGAAACAGATAATGGCTTTAATATGGAAATTAAAGAAGTTGAAATGGTAAACGATACATATAAACTAACCTTATATTCTCCCGGTGGATATAATGAAATGTATGATATCTACGAAGAGGAAGAATATGAATATGTAGATGTTAAACTTATTGCTAATGGAATTATTTTAGATGGTACAAAAGTATTTACATATTTCAATGATTATTCAGAGCTAAATAATTATTTAAATAGAGGTAACAATACACAAGGTCTTGAAAATAATATGCAGCAAGTTGAAAAGTCACAAAAAACAAGTATTACAACATATACACATGCTGCTTTGGAGGGCGCCGTTATAACAAGCTCCGATTCCTCCACGGGAAAAGTGGTATACAGGAAAAAATGTGAGAAATGTGGGAATGTACAATCAGGCTCTACAATCACTTATCTCAAAGCTTCAACACTGAACAGCTCATTTTATTGTTCGAAATGCAAACAACAGCAACAGATAAGAATACAATCTACTATGGATGTCAGATGGGAATAACAAAGAGAAAAAGCGATGATGTTTTTACATCATCGCTTAAATTTTATTTCTTCTTAGCCTCGGCTTTTAGGCGGAGGGTTTTATCAAGAATCTGCTTACGGAGCCTTAAATTTTCGGGGGTAACTTCGATAAGCTCGTCCTCTGTGATAAACTCAATGCATTGTTCAAGGCTCATAATTTTAGGGGGAATAAGTCTTAAAGCGTCGTCGGAGCCTGAAGCACGTGTGTTAGTCATCTGTTTTTTCTTACAAACATTAACAACCAAATCGTCACCTTTGGGGGACTGACCTACTATCATACCTTCATAAACTTCGGTACCTGCACCAATAAAGAGCTGACCACGTTCCTGGGCATTATAAAGTCCATAGGTAACAGCAGTACCTGTTTCAAAAGCAATAAGAGATCCGACGTTTCGTGACGGAATATCGCCTTTTAAAGGCTCGTAACCTTCAAAAACAGAGGCCATAATACCTTCACCCTTGGTGTCGGTTAAAAATTCATTCTTGTAGCCAAAAAGTCCGCGGGAGGGAACTAAAAATTCGAGTTTGATTCTACTTCCCTGAGGAGTCATCTGCTGAAGCTCACCTTTTCGGTAACCCATTTTTTCCATAACCGCACCCATTGATTCTTCCGGTACGTCGATAACAACTCGTTCAATCGGCTCACATTTTTTACCATCAATTTCTTTAAAGAGAACTCTTGGAGTGCTTACCTGAAACTCATAACCTTCACGACGCATTGTTTCAATTAAAATAGAAAGGTGCATTTCACCTCGGCCTGAAACGAGGAAACTGTCAGCAGAATCGGTGTCCTCAACTTTTAAGGAGACGTCTTTTAAAAGTTCACGGTACAGGCGGTCACGAATCTGACGAGAGGTTACAAACTTACCTTCTCTGCCTGCAAAGGGGGAGTTGTTTACAGAGAAAGTCATCTGCATGGTGGGCTGTGAAATTTTTGAAAAGGGAAGTGCTTCCAATGAGTCGGGTGCACAGATAGTTTCACCGATAGTGATATTTTCGATACCTGAAATACAAATGATATCACCAATGGTTGCCTCTTCACAGGGAGTTCTGTTAAGACCATTGATTTCATACATATTTACAATTTTACCTTTGTACTTTGTATCGGGATTATGATAGTTACAGATTCCTACTTCCTGACCTTGTTTTATATGTCCTCTTGTAACACGTCCAATAGCGATTCGGCCAACGTATTCGTTATAGTCAATTGCAGATACCATCATCTGGAAGGGCTCGTCTTCTTCGCCTTTTGGTGGGTCAATATGTTCTAAGATTTTGTCAAATAAAGGTCTTAAATCTTTACCGGGGACTTCTGGCGCATAGGTCGCGGTACCCTCACGTCCTGAGCAGTAAACCACAGGGCTGTCAAGCTGTTCTTCGGTAGCATTCAGATCCATTAAAAGCTCCAAAACTTCGTCTTCGATTTCGTAAAGTCTTGCATCAGGGCGGTCAATTTTGTTTACAACAACAATAATTTTGTGACCTAATTCCATAGCTTTTTGCAAAACAAATCTTGTCTGTGGCATACAACCCTCAAAAGAGTCAACCAAAAGAAGTATTCCGTCAACCATTTTGAGAACTCTTTCTACTTCTCCGCTGAAATCAGCATGTCCGGGGGTGTCGATGATATTTATTTTTACATCTTTATAGAATGCCGAAGTGTTTTTAGCTAAGATAGTAATACCTCTTTCTCTTTCGAGGTCGTTATTATCCATAACTCTGTCTTCAACAACCTGATTTTCCCTGAAAGCACCACCTTGTTTTAACATTTCGTCAACAAGGGTGGTTTTACCATGGTCAACGTGTGCTACGATTGCTATATTCCTTAAATCTTTACGAACCAATTAAGATTCCTCCTATTATTTATGGTATTTTCCATTTGAATTTATTTGAAAACAGCGGTAAATCTGTTCTAAAAGCATTATTCTTGCAAGCTGATGGGGAAAGGTCATCTTTGACATTGAAAGTTTTATTTTCCCTTTGTTTTTAACTTCATCATAAAGTCCGTATGAACCACCTATAATGAAGGTAAAAGAGCTTGTGCCCAAAATAGAAAGCTTTTCAATTTCTTTTGCAAGGGAAACTGACGGATATTGTTTTCCCTCTATGCATAGTGGTATCACAAAACTATCTTTCGGGATTTTTGATAAAATTGAAAATCCTTCTTTTTCTATACAAGTTTTTATTTCTGATTCAGATGGGTTTTCAGAAATTTTATATTCATTTAATTCTATTATATTCAGCTTACAAAATGAAGAAAGCCTTTTTTCGTATTCATTTGAAGCATCTTTTAAATATTTTTCTTTGAGTTTTCCTATACACAAAACGTTAATTGTTATCATATAATTTCAATCAACCTTCCGTTATTTACTTTATCAAGTATATCTATAAAGTAATCTTTTTCTAAGATAATATTTTTTTGTTTGAGATAGTTTTCTAAATGTGAAAATGCTATCTTGGGATTATTATTGTGTTCACTAAGATGTGCTAATACAAATTTTTTTGTATTATTTAAGATAAGTCTTTCAATAGTTTCAGCACATTGTTCGTTTGAAAGGTGGCCTTTTTCAGAAGAAATACGCTTTTTTAAGGAAACGGGATATTTTCCGTACATCAGCATACTTTCATCATAGTTAGATTCAAGCATTACAAAGTCACAACCTGAAAGTGCTGAAAAAACTTCTTTACTCACATAACCTAAATCGGTGCAAATACCAATTTGTTTTTCAGATGGAGTTTTAATTTTAAAGCCCAGACTTTCCTTTGCATCATGTGAAGTCCGAAAAGGTGTTATTTTATATCCACTTACTTCTTTTTCACGATTTATAATATGTATTTCGTGGTTGCGCGGAAGTTTTCCGCTGTTTAAAAGACTGTCAATAGTACCTTTTGAGGCGTAGATTGGAATGTTGTATCGAAAAGCAATGACGTCAAGTCCTTTGACGTGGTCAATATGTTCGTGGGTTATGAAAATTGCCCTGACTGCAGCTGGAGATATTTTTACGGATTTTAAACTTTTTTCAAAGGTCTTGATACCTATTCCGGCATCAATTAAAATTCCTTCTTCAAGGCTACCTATATAGGTAGAGTTACCACTACTTGAGCTGCATAAATTATAAAAGTAAGTCATTTTTTTCATTCCTTAATAGTAAAAGGTCGGAGAATATTCTCCGACCTTTATCACACAGTAATTACAAAGCGAGAGAAAGTTCGTTTTCGGGAGAATAAACTTTTTTAATATCTGCTCCCAAATTACGTAATTTCAATTCAATATCTTCATATCCACGTTCGATGTGATAGATATCTTCAACTTCGGTAGTGCCTGAAGCGGCAAGTCCTGCAATGATCATTGCAACACCGGCACGCAAGTCAGTAGCTTTTACAGGAGCTCCCATTAAATGTCCTGTACCTTCTATAACAGCTACTTTTCCATCTACCGAAATATCTGCACCCATACGACGAAGCTCGTCAACATATTTAAAGCGGTTGTCCCAGACACCTTCGGTTACAATGCTTGTACCTTCAGCTAATGTGAGTAATGTGGTAATCTGGGGTTGCATATCGGTTGGAAATCCCGGATGGGGTAAAGTTTTAATACTTGTTTTCTCAAGATGTCCAGTACCGATAACTCTGATACTGTCGTCATATTCTTCAACAATAACACCGATTTTCTGAAGTTTCACAGTGATGGATTCAAGATGCTTTGGAATAACATTTTTAATAAGAATATTTCCTTTTGTAGCTGCAGACATAACCATAAAAGTGCCTGCTTCAATCTGGTCGGGGATAATGGAATACTGTGTACTGTGCAGGTAATTTACACCTCTGATTTTAATGACATCAGTACCTGCTCCCATAATATCAGCGCCCATAGAGTTCAAAAAGTTAGCTAAATCAACAATGTGTGGCTCTTTAGCAGCATTTTCGATTACTGTTAAGCCTTCGGCTTTTACAGCAGCGAGCATAACGTTTATTGTAGCACCTACAGTTACAATATCAAAGTAAATATGCGAACCTTTAAGGCCATTGGATGCATCAAGGCTAACCATACCATGGTTAACTGCTCCTTCGGCACCTAAAGAGGAAAATCCCTTTAAGTGTTGATCAATAGGTCTTGCACCTAAATCACAGCCTCCCGGCATAGATACGTTTGCGCTTTTTACTTTTCCAAGTAACGCTCCAAGAAAATAATAGGACGCACGCATGTTTTTTGTGAGGTCGTAGGGGACAGTAGGACTAATAATATTTGTAGGATCAATATAGAGAGTGGATTTATTAATAATCTTAACTTTTACGCCCATTTGCTTTAAAATTTTTATAGTACAATCAATATCACTTATATTAGGTACATTTTCTATGGTACATGGTTCGTCGGAAAGAATTGCGGCGGGAAGAATTGCAACAGCAGCATTTTTAGCACCACTTATAGTTACTTCACCCTGGAGTTTATTACCGCCATTAATTACATATTTTTCCAAAGCGACACCCCTTTATTTATTTTTAACATAAGTAGTATATCACAAAAAAATGAAAAGTAAAAGGTTTTTTACGAAATTTCTTTAAATTTTTTTTTGAAAAATAGCAAATTCAACAAAAAAAATATTTTTTTTGTTAAATATTTTTTTTATATAATTTTTTTGTAAAAATCTTTTTTTATAAACAAGTGTATTTCATATAAGAACAAAGTAGTATTCTTTTTTGTTTTTATATTTCATTTTGCATAAAAAATTTCTTTTAAATTTGTGCATTATATGGAAAAATAAAATATACTAAAAAAGTATAATTAAAACTATTGACAAGGTACAAAATATACTATATAATAGTCCATAACGAGCAAAATCACACTATATATTGTGGTTTGAATTCAGAATTTAATGATGCGTTTTGCTTGATATATTAAAGGAAGGGAAGATGAAAAATGATTACAAAGATAAAGAAACGTGACGGGCGTGAAGTAGCATTTAATATTGAGAAAATTACAACTGCAATCTTTAAAGCTGCACAGGCAACTGGTGGAAATGATTATGATACTGCTTTTGCCTTGGCACAGGATGTAGTTGAGTATGTAGAAAAAAATTGTCCTGATAAGGTGCCTTCGGTAGAATTTATTCAGGATGCTGTAGAAAAGGTTTTGGTTGAAAAAGGACACGCAAGAACAGCTAAGGTTTTTATTCTTTATCGTGCTGAACGTACAAGAATTCGTGAGATGAACACAAAACTCATGAAAACCTATGAGGATTTAACTTTTAAATCTGCTGAAGAAGTTGATTTAAAGAGAGAAAATGCCAACATAGATGGCGATACTGCCATGGGCTCTATGCTTAAATATGGTTCTGAGGGTGCAAAGCAGTTTTACGAGATGTATGTTTTGGATCCGGACCACGCTAAAGCACATGTCAATGGTGATATTCATATTCACGATTTGGATTTCTTGACACTTACCACTACATGTTGCCAGATTGATCTTAAAAAACTTTTCCATAACGGTTTCTCTACAGGACATGGATTTTTGCGTGAACCTAATGATATAACAAGTTATTCCGCATTGGCTTGTATTGCTATTCAGGCTAATCAGAATGATCAGCATGGCGGACAGAGTATTCCGAATTTTGATTATTATCTTTCGGATGGTGTTCGTAAAACCTTTGCAAAGAGATACAGAGTTAATTTGGCAAAGGCTTTGGAACTTATTGGTGGATATGAAGACGCTGATGATGTTGCACGTAAAATTTCAGATGAAATTTTCAAAGAGAAGGATATAAAACCTGTTCTTGCTTTTTCAAACGGATATGTTGAGGCGGAAAAAGAAAAGCTTTCAGCATTAGGTTTAGATGATGCTACTGCACAACGTATTCAGAAATTTGCATTAAAAGAAGCAACAAAAGAAACAGACCGTGCTACATATCAGGCTATGGAGGCTTTGGTACATAACCTTAATACTATGCACTCACGTGCAGGTGCTCAGGTTCCGTTCAGCTCATTAAACTACGGAACTGACACTTCTCCTGAAGGACGTATGGTAACAAAGAATATCCTCCTGGCAACAAAAGCAGGTCTTGGAAATGGTGAAACACCTATTTTCCCGATTCATATTTTCAAGGTTAAAGAGGGAGTAAACTATAATCCCGGTGATCCTAACTATGATTTGTATAAACTTGCTATTGAGGTATCTGCAAAACGTCTTTTCCCGAACTTCTCGTTTATCGATGCTCCTTTTAATATTAAATATTATAAAGAAGGTCGTCCTGAAACAGAATGTGCATATATGGGTTGTCGTACCCGTGTAATTGCAAATGCTGTTTCTCCGGATAATGAAATTGTTACAGGCAGAGGTAATTTAAGCTTTACTTCTATAAACCTTCCTCGTCTTGCTATTAAAGCAAGTGGAAATATTGATGCTTTCTTTGAGTCACTGGATAAAATGATAGATTTGGTTATCGATCAGCTCTTGGCTCGTTATAAAATTCAGGCAGATAAAAAAGTCCGTAACTATCCTTTCCTTATGGGACAGGGTGTCTGGTCAGGTTCTGATGAGTTAGGTCCTAATGATACTGTAGGAGAAGTTTTGAAACAAGGTACTTTGACTCTTGGCTTTATCGGTCTTGCTGAATGTTTGAAAGCGCTTATCGGTAAACACCATGGTGAATCCAAAGAGGCACAGAATTTAGGCCTTGAAATTATTGGATATATGAGAAAGAGAATGGATGAAGCTACCGAAGAACACGGTATGAATTTCTCACTTATCGGTACACCGGCTGAAGGTTTGTCCGGACGTTTTATTCGTATGGATAAGAAGTTGTTTGGAGAAATTAAAGGTATCACCAATCGTGATTATTATACAAATTCTTTCCATGTTCCTGTTTACTATCCCTGTTCTGCTTTCAATAAGATTAAACTTGAATCACCTTATCATAACTTGACAAATGGTGGACATATTTCTTATGTTGAACTCGATGGTGATCCCTGTGAAAACCTTGAGGCATTTGAACAAGTTGTGCGTTATATGAAAGAAAGCGGTATCGGATATGGTTCAATCAACCATCCTGTTGACCGTGACCCTGTTTGCGGATATACAGGTATCATTGGAAACGAGTGTCCTCAGTGTCATCGTAAGGAAGATGATGGTAATGTGAAATTTGAAAGAATTCGCAGAATCACAGGATATCTTGTTGGTACTCTTGATAACTTTAACGATGCTAAACGTTCTGAAGTTGAGGACAGAGTAAAACATTCTGTAAACAGTGCAGATTCTATGGAAACATTATAATTTTTTAAAAATTTAAGATTTAAAACCTATCTTTTTGTAATGATATTATTATAAAAAGATAGGTTTTTATCTGCAGGACAGGAGTTATAAAAATGGGCGAAATTTTAAGAATTTCCGGTGTTGTCAGGGAGTCCATAGTTGACGGAAAAGGCTTGAGGTTTGTTGTCTTTTGTCAGGGGTGTCCGCATAATTGTCCCGGTTGTCATAATCCACAGACTCATGATTTTAAGGGTGGGTATGATATAGATATAGATAAAATTGTAGATGAGATTAAAAAAAATCCACTTCTGCAGGGTGTTACTTTTAGTGGTGGAGAACCTTTTTGTCAGCCAAAAGCTTTTGCAGAGCTTGGCCGTAAAATTAAGGAAATGCACGGAATGAAACTTGACATAATGAGTTATTCGGGATATACTTATGAACAATTATTAGAAATGGCAAAAGAGGATTCTTGTATTTCTGATATGCTTAAGATTTGTGATTATCTTGTTGACGGCCCGTTTGTTTTAAGTAAGCGCGATTTGACTTTGAAGTATAGAGGAAGCAGTAATCAAAGGTATATCGATCTGAAAAAGACTGCTTTGAAAGGGACTGTTATTTTAGCTTCAGAAAAGGAAAAAAGTGCGAGAAACAGATATAAATAAAGTTTATGCGAGCATAAAAATTTTATTGAGATATTTTTTGGGAGGAATTATAATGAAAGCAATTATTTTGGCAGCAGGAAAAGGTAAAAGATTATTATCTGAAAAGTTCAATGCGCCTAAGGTGTTGAGAGAGGCAAACGGAAAACCATTACTCAGATATGTAGTCGAAAATCTTGATTTTATTGATGATAAGAAGGATATTGTCATCGTCGCAGGCTATAAAAAAGAGATGGTATTTGAAGCTTTTGCTGACGGATATACCTTTGCAGTTCAGGATGAGCAGTTGGGTACAGGCCACGCTGTGAATTGCGCAAAAGATGTATTCTTAAACTATGATGGACCTGTTTTGGTTTGTTATGGTGATATGCCGATGTTTAAAAAGGAAACTTATGAGAAACTTATTGAAGTTCATAATGAAGCTAAAAATGACTGCACAATTTTGACAGGTGTTTCCGATAAGGGGTTGGCATATGGAAGAATAATCCGTGATCAGAATGGTGAGTTTAAAGGGGTTGTTGAGGATAAAGACTGTACACCCGAGCAGAAAAAAATCAATGAACTTAATGTAGGTATTTATGTATTTGACAGTGGAAAATTATTTGATTCATTAAAATATCTTAAAAGTAATAACGCTCAGGGCGAATACTATCTTACAGATGTTCCTTATATTATGATGGAAAAAGGGAATAAGATTGGTACTTATACAACTCACGATGATACTGAAATTATTGGGGTTAATACTCCTGAGGACCTTGCATTTTGTGAGGAACTTTTAAAAAGATAATTATGAAACTGACAAAAATTAAAATTAATTTTTGTCAGTTTTTTTATAAAAGAATGATTTTTATATAGACAATTTTCAAAATTTGTAGTAGAATAAATAAAATACACTTTTTAAAGGAGATAAAAATATGGCTTTCATTTTTCAAGAACCTTCTCGTACATTTGGTGAGTATTTGTTGATACCCGGTTATTCATCCGCAGAATGTATTCCTGCAAACGTTAGTCTTCGTACACCTATTGTTAAATATAAAAAAGGCGAAGAGTCTCCTATTATGTTGAATATTCCTTTGGTTTCTGCAATTATGCAGTCAGTTTCTGATGATAAAATGGCTATCGCTTTGGCAAAAGAAGGCGGTATGTCTTTTATCTATGGTTCACAGTCAATAGAGAGTGAAGCTCAGATGGTTATGCGTGTTAAGAATTACAAGGCAGGTTTTGTAATCAGTGATTCTAATGTGAAACCTGATGATAATTTGCAGACTATTCTTGATTTAAAGGAAAAAACAGGACACTCTACTGTTGCAGTTACAGATGATGGTACAGCAACAGGTAAACTTTTGGGTATTGTTACGAGTCGTGACTATCGTGTCAGCCGTATGGAACTTGATGAAAAGGTATCAAGTTTTATGACTCCTTTTGAGGATCTGATTTGTGCTCCAGATACTACTTCATTAAAAATCGCAAATGATATTATCTGGGAGAATAAGCTTAATTCATTGCCACTTATTGATGAGAATCAGCATCTAAAATATATGGTTTTCAGAAAAGACTATTCTACTCATAAAGAAAATACAAATGAACTTCTTGATAGTTCCAAGCGCTATATGGTAGGCGCAGGTATAAATACAAGAGATTATGCAGAGAGAGTTCCGGCGCTTGTTGAAGCAGGTGCAGATGTACTTTGTATAGATTCTTCCGAGGGTTATTCTGAGTGGCAGAAATTGACAATAGAATATATCCGTAAAAATTATGGTGATACTGTTAAAGTAGGAGCAGGAAATGTAGTTGATAAGGAAGGATTTTTGTTCCTTGCAGAGGCCGGTGCTGATTTTGTTAAAGTCGGAATCGGTGGTGGTTCTATCTGTATTACCCGTGAGCAGAAAGGTATCGGACGCGGACAGGCTACAGCTTTGATTGATGTTTGTAAGGCAAGAGATGAATATTTTGAAAAAACCGGTGTTTATATACCCGTTTGCTCCGATGGCGGTATAGTTCATGATTATCATATGACTTTGGCTCTTGCTATGGGTGCAGATTTTATTATGCTCGGTCGTTATTTCTCAAGATTCGATGAAAGCCCGACAAATAAAGTTAATATCAATGGCAGTTATATGAAGGAATATTGGGGTGAAGGTTCTAATCGTGCCCGTAACTGGCAACGTTATGATATGGGTGGCGCTGAAAAACTTTCCTTCGAAGAGGGTGTAGATTCCTATGTTCCTTATGCAGGTTCTTTGAAGGATAATGTTACACAATCACTTGCAAAAGTGCGTTCAACTATGTGTAACTGTGGAGTTTTGAACATTCCTGATTTACAGAAAAATGCAAAGCTTACCATAGTTTCTTCAACTTCCATTGTCGAAGGTGGCGCACATGATGTTGTGCTTAAAGATAAAAAGACAATTTAATGGGAAAAGATAAATAAAAAAAGTTTTCGTAAAAACTTGAAAACAGAGGAATTGCTATGAAAGAATGGGCATTTGAGAAATTTTTGGAGGAATATTCAATAGAAATGGCACTTGATGATTTTCCGCCCAAAATTCAGGAGAAAGTAGTAACGTTACTTCGAAAAGCCTATATTAATGGTTATGATGATGGTGTAAAGTTAACTACTGAACAGCTTTCAGATAAATAAAAAAAGGCTGCAGCAACGCTGCAGCCTTTTTTTATTAGTTTATATAGTTATCAAAATAACCTTGAATGAGAATAATTGGTGTACCCTTGTCGCCACTTCCTGAAGTCAAATCACAAAGTGAACCGATGAGATCTGTCAAACGTCTCGGTGTAGTACCTTGAGTTTCCATTGAGCCTACAAGACTTGTATTTTTAGCATCTTTGTCAGCGATTCTTTTTGAAATAGCTTCTTTTAATTCTTCACCGCTTAAATCAGCAAAATCATTGTCGGCTAAATATTTAAGTTTAAGTTCGTTTGGCTGTCCGATAAGTCCGTCGGTATGTCCGGGGGAAACAACGGGATCTGCAAGTTCCCAGATTTTTCCTACAGGGTCTTTGAAAGCACCATCGCCATATACTAAAACTTCGATATTTTTATTTGTGAGTCTTAAAAATTCTTTTTGAATATTTTTTGCAAAAATTTCGCAATCACGGGGGAAAAGTTTTATTGTGGTTTCAGTTGATTTATTAGAACCTAAAAGTCCGTAATCAGCATTATATCCGCTACCATTTACGGGAGCAGTCAAAATGTCATCAAGTCCGAGTACAACTTCGGCACCTGCTGCTTTTAAAAGACGTTTACTGCGTGCACGGGAATGTATATCACAACAGAGAACGTGTTTTGTATAATTTAAAATTGTGCGGCAATCGTTTGCAAATATAACTTCAACCTCTGCACCTTCTTCTTTTATGAGATTGGAGTAATACTCAATGTAATCAACACCTGTGAAAGTGTGTTTACGATATCCGAAAAGCTCACGGTATTTTTTTTCATCCAATACATCAGTCCAAGGATTGATGCCTTTTTCGTCCAATATGTCGAGGTCGATAAGGTGATTTCCAACTTCGTCAGAGGGATAGCTTAACATTAAAACTATTTTTTTAGCACCTTTTGCGATACCTCTTAAACAAATAGCAAAACGATTTCTGCTGAGGATAGGGAAAATCACACCGATAGTGTCGCTTTTAAATTTTTCTTTTATGTCGGTTGCAATATCATCTGTTGAAGCGTAGTTACCTTGTGCACGTGCTACAACTGCTTCTGTTATACCGACTACATCGCGGTCACGAAGCTCAAATCCATCGGATTTTGCCGCTTCAATGACACTTTCAACAACGATTTTTTCCATATCATCGCCTTCGCGGATAATAGGAGCACGAACTCCTCTTGAAATTGTACCAATTAATCTTGACATAATAAAAACTCCTTTTTAAAAATAGGGTTGCAATATTACAAAATATATTATACAATAAAAACAGATATAAGTAAAATAATTATTTATTATCGCTTTTATAAGAGGTGCTTATGGATACAAATTTAGAATTATATAAAGTTTTCAGAGAGGTAGCAAGGCAATCATCATTTTCTAAAGCGGCAAGAGAACTTTATGTTTCACAGTCTGCTGTCAGTCAGGCTATAGGAAATTTAGAAAAAACTCTGGGAACAGTTTTATTTGTACGCAGTGCAAAGGGAGTTAAACTTACCGGTGACGGTGAAATTCTTTACGAATATACTGAATCTGCACTTTCACTTCTCGAAAAGGGTGAGGAAAAACTTGAAGAAAGAGGAAAACTTCTTGCAGGTGAAGTTAAAATTGCCGCTGCTGATACTATTTCAAAACATATTTTACTTCCTTATCTTCAAAGTTTTAATCTTAAGCATCCTGATATAAAAATAAAAGTAATCAACAGAACCAGTATCCAAAGTATTGCTTTGTTAAAATCGGGCGCAGTTGATTTTGCTTTTGTTAATTTTCCTCTGGTTGAAGATGGTATAGTATCGGTTGAGTATATGACAATACACGATATTTTTGTTGCGAGTGAAAAGTATAAAAAGCTTTCTTTAATCCCTATATTGCCCGAAGAACTTGTAAAATATCCGCTTATTATGCTTGAGGGAATTTCAAATTCAAGAAGATATGTTGATGGATATTTTATGGAGCATGGAATTTTTCCTGAACCTGAAATTGAACTTGGAAGTCATGATTTATTACTTCAATTTGCAAAAATAGGGCTTGGGATTTCTTGTGTCGTAAAAGAATTTTCAGAAACTTATCTTGATAATAAAGAGCTTTATGAAATACCTCTTAAAACTCCTATTAAGGAGCGCAGTATCGGAATTTGTTATTCAAAATCTGTTCCGATGTCTGCGGCGGCAGAGGAATTTTATAATGCGTTAAATCTTGAGAAAAATTTTTAGGAGGAGCTTTATGTTCAGCGTCTTGATATTAGCAGGTGGAAATTCCACCAGAATGGGCGGAGAAAATAAACAATTTATCCTGATAGATAAAATTCCGGTAATAGTAAGAAGTATCAACGCTTTTAAAGGGATAAAAGAGGTTTTGGAAATCCTTGTTGCTGTTAAAAAAAGCGATGTGGATAAGGTTAAAAGTTTGATTTCGGATGAAAAAGGTGTAAAAGTTATTCCAACTGCAGGAGAAACAAGACAGACTACCGTAAAACAAAGTTTAGAGTATATTTCAGATGATGCTGAATATATAGCTATTCACGATGGGGCCCGTCCGTTTGTCAGAAAAGAAGATATTATAAATACTTTTGAAGCCTGCAAGAAAAACGGAGGTGCCGTACTTGGTACAATGGTAAAGGATACTATTAAAATAATAGAAAACGGCACTGTAAAGCAAACACCTTTACGGAGTACTCTTTTTGCGGCACAAACCCCGCAGGTATTTGATCTGAAGTCATATAGAGAGGCGTTTGCAAAAGCCGAAGAGTTAAAACTTGATTTTACAGATGATTCGCAACTTTTTGAAATAACTAATCGTAAGGTTGCATATGTAGTTGGACATTACGATAATATAAAAATTACAACTCCGGAAGATATATTTATTGCTGAATCAATCATAAAACAGGAGGGGAGATAATATGATTAGAATAGGTCACGGATACGATGTACACAGATTGGTTGAAGACAGAAAGCTTATTTTGGGCGGTGTGGATATTCCGTATGAAAAGGGACTTTTAGGCCATTCTGATGCAGATGTGCTCACTCACGCAGTTGCTGATGCACTTTTAGGTGCACTTGCACTTGGCGATATTGGGACACATTTTCCTGATACTGATAATGAGTATAAAGATGCAGATAGTATAGAATTGCTTAAAAAGGTTTTTTCTCTTATCAGGGAAAAAGGATATACTTTAGGAAATATTGATTGCACGGTAGCGGCACAGGCACCTAAATTAAAACCATATATTTTAAATATGAGAGAAAATTTAGCGAATGCTCTGGATACCGATATTTCATTTGTCAGTGTTAAAGCCACTACTGAAGAGGGACTTGGAATTACAGGTAATGGCGATGGAATTACCGCAACTGCAGTTTGCATTTTATCAAAATAAACCTTTTGAGCATACAATAGGACTATAGGAATTCCTAAATAAAGGTAGAGAGGTGTCAGAATGACACAAAGTCTTATTGTATTAAATTCTATAACTTATGCCTATAAGGCATTTAAAATTCTTGAGCAGTTATGGATTAAAAGTGCCGTCGTAAAGACGCCGGGGAAGTATTCCGCTAAAGGGTGCGGATATAGTCTGATTATTTACGAAAAGCTTGAAGAAGCAATAGAGGCACTTAATAATGAGGGAATTCGTATATTGAATATAATTCCTGATTACAGGCCTTAAGTGAAAGCTTAAGGCTTTTATATTTTTATAAGTGGAGGAAAAAATGGTTTATTTTGACAATGCGGCAACTACTTTTCCAAAGCCTCAGTCGGTACAATTTGCAGTCAGTGATGCTGTGAGAAGCTATGGAGGAAATCCGGGAAGAAGCGGTCATCGTATTTCGATGCGTGTTTCTGAAAAGGTTTTTGAAGTCAGAAAAAAATTAGCAGATTTTTTTGGTACCGATGCAGAAAAAATTATATTTACTTTAAATTGCACTCATGCGCTTAATATGGCTATAAAAGGTGTAATGAAAAATAAAGGTCACATTATAACTTCCTGTCTTGAGCATAATTCTGTTTTAAGACCTTTGTATGCTATGAAAAAGGAGGGAAAAATCTCTTATTCTGTGGCATCGGTATATGAGGATGATGAAGAAACTTTAAAATCTTTTGCAGATTTAATCTGTTCTGATACAAAAGCGATAGTTTGCACCTATGCTTCAAATGTGTCGGGAAAAGTACTTCCAATTGAAAAATTAGCAAAGCTCTGTAAGGAAAACGGACTTATTTTTATTGTAGATGCGGCACAGGCAGCAGGGGTTTTCCCTATAAATATAAAGAAAATGGGCATTGATATTTTATGTGCTGCAGGGCATAAGGGACTTTATGGTACAACCGGTACCGGAGTTATGGCTTTTGGGTGTGATGATATATTTGAAACGATTTTAGAAGGTGGTACAGGTAGTAATTCCTTAGAGCTTTCGCAACCTGATTTCTTACCTGAACGTTTTGAAAGCGGAACTTTGAATACAGTTGGAATAATTTCATTAGGTGCAGGACTTGATTTTATTCACAGCAAGGGTATAAATTCTATTTATCGTTATGAGATGGCACTTTGTGCCCATGTTTATAATGAGATGAAAAATATGGAAAATATAAATTTAATCAGTAATAATTTTGCTCTTATGAAAAATGCTCCTATTGTGAGTTTTAATATAAATGGAGAGGATTCATCAAGGGTTTCGGAATATTTAAGTGAGAAAGGGTATATGTTGAGAGGCGGATTTCATTGTGCCGCAGTTGCTCATAAGTATTTTAAAACTGAAAAGCAAGGTGCAGTGCGTTTTTCTCCCGGACATTTTAATAAATCGGGGCAGATAAATTCTTTTTTATATGAAATTAAAAAAATTACTAAAAATGGATTGTCCTGAAAGGATTTTTATGTTAAAATAAAAAAGAGTGTATATATAAGGAAATAAAAAATCTTTAAAAATAGAAGGAAAGGTTAAAAGTATGCAGTTTTTAAATGTAATTTGGCAGAATATTGTTCAGGGATTAGACCAGTTTTTTAATGAAATAATTTTAGCTGCTAATGATTTCTCAATTATAAGGGATACCTTGGACATCGCCTTACTTTCATATATTATTTATAAAGGTATCCGCATTATAAGAGAAACCCGTGCAGGACAGCTTGTTAAAGGTATCCTTTTAATGGGCGGACTTTATATTGTTGTCAGAATTTTAAATATGACTGCAATGCTTTGGCTTTTAAACAGAGTTTTTGAAATGGGAATTATCGCCGTTATTGTTGTATTCCAGCCCGAACTTCGAAGTGCATTGGAACGTGTGGGAAGGACAAATATGGCGGGGATAGCCCCTTGGGCACATTCTTCAGAGCATAGTATCAGACGGGGAGCGTTGTGGGGAAAAGCTATAGATGTTATATGTGAATCAGTACAAAAGCTTTCCATTTCGGTAACCGGAGCACTTATCGTAATTGAGAGAGAGGTAAAACTTGGAGACCAGATAAGGACAGGCATTGTTGTAGATGCTTCTCCGAGTGTTGAACTTATAGGAAATATCTTTTTTAAAAATTCACCACTCCACGATGGCGCTATGATTATGCGTGATGGTAAAGTATATGCAGCTGCTTGTTTTTTGCCGAAGCCTAAAAATGAGGAAAATATTGAGAAACATCTGGGTTCAAGGCACAGAGCTGCTATTGGTATAAGTGAAGTTTCTGATTCAATTACTATTGTGGTAAGTGAAGAGACAGGTAGTATTTCATTTGCTATTAACGGACGTTTGATACGTAATTTATCGATAGATAAGCTTCATAAAACACTTGATTATTATTTGATACCTGAAACAAAAGAAGAACAGAAAGATAAAAACAAGAGTTTCTGGAAGGTGAGAAAAAATGAAAAAGACAGAAAATCAGATGTCGAATAATAAAACGGTTAAAATTGATTTTCGGAATTTATTTAATAACAATACTTTTGTTGCCGTTTTTTCAATTGTTGTATCTATAATTGTATGGTTCAGCATTTATGTTGATCAACGACCTAATTCTAATACTTTTATTACTGACATACCTGTTACTGTCAATTATGAAAACTCTATGGCAAAGGATTTAGGACTTGAGATAATCGGTGATATACAATATACTACCGATGTTCAGGTAAATGGTAAAAAGTATAAAGTTACAAGACTTACAGCTGATGATTTTATAGCTCAGGTTTCACTTGCAAATGTTACTGAACCCGGTGAATACACTTTACCTGTTCAGGTGATAAGAAAAGAAAGTGATCCGGAGTACAGTGTTATTTCCTGGACTACTACAGAGATTAAGATTAAATTTGATAAGGTTATTTCAAAGGATTTCCCGATTGAAATTATAGCACCGGGACTTACCGCTGCAAGTGGTTATCTTATGGAAACATCTTATACTGATCTTGAATACTTGCCTGTAAAGGGACCTGAGGCTGTAGTTAACAGAATTAAACGATGTGTTGTGAATATTTCAGCAAAGGATGAGCTGAAAGAAAGCTTTACTGCTACAAGCAATATATCGATTTTAGATGAGAACGATGAAGAGGTTAAGGATGACCAGCTGATTGTGGAAAATCAAGGTATAGTTTCGGTCACAATTCCTATTTATAAGGTTAAGACTTTACCATTACAGCTTGAGTTTATAAATGTACCGAAGGGATTTCCGATTCAAAAGCTTCGTTATACACTTTCAAAGAGTAGTATAGTGGTTGCTTCTCCAAGTGAAACTATTGACTCACTTGAGGCAGTTATGGTAGGGCCTGTGGATTTCAGGGATATTGATATTGCTTCTGAATTTACATTTCCAATTGAATTAAAAGCTGGAATTAAAAATGTTGAAGCTTTAGAAGAGGTTATAGTTTCATTCCCGTCATCGGGATATACTTCTAAAAATTTAGAAGTATCCAATTTCATTTTGGAAAATGTTCCTGCAGGTTATGAGGTTAATGTTTTAACTGAAAGGCTTAAAAATGTAAAGATTGTCGGAAATTCTTTACAATTAAAGAATATTACCTCTGACGATTTGGTTGCACTTATAGATGTTTCACAAAGTTCAGTTACAGCAGGAAGATATACAATGACCGCTAAAGTGTATTGCCAGGGAAGTGTAGTTGCCTGGGCAGTAGGAGATTATTCAGTAAGTATAAATGTGAAGAAAAAAGTAAGCCCTTAATGTTTATTAAGGGCTTGATTTAACAGAGGGATTTTATGATACTAATAAGGAATGTAAAAACTTCCCTGGAGGATTCATCCGAGGTGGTTATTGAAAAAGCTTTGAAAAAATTAGGTGTTTCTTTAAAGGAGATAAAGGATGCCTATGTTTTAAAGACGTCAATAGATGCTAGAAATAAAGCAAGTATTCTTAAAGTCAGCACTGTTTCGGTAAAGCTTTTTTGTAATGAGGAAAATATTGTAAAAAGAATAAAAAAAGATGTTGAGTATAAAGAAACCGTTCCCTTTGAAGTTAAAAAAGGTGTTGAACCCTTAAAAAATCCTATACTGATTGCCGGATTTGGACCTGCCGGAATGTTTGCAGCAGATTTACTTTCAAAAGAAGGTTATTGTCCCATAGTTCTGGAACGGGGTATGGATGTTGACAAAAGGGTTGAAGCGGTAGAAAAATTCTGGAAAAATGGCAGTTTGAATCCTGAATGTAATGTGCAATTCGGCGAAGGTGGTGCAGGAACTTTTTCCGACGGAAAACTCACAACGAGAATTAATGATTCACTTTGTGACTATGTTCTGGAACGATTTGAAAATTTTGGTGCACCGAAAGAAACACTTAAGAAGGCTAAACCTCATATTGGTACCGATAAATTACGAGAGGTGGTCAAATCACTCAGAAACGATATTGTAAAAAATGGCGGCAAGGTGATTTTTAACGCAAAAATTACCGATTTAGATATTAAAAACGGTAAGCTTTGCGGAGTTTATGTAAATAACGAGCCTATTGCTACTGAAAATCTTATTTTAGCTATAGGACACAGTGCGAGAGACACCTTTAAGATGTTGTATCAAAAAGGCGTTGTAATGGAAAATAAAGCATTTTCGGTGGGTGCAAGAATAGAGCATCTCAAGTCTCAGATAGATAAGGGGCTTTATGGGGATTTTTCGGGGCATCCGGATTTACCACCGGGGGAATATCAGCTTTCATACAGAGAAAATAATAAAGGGGTATATACTTTTTGTATGTGTCCCGGTGGAGTTGTGGTGCCGTCTGCTTCCGATAATGGTCAGGTAGTTACAAATGGTATGAGTGAATATTTGCGAAATGGTGAAAATTCAAATTCTGCCTTGGTTGTTTCGGTTGATAAAAATGATTTTGGAGACAAGATTTTTGCAGGAATGGAATTTCAGCAGAGTCTCGAAGAGAAAGCATTTGAATTGGCAGGAAAAGGGTATAAGGCTTGCGGAATAACTGTAGGTAATTTTCTTGAAAATAAAAAGGGAATTAACCTTAAAAGAGTTAATCCAAGCTATTCCTTAGGGCTTGAAAGTGTTGATTTTGATGAACTTTTTCCTAAATCAATAACCGAGATGATGAGAAAAGGATTAAGGATATTTGATAAGAAGATAAAGGGATTTGCCGCTGATGATTCTGTACTGACGGGTCCCGAAACAAGAACCTCAAGTCCTGTTCGTATTTTGCGTGATGATGAATTTGAGGCAATCGGTATAAAAGGACTTTATCCATGCGGTGAGGGTGCAGGATATGCAGGAGGAATAATGAGTGCCGCAGTTGATGGGGTAAAAATAGCAATGAAAATTATGGAGAAATATTCTCCGAGATAGAAAAGGAGGTGCTTTGTCAGAATGAAAAGAAAATATATTGCTTTGCTTTTTGTTTTAATTTTTTCTTTAACGATGTTTTCTTCTTGTGAAAAAGAACCTGTTTCTTTATATTATGATATTGACACTGCACCGATAAATTTAGATCCGCAGTCAGCTAATGATTATTCTTCGAAGCTTATTATAAATAATTTATATGAAGGGCTTTTTAAAATTGGGGAAAACGGTGAACTTGAAAATGGTGTTTGTAAAAGTTATACCGTAAGCGATGATGGTTTGAAGTTTCGTTTTATATTGAGAGACGATAGCAAATGGATGGATGGAACCGTAGTTACAGCTTATGATTTTGAGTTTGCTTTCAAGAGACTCTTTGATGCTTCTACCAATTCTCAGAGTGCAGATGATTTTTTCTGTATTTTAAACAGCAGGCCGGTTTATGAGGGGGAAATCTACTCTTCAGAATTAGGAGTAAAAGCTGTTTCAAACTTTGTTCTTGAGATTGAGCTTTCGGAATATAATTCAAGGTTTTTATACATGCTTACAACTACAGCAGCTATGCCCTGTAACGAAGAATTTTTTATTTCTACAAAAGGTAAATACGGACTCAGTGCGAAGATGATATGCGGAAATGGGCCATTTTATCTTTCGTCCTGGAAAGAGGATTCTCTCATAGTTATAAAAAATGCAAATTATTATGAAGATAGTTTAACAAAATCTGTTACATTCAATATTTTGACTGAGAATGATGATAAAACCAAGAGATTTTTAGAAGGGAAAACTTCTGCAGTTTCAGCAGACGGAGATGTAATAAAGGAACTTTCTGAAAAAAAATATCAGATTTTAAATAATGAAAATACGGTTTGGGGAATAGTTTTTAATACCGGTAGTTCTATTTTCAGTAACAGTAATATAAGAAAGGCGCTGATTTCTGATAGTAATTATACTTCTATGCAAAGTGTTTTACCTGATTATTATAAAAAGGCATCTTCAATTATTCCTGATAATATCAGAATAGGTGAAAATTCTTATCGTGAGTTTGCAGGTGAAAATCTTATTACTCCATATAACCCTCAATCGGCAAAAGAATTTTATAAAAAAGGACTCAACGAACTTGAACTTGATTATATCACAAAAGCAGTTATGATTATTCCAAAAGGAATGGGGCATGAGGATTATTCCGCTTATATTTCACAGATCTGGCAGAAAGACTTAGGAATTTATTTAACCGTTGAGGTTTTAGAGCAGGAAGAATATAATGTACGTCTTGAAAATGGTAATTTTGATTGTGCGGTGATTTCTTTAAACGGGGATTATAACAGTCCTTATGCATTACTTTCTAAGTTTTCATCGGGATACAGTAAAAACATAAGTGGTTTTTCAGATGAGGAATTCGATACCCTTTTAAGTGAGGCAATTAAAGAACCTAAAGAAGAAAAAGCAGCGGAAAGTTATAAAAAAGCTGAACAGATAATTCTTTCAAATGGGGTATTTTTACCTCTTTATTATCAGTCTGAATATTTTGTAGTTGATAAAGATTATTTGGGTATTCATTATGATTTTGATACCAGAATAGTTAATTTTCAGATAAAAGAATAATTTTTTAAAAAAGTCTTTACAAAAAAAATAAACTGTGATATAATGTCATAAGTTCCGCATTGATGGTCTTGAGGATTAAGCCTTTATGGAATGTTACCTACCCTTGACTATTGTGCCGGAAAATAATTTAAAGAGGTGACTCATTATGATGAGAAAAGAAGAAAAAACACAGGTAATCGCAGAGAACAAGTTACATGATACTGATACAGGTTCTCCCGAAGTTCAGATTGCAATTCTTACAAAGAGAATTAACGATTTGACTGAACATTTGAAGAATAACAAAAATGACCATCACAGCCGCAGAGGTTTGCTTAAAATGGTTGGACGTCGTCGTAATCTTTTGAACTACTTGATTAAGACAGACATTGAGCGTTACCGTGCTGTAATCGCTAAACTTGGTATTCGTAAGTAATTTTGGCTTTATAGGCAGATGGCTTGACCGTCTGCCTTTTGGCATATTTTAAACAGAAAATAAAAAGTACAGTTGGAACAGGGGATTAGCATTAAATCGTGTTTCTGATTTTCGGAAATAGGATTTATTGCTAAGACCTGTCGCTGTGTCTAAAAGGAGGAAATTTTTATGGCAAATGAAAAAAGAATCTTTGAGACAACATTTGCAGGTCGCAAATTAGTTGTTGAAACCGGTAAAACAAGTGAGCTGACTAATGGTTCTTGTTGGGTTACTTATGGTGAAACTGTGGTAATGGCTAACGTTACTGCTTCACCAAAACCTCGTGAGGGTGTTGACTTTTTCCCGTTATCTGTTGATTATGAGGAAAAGCTTTATGCTGTAGGTAAAATTCCCGGTTCTTTCTTAAAAAGAGAAGGTCGTCCTACTGAAAAGGCAACACTTACTTCCCGTATGATTGACCGTCCTATCCGTCCGCTTTTCCCTAAAGATATGAGAAATGATGTTTCGGTTGTTGTAACAGTACTTGCAACTGATGTGGACAACTCTCCGGAGATTGCAGGATTTATTGCTGCTTCTATCGCAATCAATATTTCTGATGTTCCTTTCGCAGGACCTATTGCGGCTATCAGCGTAGGCTTGGTTGACGGTGAAATTGTATTAAACCCCGTTACTGCTGAGAGAGAAGTTTCTGATTTGAACCTTACTGTTGCAGGTTCTGCTGATAAAATCGTTATGATTGAAGCAGGTGCTAACGAAGTTCCAAACAATGTTATGCTTGATGCTATCGCTAAAGGTCATGAAGAAATCAAGAAAATGGTAGCATTTATCGGTGACATTCAGAAAGAAATCGGTAAAGAGAAATTTACTTTTGAATCTATGGATGTTCCTGCTGATATGTTTGATGCTATTTATGATTTCGCAGCAGATAGAGTAAAGGTTGCTTTGGATACTAATGATAAGAATGTTCGTGATGAACGTTTGCAACCTATCATTGATGATATTCATGCTAAATTTGATGAAATTTATCCCGAACAAGCTTCTGTAATAGATGAATGTATTTATAAATTGCAGAAGAAAATTGTTCGTCGTTGGCTTTTGGATGAGCAAAAACGTGTTGACGGACGTGGAATGGATGAAATACGTCCTTTGTCAGCAGAAGTTGATTTGCTTCCTCGTGTTCATGGTTCCGGTATGTTTACCCGTGGACAGACTCAGGTAATGACAATTGCAACTTTGGGACCTGTAAGTGATGCACAGATTTTAGATGGTATTGATGAAGAAGTAGAGAAACGTTATATGCATCATTACAACTTCCCTTCATATTCAGTAGGTGAAACACGTCCTTCAAGAGGTCCCGGACGTCGTGAAATTGGTCATGGTGCTTTGGCTGAAAAGGCTTTGGTTCCTGTTTTACCTTCTGTTGAAGAATTCCCTTATGCAATGAGACTTGTTTCTGAAGTTTTATCTTCTAATGGTTCTACTTCTCAGGCTTCAATCTGTGGTTCTACTTTGGCTTTGATGGCTGCAGGTGTTCCTATAAAGGCTCCGGTTGCAGGTATTTCCTGCGGACTTATTACTGAGGGCGATCGTTGGATGACTATGGTTGATATTCAGGGCCTTGAAGATTTCTATGGAGATATGGACTTTAAGGTAGGCGGAACTCATAATGGTATTACCGCTATCCAGGTTGATATTAAGATTGATGGTCTTACTATGGATATTATCGCTGAAGCATTTGAAAAGACTGAAAAAGCAAGAAAATATATCCTTGATGATATTATGCTTAAGGCTATTCCTGAACCTCGTAAGAATGTTTCAAAATATGCTCCTAAGATGAAATCTATAATTATCGATACTGATAAAATCCGTGAAGTTATCGGTACAGGTGGTAAAGTTATACAGAAAATCTGCGCAGAATGTGATGTTAAGATTGACATTACAGATGATGGTAAAGTATTCATCTTAGGCGTAGATCAGGATAATGTTGACCGTGCTTTGTATATTGTTGAAACAATTGCAAAAGATCCTGAAGTTGGTGCTATCTATAAAGGTAAAGTTACCCGTCTTATGAATTTCGGTGCTTTTGTTGAGATTGCTCCCGGAAAAGAAGGATTGGTTCATATTTCCAAACTTGAAAACCATCGCGTTGAAAAGGTTGAAGATGTAGTAGCTCCCGGTGATGAGATTTATGTTAAGGTTGTTGAAATTGATGACCAGGGACGTATAAATCTTTCTCGTAAAGATGCTATGAATGATCTTGCAAAGAAAAACGAAGAGTAAAATATTTGTCCCCGAAGTTAATAACTTCGGGGATTTTTGTAAGAGGAATTTATATGGATTTTAAAAATTTTAATTATCTGCTTTTTGATTTGGATGGCACTTTAACTGACTCACAAGAGGGAATATTTAACTGTGTACAGTTTGCACTGAATGAGCTTGGAGTCGATGTTGGAAACAAAGAAAAGTTATTTTCATTCATTGGCCCTCCATTAAAAGATGAGTTTATGAGGAGTTATGGCTTTGATGAGGAAAAGGCTGTTTTGGCGGTAGAACTATATCGAAAAAGATACAGCACAGTAGGCTTATATGAAAATCGCGTTTATGACGGAATCATTGAACTTTTGTCAAAATTGCAAAATAATGGTAAAAAACTTATTATTGCGACTTCTAAGCCGGAACCTTACGCTAAGAGTATTTTAGAACACTTTGATCTTTTAAAATATTTTTCATTTATAGGAGGCGCACTTTTTAATAAAGGACGTAGTCATAAAGAAGAAGTTATTTCATATGTTCTTAAAGAAAATAATATCAAAATTTCTGAGGCAGTAATGATAGGTGACAGAATGCATGATGTAAAGGGTGCTACTCTCAACAACATACCTTGTATAGGTGTTTTATACGGATATGGCAGTAAAGATGAACTTATAAACGCCGGTGTCAAGGCTATCGCTCAAAATGTGAAAGAACTTGAAGAACTTTTAATGTAAAAAAATCGGTTTATACCAATTTTTTTACATTTTGTTTATCAATACATATATATTATATGGTATAATAAGGATATATTCAGTATTGCATGAGGTGTTTTTAGATGGTTGCAAAATTGCTTAAGAGTGTAAGGGAGTATAAAAAAGATAGTATTTTAACTCCTTTGTTTGTAACTTTTGAGGTGATATTAGAGGTTTTTATCCCTTATCTTATGGCAAATTTAATTGATTTTGGTATTGATAAAGGTGATATGAACTATATTTTGAAAACGGGACTTATTTTACTTTTATCAGCAATACTTTCTTTGACGTTTGGTGTGGTTGCAGGTAATAAAGCAGCTGTTGCTTCAAATGGATTTGCAAAAAATTTGCGTAAGGATATGTATTATAATGTGCAGAATTTTTCATTTACAAATATTGATAAATTTTCCACTGCAAGTATCATAACCCGTCTTACTACCGATGTTAGCCGTGTTTCTATGGCTTATCAGATGATAATAAGAATGGTAGTGCGTTCTCCTGCTATGCTTATTTTCTCACTTATAATGTCTTTTGGAATTGATGTAAAACTTTCGCTATTATTTTTAGCGGCTATTCCTGTATTACTTGTAGGACTTTTATTTATTGTGAAGAAAGCTTTTCCTCTTTTTGGTAAGGTGTTTAAAATTTATGATAAATTAAATCGTGTGGTGCAGGAGAATTTAAGAGGTATCAGAGTAGTAAAATCTTTTGTACGTGGAGAAAATGAAGAGGAAAAATTTAAAGAAATTTCCAATGATATATATGAAGGGTTTTCAAAGGCCGAAAAAACTGTTGCTTTTAATATGCCACTTATGCAGATTGCAATGTATGCAGTAATGCTTTTGCTTTCCTGGTTTGGTGCAAGAGCAGTTGTTTTATCAGGTGCCAATCCTGATCTTGGATTAAGCACCGGTGAACTTATGGGACTTTTTACTTACGCTATGCAGATTCTTTCAAGCCTTATGTTCGTTTCGATGATTTTTGTTATGCTTACTATGTCTAAGGCTTCGGGTGAAAGAATCGTTGAAATTTTAAATGAAAAAAGTGATATTGTAAATCCTGAAAATCCCGTTACAGAAGTTAAAAATGGAGAAATTTCATTTGAAAATGTGAGCTTTAGCTATGGCAAAAATAACCAGCCTGCATTAAAAGATGCGACTTTTAAAATTAATTCAGGTGAAATGATAGGAATTTTAGGAAGTACAGGTTCGGGAAAATCTACTTTGGTACAGCTTATTCCAAGGCTTTATGATGTTACAGAAGGTAAAGTCAGTGTAGGCGGAGTTGATGTCAGGGATTATGATATGAATACACTTCGTAGTGCTGTTTCTATGGTTTTGCAGAAAAACGTGCTTTTTGCAGGGACTCTTAAAGAGAATTTGCGTTGGGGTAACGCTGATGCTACTGATGAAGAGTTGATTAAAGCTTCAAAATTAGCTCAGGCAGATGATTTTATAAATACTTTTCCTGAAAAATATGATACCATGATAGAGCAGGGCGGTACTAATTTATCAGGTGGTCAGAAGCAGAGAGTATGTATAGCAAGAGCAATTTTAAGTAAGCCTAAAATTCTTATTTTAGATGATTCTACAAGTGCTGTCGATATTAAAACTGATGTGTTGATAAGAAAAGCCTTAAAAAAGGAAATTCCTGACACTACCAAAATTATCATTGCACAAAGAATTTCTTCGATTCAGGATGCGGATAAAATTATTGTAATGGATGATGGTAAAATTTCTGCAATCGGAAAACATGAGGAACTTTTATCTGATAATGAGATTTATAAAGAAGTTTATGAATCTCAGATAAAAGGAGGTAATGGCGATGAATAGACCCAGACATGTACCGATTAATAATGGTCCAAAACAAAAAATAAGCAAAAAAACTGTAAAAAGGCTTATATCATATTTTAAAAATTACAGACTTTCTTTTGTTGTGGTGCTTATTTGTATAGGAATAAGTGCATTGGTAGGGGTGTTTTCTTCACTTTTCCTTAAGACTCTTATTGATGATTATATAACACCCTTACTTATTCAATCTGTACCTGATTTTTCCGGACTTTTAAGGGCAATTTTATTCATGGTGGGAATTTATCTTATCGGTGTTGTGGCAACACTTTTATATAATCTCATAATGGTAAATATAGCCCAGAGAATTCTTAAAAAAATCCGTGATGAGATGTTTTCTCATATGCAGAAACTCCCGATAAAATATTTTGACAGTAATACTTTTGGCGACGTAATGAGTCATTATACCAATGATACTGATACTTTACGTCAGATGCTGACACAGAGTATTCCTCAGGTGTTTTCTTCACTTATTACTATAGTTTCTTCGTTTTTTGCTATGCTTGCAATCAGTGTATGGCTTACGCTTATAATTTTGATTTTTGTTTTTATAATGCTTAAGATAGTAGGCAAGGTTGCTTCTAAAAGCGGAAAGTATTTCGTCAAACAGCAAAAATCTCTGGGAGATTTGAATGGATATATCGAGGAAATGATAAACGGACAAAAAGTCGTTAAAGTTTTCTGTTATGAGCAAAAGGCAAAGGAAAAATTTGATATTAAAAATGAAGACCTTTTTGAAAATGCTTCAACCGCAAATAAATATGCAAATATTTTAGGACCGGTTGTAAATAATATCGGACATATAACTTATGTTATTATGGCGGTAATCGGTGGAATTTTTGCTATTACAGCTATTCCAAATCTCAATTTTACAGGGGTAAACACTCTTACCTTAGGTATGATTGCTTCATTTTTACAGCTTTCAAACAGTTTCAACAGACCTGTCAGTCAGGTTTCGCAACAGATTTCTTCAATGGTTATGGCACTTGCAGGTGCACAGAGAATTTTTAATCTTTTAGATGAAGAGATTGAAAAGGATGAAGGATATGTAACTTTAGTAAATGCAGAATATAATGGCGACAAGCTTTGTGAATGTGCGAGAAGTACAGGCATCTGGGCATGGAAGCATCCTCATTCTGATGGTAGTGTTACTTATACCGAGCTTAAAGGTGAAGTTCAGTTTTACGATGTCGATTTTGGATATACTGATGATAAAATTGTACTCCATGATATAAATCTTTATGCAAAACCCGGACAGAAGGTTGCATTTGTAGGTGCTACCGGTGCCGGAAAAACAACTATTACTAATTTGATTAACAGATTTTATGATATCGCTGACGGAAAAATTAGATATGATGGTATAAACATTAAAAAGATACGTAAAGAGGATTTGCGTCGTTCGTTGGGTATGGTTTTACAGGATGTAAATCTTTTTACCGGTACTGTTATGGACAATTTACGTTATGGCAGGCTTGATGCTACAGATGAAGAATGTATAGCGGCGGCAAAACTTGCCAACGCCGATAGTTTTATACGTATGTTTCCAAATGGCTATGACACAGTACTTGAAGGTGACGGTGGCGGATTGTCACAAGGTCAGAGACAGCTATTATCAATAGCAAGGGCAGCAGTTGCAAATCCACCGGTTATGATTTTGGATGAAGCAACTTCTTCCATTGATACCAGAACAGAGTCTATTGTGCAACGCGGTATGGATGCCTTGATGAAAGGCCGAACAGTATTTGTAATAGCACACAGACTTTCCACCGTAAGAAATTCTGATGTAATTATGGTGCTTGAAAATGGTAAAATTATTGAACGTGGTGACCATGAAACTCTGATTGAGCAGAAAGGTCAGTATTATCAGCTTTATACAGGTATGTTTGAATTAGAATAAAAAAAGGCTGTAGCTTTGCTACAGCCTTTTTTTAAAGTGTAAGAAAGGGTAATATTCTCTCATAGGTCTTTTTGCCGATGCCTTTTACGTTAAGCAGTTCATCAATTGATTTGAAACTACCAATAGTTTCTCTGTAGGCAATTATTCTGTCAGCAATTTTATAGCCTATCTGAGGTAGTCGCATCAAATCGTCTTTATCGGAGTTATTTAGCGAAATCGTTTCTTTTAAATCTTCAGTTGAAGAGGAGATTACTATTTCGCTACTTCCTGAAAAATAAGGTGAGGTTAATATTAAAAATCCTATCATAAAGATATTCATTAATATTGCTATTGAGATTAAGATAAGGTTTATATTTTTATTTTTCATTAAAACTACATCTTTTCTATATTTTTAGTAGCAACCGCATTTAAAGTAAGATCACCTATATTTCCATTTATGTATTCATAGTAGCCCTGGGCACCTACCATAGCGGCATTGTCACCGCAGAGGTCCAGTGTGGGAACGTAAAAATCAAAGCCACGTTTTTTACATTCATTTTCAAGACACTCTCTGAGTCCTGAGTTTGCGGAAACGCCACCCGCGAGTACGATTTTTTTATAATTTAATTCTTCTGCGGCGGTCATAAGTTTTTCTGAAATCATATCACAGACAGTTTTTTGAAAAGATGCCGCCATATCGTTTACATTAATATCAGTGCCTTTTTGCTTTGCATTGTGGATAGTGTTTATTACAGCGGTTTTAAGTCCCGAAAAGCTGAAATCATATTTACTTCCTTCAACTTTGGGCTTTGGAAGTTTATAAGTGTCAGCATTTCCAAGTTTTGAGGCTTTATCAATATAAATACCACCGGGATAGGGAAAGCCCATAGCACGTGCAGCTTTGTCAAAGGCTTCACCTGCGGCATCGTCACGCGTGCGACCAATGATTTTAAAATCTGTATAATCTTTAACCTCAATAATATGACTATGTCCGCCTGAGGCCACCATACATAGAAAAGGGGGCTTCAAATCAGGATGGGTTATATAGTTTGCAGCGATGTGTGAACGAATATGGTGAGTGGGAATAAGTGGAAGATCTGTTGCCATACTTAAACCTTTTGCATAATTAACCCCTACAAGCAATGCTCCTATAAGTCCCGGTGCATAGGTAACTGCGATTGCAGTTATGTCTTTAAGAGTCAGATTTGCTTCTTTTAAGGCAGATTCTACTACAAAGCAGATATCCTCACAATGGCGTCGTGATGCAATTTCAGGAACAACGCCACCATATTTTTTATGCTCTTCTACCTGAGAGGAAATTATATTTGATAAAACCTCACGTCCGTTTTTCACAACTGCTGCGGCAGTTTCGTCGCAAGAGCTTTCGATGGCAAGAATAGTGATGTCATTAATCATAAAGAGGGGTCCTCCAATATTTTTTCCATAATTATACCTGATTCTGTAGGGTTTTGATATAGTCCTTTACGCTCACCTAAAGATTTAAAACCAAATTTTTTATAAAGATTCTGAGCGGGTATGTTAGAAATTCTTACTTCGAGCATAATTCGTTTAATTTGCGTGTTTTTACAAAAATCAATCATACTTTGAATAAGGCTTGTACCGATTTTCCCTTTACGAAAATCGGGAGAAACTGCAATTCTGTTTAAATTAAGCTCGTCAAAGAAAAAGGTACTGTTTAAATATCCAACAATATTTTTATTATATTCTGCGACAACCAAAAAAGAGTTTTCTTCACGCAGAGTGCCTCTTATACTTTTCCTGCTCCAGGGGTCAGAAAAACAAGCTTGTTCCAATAAAAATACAGCTTCTACGTCTGTCTCTTCCATTTTTCGAATAATCATAACAGTTTTATCCTTTAGCTATATACCAGTTTTTTCCTTCTCCAATGTCAACTTCGAGATTGACGGAAAGTTTTGTTGCATTTTCCATTTCGAATTTAAGGATTTCTTTAACTTTTTCAATTTCATCATCGAAAGCTTCTACCATAAGTTCATCGTGTACTTGTAAAATCAGCTTTGAACGCAGTTTTTCTTCCTTGAATCGATTGTAAACTTTAATCATTGCGAGTTTGATTATGTCGGCAGCAGTACCCTGAATAGGCATATTCATTGCAACACGTTCAGAAAAACCTCTTAAAGTGGGATTTTTACTGTTGATATCGGGTAATGCGCGGGGACGATGGAAAATGGTTTCTACATATCCGTTTGTTTTAGCATCTTCAACTGATTTTTTCATATATTCGTCAACACCGCTATAAGTTTTAAGGTAATTATCTATATACTTTTTTGCCTGTTTTACTGTGACGGATATATCCTTTGAAAGAGAAAATGCAGAAATCCCGTAAACAATACCAAAATTTATGGCCTTTGCACGACTTCTTAATTCTGACGGAACTTCATCAAAGGGAATTGAAAAGACTTGAGATGCAGTCAATCTGTGAATGTCTGTACCGTCTTTAAATGCATTAATCATATTTTTATCATCAGAAATATGAGCGAGAATTCTGAGCTCGATTTGTGAATAGTCTGCATCAATTAAGGTGCAGTTTTCTTTTGCTACAAAGAACTTTCTCATCTCAGCACCAAGTTTAGTACGTACAGGGATATTTTGCACATTGGGTTCCAATGAACTTATACGACCTGTTCGGGTTTCGGTTTGGTTAAATGTAGTGTGAATTCGTCTGTCTTTTTGTATGCATTTTTTTAATCCTACTACATAAGTGCTGTGAAGCTTTGAAAGTTGTCGGTATTCCAGAATTTTATCAACAATAGGGTGTAAAGGTCTTATACTTTCCAATACATCAGCATCAGTTGAATAACCTGTCTTGGTTTTCTTTTGCGGCGGAAGTTTTAAACGGTTGAAAAGCACATCTGACAGATGATGCGTAGAATTGATGTTGAAGGGAACACCGGCTAAATCAATAATTTCTATCTTAAGCTCCTCAATACGTGTGCATAAATCTTCTCCGAAATTCAAAAGGCTTATTTCATCTATCATAAATCCTTCATGTTCCATGGAGGCTAAAACCTCACAAAGCGGAAGTTCGATGTTATTATAGAGAAATTCCATATTACGCTCTTTGATAATACTGTAAAGTAAATTACTTAACAGCATTAGTGATGCACAGTCAAGCTTATCTTCCGATAAATTTGCAGAAAAGTCAGGAATATAGACTTCACGAAGCTCTTTAAGGGAATAAGATTTGCCTGAATTATTTAAAAGATAAGCAGAAAGCTTTAAATCTGCATGTAAATTTTTAAATGAATAACCTCTTTTAAAACAAAGTCTGTAAATGGGTTTTGCATCAAATGTAATTTTTGGCAGGTCATTTTCTGCTATTTTTTTAAAAACTTCTTCAAGGCTTTCTGTAAAATATAAAAGAGTTTTTTCATCTTTCTGGACCAAGATTGATTCAATATTATTATCGGTTGCGGATACTAAAAAATAAATCTGTTCAAGAGTATTTATTATTTCAGTATCAGGATTTTCGATTACTGAAAATTCTGATATTTCAGAAGTTGATTTGGTTTTTTTAAGGTTAAAGCTTTTTTCAACCGAAGAAAGTCCATATTTTGAGAGAAACATTGAAAGTCCTTCTGCGTTTACTTCTTTTTTAAGGTCTGAAACAGTAAACGGGAGGGGAACATCACAGAAGATTTCACTGAGCTCGTGGCTCATAAGAGCTTCTTTACTTTGTTCTGAAATCAGATTTTTTATGCGGGGTGTCGCAAGAACACTATCTAAATTATCTAAAATGTTTTGCAGGCTGTGGTGATTTTTAATGAGAGTAATAGCAGTTTTTTCACCTATACCTTTGACTCCTGGGATATTGTCAGAACTATCACCCATAAGTGATTTTACTTCAATGAGCTGTTTTGGGGTTATTTCATATTGTTTTAAAACAGTTTCCGGTGTGTAGAGAATATCACCTTTATTGGAAGCTAAATTTACTGAGACTTTGTCACTCACAAGCTGGAGTGAATCACGGTCACCGGTTGCAATAATACATGTTACATCATCGTGGGTATCTGCATATTTTGCGAGTGTACCTAATATATCGTCTGCTTCATAACCTTCAATGCCAACTGTTGTGCCACCTGCTAAAGTCACAAATTCTTTGCCGAGAGGGAATTGTACTAAAAGTTCGTTGTCAGTAGGGCCACGGGTACCTTTATAGTCGGAATACATTTTGTGTCTGAATGTCGGAGCATGAACATCAAAAGCGGCAATGGTAACATCGGGGTTAAATGTAGTTATAAGTTTATGATATGTTTTTGCAAACCCCAACAAAGCGTTTGTGGGGGTTCCGTCAGGGGCAGAAAGATGCCTTATTGCAAAAAAGGCACGATTCATAAGTGAATTAAAATCAATTGCGAGAATCTTCATAGAAAAACCCCTTTTCTGTTGACATTTTTTATTTTGATAATATAATGATTATTATATCACAAATTCTCTTAATTTACAATAAATTTTGGTGAAGGAAAAATGAAGACTGTTAAAATTGGAAATGTTGAGATAAAGAAAACTGCAGCACTTGCTCCTATGGCATCGGTGGCGGACAGAGCGTATCGCGAAATATGTAAGGAGTGGGGTGCTTCGTATATAGTAGGTGAGCTTGCATCTGCAAAAGCTTTAAGTTTTTCTGACAGAAAAACTGAGGAGCTTTTATTTGTGTCTGAAAAAGAGCATCCTATGGCTATACAGCTTTTTGGAAATGAGCCTGATATTATGGCAAAGGCTGCTATAAAAGCTTTGAAGTATAAACCTGATATAATTGATATAAATATGGGTTGTCCTGTTCCTAAGGTTGCGGGAAATGGCTCAGGTGCGGCACTTATGAAAAATCCGCAACTTTCATATGATATAGTGCGTGAAGTGGTGAGCGTTTCGAGTGTTCCTGTTACTGTTAAAATCAGAAAAGGCTGGGACGAAAACTCTGTTAATGCAGTTTCCTTTTCGGAACTTATGGAAAAAGCGGGAGCGTCGGCTATTACTGTCCATGGAAGGACAAAAAATCAGATGTATAAACCTTTTTCTGATTCATCGATAATTAAAGAGGTTAAGAAAGCAGTTTCGATACCCGTAATTGGAAATGGGGATATTTTAACTGTTGAAGATGCAGTCAGAATGTATGAGGAAACTGATTGTGACCTTGTTATGATAGGAAGGGGAAGTTACGGAAACCCTTTTTTGTTTAAGCAAATTGAGGAATATCTGGAAAAAGGTGAGTTTTCTGTTTTTTTGTCATTTGAAGAACGTTTAGCTGTTATGAGAAAACAAATCGCCCTTGCAGTAGAGTACAAAGGCGAATATATTGCGATGCGCGAAAGCAGAAGAACAGCATCTTTTTATTTAAAGGGAATTCCCGGTGCCGCAAAGCTTCGTAATATGTGCGGACAATTAAGAACACTTTCAGATCTTGATAAAATTATAGAATCAGCGCTTTTAAATGCAAGTAATAATTAAGAATATTAAAATAAATAAGGATAATTTAATTTTAGGTGAATATAAATATTGTATCAAGGTAATACTTGTAATGTGAAAAAAAGAGATAAGCTTATATAACTGTGCGTCAGCGGAGACCTTTTATATAAGTTTTATCTCTTCTTTTCTCTGAAAAGAATCAAGTAATATGAAAAATCCCATCACAAATGTGATGGGATTTTCTTGGCGGAGTTGGAGAGACTCGAACTCTCGCGCCGGGGATTAGCCGACCTACTCCCTTAGCAGGGGAGCCTCGTCACCATCTTGAGTACAACTCCATGGTAGCGTTAAGCTTAAAAATAATGTGGCGGAGAGAGTGGGATTCGAACCCACGGTCCCTTTCAGGATCACTGGTTTTCAAGACCAGCTCCTTAAACCACTCGGACATCTCTCCGTGTAACCATGTTACATGGAACGTATAACATAATATCATATAAAGTTTTATTTGTCAACAAGTTTTTAATAAAAAGACGTGAATTTTAATTTGTCTGTAAATAAGCTTTTATTATTAAAGATACTTTATTTAAACTTTTACAATAATATGAATATTTTTAAAAAAAGACTTGATTTTTTTAAAAAACTATGTTATTATACTAATTCGTAAGATGTTTTTCGAAAGAGGTGAACTAAATGAAAGAAGGAATTCATCCTAACTATGAGCCCACAACTATCAAATGTGCGTGTGGTAATGCGATTGAAACTCGTTCTACAAAGGAAAATATCAGCGTTGAAATCTGCTCCAAGTGTCATCCTTTCTTTACAGGAAAGCAGAAACTGGTTGATACCGGTGGACGTGTTGACAGATTTAAGAAACGTTTTGGTATGGATAAATAATTTTATTCTTAAAGCGTTCAAGGCGGCTTTCAGAAATTTCAAAAAGGTAATTCTTTTTTGGGCATTCTGAAAGCTGCCTTATCTGTTTTTGTGAAAAGGAGGGTAATATGAAAGACTACATTACTGTCGAGGGTTTTGCGACTGATGAATTTGTTGAGAGAAAATCTCGTTTTATAGGATATGCAAAGCATGTAGAAACTGAAGAAGAAGCTATTAATTTTGTAAATGAAATTAAACAAAAACATTGGGATGCTACTCATAATGTTTATGCTTATGTTTTGCGTGACGGACAGACAAGACGTTATTCTGATGACGGTGAACCGCAGGGAACTGCGGGAATTCCTACTTTGGATGTTATACTAAAAGAAAATATCGTTGACGTGTGTGTAGTGGTTACCCGATATTTCGGAGGCATACTTTTAGGCGGGGGGGGGCTTGTAAGAGCTTATTCTCAGGGGTGCAGAGTGGCATTACATGCTTGTAAAATACTGCATATGACGCCGTGCACTATACTGGAAACAGCTGTTGACTACGGATTTTACGGTAAACTTTCATACATACTTCCAAAATATAATATAAGGACAATTGAGTCGGATTTTGGTGCAGACATTACTTTAAAACTTATGATAAAATCCGAACGACTTGATGGGTTTTTAAAGGAACTTACTGAATTAAGCGGTGGAACTGTCACACCTTTTATACTTGAAGAAGTATATGAAGATATGGAATAAAAAAATTTTTTGTTATAAAAAGAGGATTTTTATATTTTTTTCGGTATTTATATATATGATGTATTCGGAGGGATTAAATTGGATTTCAAAGAGGCTCGTTATGTAATGGAGAGGGAATTTTTTTCTCCTTATGCTGCATTTTCTTTTAATACAAAGGGCAGACGCTCTTTAGAGGAAGAATGTTCTTTGAGAACTGCTTATCAACGTGACAGGGACAGAATACTGCACTCTAATGCTTTCAGAAGATTAAAACATAAAACGCAGGTGTTTCTGGCACCAAAAGGTGACCATTACCGCACAAGGCTTACACATACTTTAGAGGTAAGTCAGATTGCGAGAACGATTGCACGTGCGCTTAAACTTAACGAGGATTTAACCGAGGCAATTGCGTTAGGACATGATTTAGGTCATACTCCTTTTGGCCATGCGGGGGAGAGGGTACTTAACAGAATTTGCCCTTTTTCTTTTTATCATCATCTTCAGAGTATCAGAGTAGTGGATTTTTTAGAGCGCGACGGAAAAGGTTTAAATCTTACATATGAAGTCAGAAATGGTATAGCTTGTCACAGTAGTGGCGGAAATGATAAGGCTAAGGCAGTTACCTTGGAAGGAAGAATTGTCAGAATTTCCGATAAGGTAGCGTATCTTAATCATGATATTGAAGATGCCATAAGGGCAGAGGTCTTGAATGAACGGGATTTGCCTTTTGGCGCAGTTTATGTACTGGGACGTACAAAATCTGAGCGTATAAATATGATTATTAAATCTATCGTTGAAAACAGCAAAGATGATATAACGATGGATGATGAGGTTTTAAAGGCACATAATCAGATGAAGGATTTTATGTTTGAATATGTTTACTCTCATCCTGTTGCAAAAGGACAAGAGGGTAAGGCAGAAGCTTTAATTGAAAAGCTTTATGAATATTATAATAAGAATATCGATAAACTTCCTAAGATGTATCTTTCTTTTATGGAACGTTTTCCTAAAGAAAGGGTTATTTGTGATTATATAGCGGGAATGACGGATCAGTATGCTGTTAATCAGTATGAAGAGCTGTTTATTCCTAAATTCTGGACAAAGGAGTGAGGTTAAAACGATTCCACAAAGCTTTATTGAAACTTTGAAAATGAGTTGTGATATTGAGAGTATTATATCTTCTTATCTTCAGCTTAAAAGGGCAGGTCATAATCTCACAGGACTTTGCCCTTTTCATTCTGAAAAAACTCCTTCAATGGTTGTTTATAATGAAAGTCAGTCTTTTTACTGCTTTGGTTGTGGTGCAGGTGGAGATGTCATTTCATTTATTATGAGAATGGAGAATCTTGATTATATTGAGGCACTGCGATTTTTGAGCGAAAAGGCAGGACTTAAGATGCCTGAAGATGGTTATGAAGATAACTCTTTGCGTATTAAACCGGTAATATTGGAAATCAATAGATTAGCGGCTCGGTTTTTCCATGATACTTTGAAATCCGAAGCGGGAAGACCGGGACTTGAATATTTTTTAAGCAGGGGGCTTAGTAACAAAACGATAGTTAAGTATGGTTTGGGTTATGCACCTTCAGGCTGGGATAATTTAAGAAATTTTTTACGCAGTAAGGGATTTACCGATGAGCAGATGCTTCAGGCCGCAGTGGTGAGTAAGGGAAAAAACAATTCTTGTTATGATATGTTCAGAAACAGGGTTATTTTTCCGATAATTGATCTTAAGAAAAATGTTATTGGGTTTGGCGGACGTGTGCTTGACGATTCTAAACCTAAGTATTTAAACTCTGCTGATACTCCGGTTTTTAAAAAGAGTAAGAATTTGTTTTCACTTAATTACGCAAAGAATACAGGTGAAAACAGAATTATTTTAGCAGAAGGATATATGGACGTTATTGCGATAAATCAGGCGGGTTTTGAAAATGTGGTTGCTACTTTGGGAACTGCGCTTACTTCAGAACAGGCACGACTTATATCCTCTTATGCTAAAGAAGTTGTGATTGCTTATGACTCAGACGAAGCAGGCCGTGTTGCCACAAATCGTGCGGTATCACTTTTGGATGAGGTAGGAATTTCTACTAAAATTCTGGATATGAAGGGTGCTAAGGACCCTGATGAGTATATTAAAAAATTTGGTGTTCAGCGGTTTAAGATGCTTTTGGATGGTGCAGGAAATGTGGTCGAATATCAGCTTTCAGTTATAAAGAAAAAGTATGATGTTTCTATTGCTGAAGGTCAGGCAGGGTATCTTTCCGAGGCAGTAAAATATCTTTCAACTGTGCAAAGTCCCATCGAGCGTGAGATATATGCGGGTGTGCTTTCAAAGGAAACCGGCGTTTTAAAGGAAACGGTTTTATCTAATATATCTTCAGCATTTAAAAGACGGGAAAATCGTGAAAAGAAAAAACAGTGGTCGAATATTCAAATGGGTAAAGATAAGTTGTTTGACCGCACTAACCCTCAAAGGACTGCACATTTGCAGATTGCTATGGCAGAGGAAGGCATAATTGCCTTTTTGTATAAACATCAGGATTATAGAGACTATGTTTTAAATAAAATTTCCCCTGAAGACTTCATAACTGATTTAAATCGGGAAATTTTCTCTATACTTCTTAATAAATTACAAAATAATTTAACGGTTACTTTAATGGATTTTAATCCTGAGCTTTCTTCTGAAAAACTTGCAAAATTAAGTGGTATTCTGGCTTCTTACAGTGACATTCAGATGTTAGAAAAAGCACTTAATGATTATATCGGTATTATTTTGGATCATAAGGATAAAAATGCGATGAATAAAGTAGATGAGCTTACTGATGAGGAGCTTCGTTTGCTTGCTGAAAGACTGCGAGAAAAAAAGAAGTAGTCTTTAAAAAAAGGGAAATAGTAAAAAGGAGAATTTTAAAATGGGTGCTGAAAAAAAGACGACTGTCAGTGACTTAATGGAATTGGGCAGAATCAGAGGTAAACTTACAACTAAGGAAATTACTGATGCGTTAGAGGATCTTGATTTTGATATCGAACAGATGGATAAGTTCTATGATTCGCTTGAAAATCTGAATATTGAGATTATTGAAGATTTTAATATCGAGGAAGAGCTTGATCTGGATTTGGAAAGTGGTATGCCACTGGAAGACGAAGGCGTTACAGGTGACGGTGTCAATATTGATGACCCTGTAAAGGTTTATCTTAAAGAAATAGGAAGAGTACCATTGTTGTCAAGTGACGAGGAGATCGAACTTGCTGAAAAAATGGTGCTTGGTGATGCTGCTGCCCGTCAGAGACTTAGTGAAGCAAATCTCAGACTGGTTGTGAGTATCGCTAAACGTTATGTAGGACGTGGTATGCAATTCCTTGATCTTATCCAAGAGGGTAATTTAGGTCTTATAAAGGCGGTTGAAAAGTTCGACCATACTAAAGGTTTTAAATTTTCAACTTATGCTACATGGTGGATTCGTCAGGCTATAACAAGGGCTATTGCTGACCAGGCGAGAACTATTCGTATTCCGGTTCATATGGTTGAAACCATAAATCGTGTAAAGAAAGTAGGAAGCCAGCTCCTTCATAAAAACGGTCACGAGCCAAGTGTAGAAGAAATTGCAAAAGAAATTGATATGACTCCTGATAAGGTAAGAGAAATTCTCAGAGTTTCTCAGGAACCCGTTTCATTGGAAACACCTATTGGTGAGGAAGAGGATAGTCATCTTGGCGATTTTATTCCTGATGAGGATGCACCTTCTCCTGCAGATGCAGCTTCACATACATTATTAAAAGAACAGCTCAGTAATGTTTTAGGTACTTTGACTCCGAGAGAGGAAAAGGTTTTACGTCTTCGTTTTGGGCTTGAAGATGGCAGAAGTCGTACTCTCGAAGAGGTTGGAAAGGAATTTAATGTTACCCGTGAGCGTATAAGACAGATTGAAGCTAAGGCTTTGAGGAAACTTCGGCACCCGAGCAGAAGTAAAAAGCTTAAAGACTTTTTAGATTAATTTTTAAAAGAAAGGATAATTCAGTAATGTATATAACATTGGAATCGGATTATGCGGTTCGAATTGTTACTTATCTTGCAAGGCAAGAAAGTCGTGTAGATGCCAAAAAAATTTCTGAAAATTCCGAAGTGACACTTCGTTTTGCACTTAAAATTCTGAGGAAATTGGTGGCAGGTAAAATTATTCGTTCTTACAAAGGTACAACAGGTGGATATGAGCTTATGAAAAAACCTTCCGAAATTTCTCTTGCTGATGTAATCGGAGCAATAGAAGGGCCTTATTGTTTCAGCCGTTGTTTAAATTCTGAAAATTTTTGTCTGAGGACAGATAAAAAACCATGCAAAGCAAGAAAGGTTTTTGCTGATATTTCAAAAACTGTTTCTAATAAGCTTTCAAAGGTAACTTTTGATGAACTTATTTAAAAGTTAAGAATATAAAATGGACTATAGCAATTCAGCTATAGTCCATTTTTGTTTTTAAAATGAGCGGGGGCTTATTTTTTGACAAAAGATCTGCAGTCTGTGCATTGGTCCATTGAGGGGTTTGTTTCGTGAGTGCCTACTCTGATGCGTTCCAATGCACAGTAGTTTTCAGATTGACAATGGTTTGCACATTGAGTAACCGAACATTCAATACAATAATTTGCCTTGTTATCCATAAAGAATACCTCCCGTAATGAAAGAATTTGTTTTCTGCTTTCGCAGATGTTAGTATCTTTTCCTTTAAAATGAGATTTTATTCATTTTCATTACGATTTTTGAGATATTTTGCTTTGGTGGCAAGTCCGCCTCTTATATGGCGTTCTTTTTTATTAATGTCAAGAATTTTTCTGACTTTTTTAAAGAGTTCCGGATTTACTTTCCTTAATCTGTCAGTAATATCTTTATGTACGGTTGATTTGGAAATTCCAAATTCCTTTGCAGTTGCGCGTACGGTAGAGTTGTGACTTATAATGTATTCTGCAAGGTCTGCACTTCTATCCCATGAAGTATAATTCAAAATCAACACCTTCTTGATATCTGTTTTGATAATAGATATGTAAAGAAGGTATAAAATATTACTTGGATTTAATTTTTAAGATATGATAAACCGCCAGGAAGTAGAATCCCGGCGGAAAAAATATGTATTATTTTAAAATTTTGATATTCATCCTTTTGAATTGATACCTGTTCTTATGGGAATAGGCGGAATAGGGTTTCTTCTGATGTATGTGGCAACAATCGTTCCATTTGTTTCATACATATCCTGTACTCTTATTGGTATTGGTATGTTACCGTGTCAGATGCTTCCTCTTTACGGAATGGTAATAATGAAATCTCATCCGTCAAAATCTATTTCACCGATGATTGTAGGACTTGCACTTGTAGCGGTACTTGTTCAGGGGAGTATGGTTGAGATTTTAAGAAGTGCACCGACAATGCTTTACCTTACCTATGCGGTTATAATGGTTATCCTTGTTATTTTATATATGCAGGTCGAACCATTTTTCTTATTTAATTTACGCAGAAGAATAGCTGACGATATGGTGGAAAAAGAAGAAAAAGTTAAAACGGAATCTTCTTCTGAGCCTTTTTGCGCCCTTTCTCTGAAAGAAAAAGAGGTTACCGAGCTTATCTGCCTTTGTTATACTAATCGTGATATTGCAAAGATTATGTTTATTTCTGAGCATACAGTTAAAGACCATACAAAGAAAATTTATCCCACGATGGGTGTTCATAGTCGTTTTGAACTTGCAACTTTAGTCAGTAAATATCGTGCAGACGATAATGTAACTTAGTCTGTATCTTTTTCATATAATAAAGTATTACAAAATAATTATCAGAAGGAGATACAATGAATGCCTGTCAATTAACTGCATCAATTACTGCAGTTGCAAATATAATTTCAAGTAAATTAAGTGTTGAAGAGGTAACCCTGCTTGCAACTGTTTTAGTGCAATTGGGAGATACACTTGCCACGATTGCAACAGGGAGAGCGATATGTGAAACAAAAAATGATAAACTTTAAAGTTAATTTACACTAAATAATGTGAGATTATTGTTTTCATCGCATATTCCTAAATATATTTCTTTTGCTTTGTTATATTTTTGCTTTTTTAATTGTTTATCAAGCCATGTTAAATCAAGACCAAGTCTTTTTAAATTTTCATGTAAAATACGGCCATCCATAATAATTTCAGTGCATATTTTTGCCTTTTTTGGAATTATATTCATATCTTCAGGGGTAAGCGGTCTTTTTTCACTTTTTGGCAGTATGGTAAGTCTGCCGTTATATTCAAATATTGCAGTTTCAATATCATTTATATTAAAATATCCTTCCTGTCTGCATAAAACCATAAATTCAGAAAGCTCAAGCTTTGCTTTTTTCATATTTTTACGATACAATTTTCCGTTATCCATAACAATTGTGGGAGTACCATTTATATATTTACGGGTTTTTGGAAATTTGTGAGCAAGTATTGTAAGACTTATTGCAACAGCACCATAAATTACCATTGCAATAAGAGGTTTCCATGGGGTTTCTAATTCTGTTGCGAGTTCAGCGGCAATTGAACCTATGGTAATACCTGTAATGTAATCAAAAAAGTCGAGTTGGGCTATTTGCTTGTGTCCCATTATTTTTGCTATTATAAATAATGATACTACCGATAATAAAGAGGTTAAAATGACTTTAATAAGTTCCAACTTCAAATCACTTCCTTTTTGTTAGTATGTACTGTAATTTATTTATTTATTATATAAATTGAAAAATCCTGAAAGTCACATAAATAGTGACTTTCAGGATTTTTTAATATTTTTAAAAATTATTTTTGGTTATTTAATTCTGCGAATTTCTGCGCCATTGTGGGATTATTCCTAGTCAGGCGTTTTATGGATAAATCTTCAGCTTTATTATTTGCAAGACGCAGGTTATTTTCAGATGAAAGTAATGCATCTTTTGTTTTTTGAAGATGGTCAATAGTTTTATCTATTTCTTCGATTGCTTTTTTAAATTTATCACTGGCTCGTTTATAGTTTGTTGCAAATTTATCTTTAAAATCGTTCATTTCCGCTTCGAAATTTGAGATGTCGATGTTTTGATTGCGTATTACAGAAAGCTCTTTTTTATATTGCAAAGAGTTGAGTGCTGCATTGCGAAGGAGGGTAATTATCGGAATAAAAAATTGTGGTCTTATTACATACATTTTTGGATATTTATATGACATATCTACAATGCCTGTGTTGTAAAATTCACTGTCTGCTTCGAGTAAGGATACTAAAACTGCATATTCGCAGTTTTTTTCTCTGCGGTCTTTGTCAAGCTCTTTTAAGAAATCTTCATTTTTATGTTTTGTGGCAGTAGTGTCCATTTCATTTTTCATTTCAAACATAATAGAGATAAATTCGGTGCCGTCTTCGGACATTTCTTTGAAGATGAAATCACCTTTACTGCCGGTCCTTGCGTCGTTATCTTTTTCAAAATATGCGTTTTGAAAGCCGGTGGCACGGAGTTTGTTGAATTCTATCTCACAATGTTGTTCAAGACTTTCTCCGACCATTTTAGTTGATTGCTTTGATTTGAAATCTTTATAGTAAGCAATCTGCTCATCTTTGTTTTTAAGCTTTTCTTCATAGCTTTCTTTTATAGTCTGTTCTTTGAGCTTTGAAGATTTTTCCTGACTTTCAAGCTGACCGTTTAAAAGAGCAATTTTTTCTTTATGATCTGCAATTTCTTTTTCTTTTTCGGAAACTGCTTCAATTATCTCTAATTTGTTATTGGATTCTAATAATTCTATTTTATTTTTTAATGAACTTATCTCTGAATGAGCTTCATTGATTGCTATTTTAATTGCATTTTCTTTTTCTTTTTCAAATTGCATTTCGCGTTCTTTTAAATCTTTTGAAAATTCGTTATCACGCACTTGCTTTACAATAGAGGCATAGCCAGATTCATCAACTTTAAAAATTTCTCCGCATTTTGGACATTTTATTTCCTGCATGATACACATCTCCTTTATTTTAAGATACCATATTATTGTTTTAAAATCAATAATGTGTATATAAAACTGATTTTAATTTGATAATAATGGTATTTTGTGTTATTATCAGGATAATGATAAGTTAAAAGGAGTTGCCAGAATGAATAAAATTAATGTAACTGTATGGAATGAATTTTATCATGAAAAAACTGAGGATGCAGTAAAGAAAATTTATCCAAAAGGTATTCACAGTTGTATAGGCGAATTTTTATCAGAGGAAGCAGATATGGAAATTACTTATGCCACTTTGGATATGCCTGAGCATGGACTTACAAAAGAAGTGCTTGATAATACTGACGTTCTTGTCTGGTGGGGACATTTAAAGCATGAAGAGGTAAGTGATGAAGTTGTGGAGCGTGTTTATGAGCATGTTCAGAATGGAATGGGGCTTATCGTTCTTCATTCAGGTCATGCATCAAAAATTTTCAGAAAACTTTGCGGAACTACTTCAACTGAACTCAAATGGGGAGATGAGATGAAAGAGATTATCTGGCTTATTGATAGAGGGCATCCGATTGCAGAAGGCCTCGATGATGAAAAAATTGTTATTGAAAAGGAAGAAATCTATGGGGAACCTTTTTCAATTCCTGCGCCTGATGAACTTGTGTTTATAAGCTGGTTTGAATGTGGAGCAGTTTTCAGGAGTGGTTTTTGTTACAAGAGGGGAAAAGGGAAAATTTTTTATTTTCAACCGGGGCATGAAACTGTTCCTACGTATCATAATAAGGCAGTTCAGAAGGTGATAAAAAATGCTGTTCGTTGGGCAAGATTTATTAAGACTCCTGAACTTATAAATGGGCAGTATTTTAAGGAAAACTGGGTAATACAGTAGGTGTTGACTTTTTGAAAGAAATATTGTATAATTTTTAGGAAGGTGCTGAAAAGAACCAGTAGTTTCAGAATTTGTCTTTCAGAGAGCGTTTGAGTGGTGGGAAAACGCAGACTGTCTGTTACGAATACCTCTTGGAGCCGCGTTCTGAATTTTTAGTAGGGATTGCCGGGCACGCCCGTTACAGCGTTACGGTATTTTGTACCGGGTGAGGTTATATCTTTGAGGATATAACAAAAAGAGGTGGTACCACGATTTATTCGTCCTCTATCCCGTCGGGGGTAGAGGACTTTTTGTTTATTCCCGACAAAAAACTAAAGGAGTAGTAAAATGACTGTATTTGAAGAATTAAAACGCAGGGGACTTATCGCCCAGATGACACACGAAGATAAGATTGAAGAACTTTTAAACAATGAAAAAGTAAGCTTTTATATTGGTTTTGACGCTACTGCAGACAGTTTGCATGTAGGACATTTTCTACAGCTTGTTGTTATGAAACGTTTACAGATGGCAGGACACAGACCTATTGCTTTGCTCGGTACAGGAACAACTTTGATTGGAGACCCGACAGGTAAGACCGATATGCGTCCTATGCTTACAAAAGATCAAATAGCATATAATGCGGAATGCTTCCGCAAACAGATGTCTAAGTTCGTTGATTTCAGTGATGGTAATGCTAAAATCGTTAAAAACGGTGACTGGCTTTGTGAGTTTAAATATCTTGATTTACTTCGTGATGTTGGCAGACATTTTTCAGTAAACAAAATGCTTACTGCTGAATGCTTCAAATCCCGTCTTGAAAGAGGGCTCAGCTTTATTGAATTTAACTATATGATTATGCAAAGTTATGACTTTTTACATCTTTATCGTACAGAAGGTTGTAAAATGGAACTTGGCGGTGACGATCAGTGGAGTAATATTTTAGGCGGTGTTGATTTGGTACGTCGTGTTGAAGGCGATGAGGTTTATGGTATGACCTTTACACTTCTTACTACCAAAGAAGGTAAAAAGATGGGTAAAACCGAAAAGGGTGCCTTGTGGCTTGACCCTGAAAAAACATCACCTTACGAATTCTTCCAATACTGGCGTAATGTTGGCGACGATGATGTTATTAATTGTATGAAGCTTTTGACATTCGTACCTATTGAGGAAATTGAGGCTATGGAATCTCTTACAGGTTCTGAACTTAATCCTATTAAAGAACGTCTCGCTTTTGAGGTTACAAAGATGGTTCATGGAGAAGAGGAAGCAAATAAAGCACTTGAGGCTGCAAGACAGGTTTTCTCTTCCTCTGCAAATTCCGAAGATATGCCGACTACTGTTTTACAGGCTTCCGATCTTGAAAACAATGAAATCGGAATTTTGAATTTGCTTGTAAAATGCGGACTCGCACCCTCTAACGGAGAGGCAAGACGTTTGGTACAACAGGGTGGTATTTCAGTTAATGGTGAGAAAATAACCGATGCCAAAGCTATGATAAAGATTGAAGATTTTGTTGTTATCAAAAAAGGAAAGAAAGTTTTCCATAAAGCTTCCAGATAGAAAGGATATTTTATGATTAAAGCAGCAATTATAGGTTACGGAAATATAGGTAAATATGCACTTGAAGCTATCGAGGCATCAAGTGATATGGAGTGTATTGGTATTGTAAGAAGAAATGCTGATTCTAAAAAACCTGCGGAACTTAATGATTATCCCGTGGTTGACAGCATTTTAAAACTTCCTGAAAAACCGGATGTAGCAATTTTATCTACACCGACACGTTCGGTTGAAGTGTTTGCAACAGAGTGTCTTAAAAACAATATAAATACTGTTGATAGTTTTGATATTCACAGCAAAATCTGGGAACTTAAAACAAATCTTGATAAGGTTGCAAAAGAAAATAATTGTGTTTCGATTATTTCTGCAGGATGGGATCCCGGATCTGATTCTGTGGTGCGTACACTTATGCAGGCTTGTGCACCAAAAGGACTCAGCTATACAAATTTCGGCCCCGGTATGAGTATGGGGCATACAGTTGCTGTAAAGGCCATTGAAGGGGTAAAAGAGGCACTTTCCATGACTATTCCTCTTGGCACATCTATTCACAGAAGAATGGTTTACATCGAGCTCGAAAACGGGTATGATTTTGATAAGGTTTCCCAGAAAATCAAGAATGATGCTTATTTTATAAATGATGAAACTCATGTAATTGAGGTTCCAAGTGTAAAAGCTTTGCTTGATATGGGGCATGGTGTTAATCTTACAAGAAAAGGTGTTTCCGGTAAAACTCCAAATCAGCTTTTTGAGTTTAATATGAAAATAAATAATCCTGCATTGACAGGTCAGGTTTTGATAGCTTCTGCAAGAGCTTCTTTAAAGCAATCACCCGGTGCTTATACTTTGATTGAAATTCCTGTTATCGATTTACTTGAGGGTGACAGGGAAGATATTATCCGTCATTTGGTATAAAAAGGTGTTTTGGAAAGGATTTTTTTGTAAAAATCGCTGAAATATTCAATTTTTAAAGAAAATATGCAGTTTTTTTAAAAAATCTCTTGCAATTTTCAAAATGATGTGGTAGTATATATTAGATATCGTTCCGCTTTTGGTATTTTTACTTAAAAGTGGGGGTTAATGTTTAACATTAAAGCGGGCATTCCTCTGCACAGGTTTAGCCTCTGATGCATGAATGTCTGAAAACTTAGGAGGAAAACAATGGACGCATTAAAACTTATCAGTCAGTCCAGCTTGAAAGCAGACAAACCTGCTTTGAGAATTGGTGATTACGTGAGAGTCGCTGTTAAAATTCGTGAAGGCGACAAAGAAAGAATTCAGGCTTTTGAAGGAACTGTTATTTCTATGAAACATGGTGGAATTTCTGAAACTTTTACCGTAAGACGTATTGCTCACGGTGTAGGTATTGAAAGAGTATTCCCTGTGCATTCTCCCAACGTTGTAAATGTAGAAGTACTTCGTCACGGTCGTGTTAGACGTGCAAAACTTTACTATTTACGTGATAGAGTTGGTAAGGCTGCTCGCGTTAAAGAAAAAATCGTATAAGAACACGAGGAAAGGGACGGTAACGTCCCTTTTTCTGCTATTTTTATTAAATAAGAGGTATCAGAATGAGTGAATTTGATAATGCTCCTTTGGAGGAAAATGAAGAGAAAAAAACTAATAAAATAATAGCTGAGCTTTTGGATTGGGTAAAATCTTTTATAGGGGCTGCAATTTTTGTAGGTATTGTTTTTGGGTTTATTATCACTCCTGTTAAGGTTGACGGACGTTCGATGGAACCTACACTTCATCACCAGGACAGACTCATTGCATATAAATTATTTTATACTCCCAAAAATGGTGATATAGTTATAGTTAATGATAAAAATTCTCTCGGAAAACCGCTGGTTAAAAGGGTTATTGCAACTGAGGGAGAGACTGTTACTGTGACAGAAGAAGGACTTGTAAAGGTTAACGGACTTTATATAGATGAACCTTATATTGCTTCCATTATAGATGAAGAAAATATCGGTTATCACAGATACCCTGTTGAAGTCCCCGAGGGTTCAGTATTTGTTATGGGAGATAATCGTAATAATTCTACCGATAGCAGATTTAAGTCTGTTGGATTTGTTTTAAATGAGAATATAATGGGAAAAGCGGTGTTTAGATTTTTCCCGTTTTCTAATATAGGTACACTTGATTAAGGGAGGTATCTTCTATGCTTGAACAAGCTTCAATACAGTGGTTTCCCGGTCATATGGCAAAAACCAGAAGAATGATTAAGGAAAATCTTCCTCTTGTTGATATTGTCGTCGAGCTCAGAGATGCCCGTATTCCTTTAAGTTCGGAAAATCCGGAACTTTTAAAGTGGATTGGAAACAAAAAAAGACTTATAGTTTTGAATAAATGTGATACAGCGGATGCTAAAATTACTGCAAGATGGCTTAATTTTTATAAAGAAAAAGGAGTTACTGCTATCGCAACAGACTCTAAAACCGGTAAGGGACTATCACAGTTTTTACCTGCTGTAAGAGAAGAACTTGAGGAGTTGCTCTCGCGTCGTGCACAAAAGGGTATGGCAGGCAGACCACTTCGTATGATGATTGTAGGAATTCCAAATGTTGGGAAATCATCATTTATCAATAAACTTGCAAGAGAAAAAAGAGCAAAGGTTGAGGACAGGCCCGGAGTTACCAGAGGAAAACAATGGGTAACAGTAAGTAGAGATGTTGAACTTCTGGATATGCCGGGGGTACTTTGGCCTAAATTTGAAGATCCTTCTGTAGGTGAGAAATTGGCATTTACCGGGGCTGTTAAGGATCAGGTGTTTGATGTTGAGCTACTTGCTATGCGACTTCTTGATTTTATGAGAAAAGAGTATATAAGTAAGCTTTTTGACAGATTTAAAATCACCTCGGAGGAGATAGAAGATTTAGAGCCATACGATCTTTTATGTTTAGTTGGCAAAAAGAGAGGTATGCTTATAAGCGGGGGAGAAATTGATACCTTAAGAGCCGGTACTATGGTATTAGATGAGTATCGTGGAGGAAAATTTGGAAATATGTCATTGGAAGTTCCAAATTGAAAGGAGAAATAATTTTGACCTTGTATGAATACGATGCATCGCTTCAGATAATGAATTTTTGCGGTGTTGATGAAGCAGGCAGAGGGCCGCTTGCAGGAGATGTATATGCAGCAGCAGTCATACTTGATATGAATAATCCAATTGAAGGTTTAAATGACAGCAAAAAGCTTTCTGAAAAGAAAAGGGAAGAGCTTTATGATGAGATTGTTGAGAAAGCAGTTGCTTTTTCGGTTGCTACCGCTTCTGTAAAGGAAATAGATGAGTTTAATATTTTAAATGCTACTTTTTTAGCAATGAAAAGGGCGGTTGAGGGACTTTCCAAGAAACCCGATTTTGCACTTATAGATGGCAATAAAAATCCCGATGTATCTGTTCCGAGCAGATGTCTTATTAAAGGTGATGCAACTTCCGCTTCAATTGCGGCGGCATCTATTTTAGCTAAAGTTACAAGGGACAGATATATGGCTGAGATAGATAAAATGTACCCAGAGTATCTTTTTGCAAAGCATAAGGGATATGGCACAGAACTGCATTATGAAATGCTTGATAAATATGGGGTTTCACCTGTACATAGAATGTCTTTTTTAAAGAAATATTTTGATAAAAAATCGCTTCCCGACACAGCTGTATCTGGGGAGAAAGGTGAAAAACTTGCCTTAAAATATCTTAAAAATAACGGCTATAAGATTTTAGAAAAAAATTATCATAGTTTTGAAGGTGAAATTGATATAATTGCTTTGAAAGATGATGTTATCAGTTTTGTTGAGGTAAAAACACGTAATGAAAATGCGATAGCAGCACCGAGAGAAGCAGTTACAAGCAGTAAACAGGAAAAAATTAAAAAAACTGCTTTGAGATATATGACTAAAACAGAGTATCAACCTCGGTTTGATATAATAGAGGTTATATTAGATGATAAGAAAAAACTTGTAAGTTTAGAGCATCTGGAAAATGCTTTTCAATAATTAAAACAGGAGAGAATGATTATGTATTACAACAGTACCAGAAATTCAAATTGTATGGTTACATCTGCACAGGCAATTGCTCAGGGAATTTCCAGTGAAGGAGGACTTTTTGTACCTAAGGATTTGCCTAAAATTACATTAGATGATATTTCCTATATGGTCGGAAAAAGCTACAATGACAAGGCTAAAACAGTTTTAGCAAAGTTTTTGACTGATTTCACTGAAGAAGAATTGAATTATTGTGTTGATAACGCTTATACAGATAAAAAATTTGATACTGAGAGTATTTTTGATATTGCAAAAGTTGGAGAAAAGGCATATCTTTTGGAATTGTGGCATGGACCTACTTGTGCTTTTAAAGATATGGCGTTACAGCTTTTACCTTATCTTCTGACAACTTCTGCTAATAAAACTGTTCCTGATAAGGAAATTGTTGTTTTGGTTGCAACTTCCGGTGATACCGGAAAAGCAGCATTAGAAGGATTTAAAGATGTGCCTAAGACTAAAATGCTTGTTTTTTATCCTGAAAATGGTGTTAGTAATATGCAGAAACTTCAGATGACTACCCAAGAGGGAGGAAATGTTTCTGTATGTGCAATTAAAGGTAATTTTGATGATGCTCAAAGCGGAGTAAAGAAGATTTTTACTGATGAAAAAATTGTTAAAGAGCTTGAGAAAAACAACCAGATGTTTTCATCTGCAAACTCTATTAACTGGGGAAGATTAGTACCGCAGATTGTTTATTATATTGCTGCTTATACAACTATGGTTGAACGTGAGGAAATAAAGCTTGGCGAAAAGGTAAATGTCTGTGTGCCTACAGGAAATTTCGGTAATATTCTTGCTGCATATTATGCAAAAAATATGGGACTTCCAATCGAAAAGCTTATTTGTGCATCAAATAAAAATAAGGTTTTATCTGATTTTATTTCCACCGGTGTTTATGATAAAAATCGTGAATTTTTCACAACGTCATCTCCGTCAATGGACATTTTGATTTCCTCTAATTTAGAGCGTCTTTTATATGACCTTTGCGGAAAAGATGATAAAATTATTTCTGAATGGTTTACAAAACTTTCAACCGATGGAAAATATGAAGTAAGCGAAGATGTTATGAAAAAGCTCAAAGAGTCTTTCTACGGCGGATATTGCGATGATGAGCAGACTAAGAAAACTATCGGGGAAACATTTGAAAAATACAGCTATCTTTGTGATACACATACAGCTGTTGCAGTAAAAGTTTATAATGATTATTGCGAAAAAACAGGTGATAAGTTAAAAACTATCATCGCTTCTACTGCTTCTCCCTATAAATTTACCGGGAATGTACTTGAAAGTATTACTGATAAGGCAATTCCTGCAGACGATTTTGCGCAGGTTGAAATGTTAAGTGAGATTAGTCGTATGACACCGCCTGAATCTTTACTTGAGCTTAAAAATAAAGAGGTAAGATTTAAAGACAGTGTTACAAAAGAGCAAATGGTTGAAAAAGTAACAGCGATGCTTAAATAGTATAGAAGGGAAGGGCGGTTTATATTTTAAACCAAAATTCTGATGAGTTTATTTACGATTGCTGATTTGCATTTATCTTTAGGTGTAAATAAGCCAATGGATGTATTTCCGGGATGGGAGAATTATACTGAGCGCCTCACCGAAAATTGGCAGAATGTTGTAAAACCTGAAGATACGGTTGTGATAGCGGGAGATATTTCCTGGGGCCTTATGATGGAAGAAAGTCGAAAGGATTTTGAATATCTTGACAGTCTTAATGGTACGAAAATCATTTTGAAAGGAAATCATGACTACTGGTTTACCACAAAAACAAAGGTTGAAAAAGAATTAGACAACTGGGGTTTAAAGACGATAAAAATTCTTTTTAACAATGCGTATGAATATGATGATTATGCTATTTGCGGAACTCGTGGCTGGATGAATGAGCAAAATGATAAGAAAATTCTTTTGCGTGAATGCGGAAGGTTAAGACTTTCGCTTGAAGCGGGGAAAAAATTAGGTAAGGAACCGATTGTGTTTTTACATTATCCTCCGATTTACGGCGCGAGTGAATGTTATGAAATTTTAGAAGTGTTGTATGAATATGGTGTAAAACATGTTTATTATGGACATATTCACGGATATTCTTTGGGATATGCCATTAATGGTGAGAGGATTGGCATTGATTTCAGATTGGTTTCTTGTGATTATTTGCAATTTTCACCTAAAAAAATTATATAATTTGTAGAAAACAGTAAAAGCAAAAATAATACTGGAAATATTTGAAATCCTGTGTTATAATGATTTTATTATCTGATTAAAATTTAGTAAAGTATAAGCTGATTAAGAATAACAGCTTAAAATTAGGAGGAAATTTAATGAGTTTAGTATCAAAAAACAATGTAGCGACCAATAAATTTGAATTGGAAATTCATGTTTCGGCAGAAGATTTCGAAAAAGCTTGTCAGAGTGCATTCTTAAAAAGAGGCAAGAAAATCGAAGTTCCCGGATTCCGTAAGGGAAAAGCTCCGAGAAAAATGATTGAGAAATTATATGGTGAAGCAGTATTTTTCGAAGATGCTGTAAATTCTACATATGCTGATGCTCTGGAAGAAGCAGTGAAAGAGGCAGAACTTGAGTTGGTTGCTGCTCCTGATGTTGAAATTTTGGATGTTTCTAAAGAAAATGGTTATAAATTTAAGGCAGTTTGCGTTGTTAAGCCTGAAGTAGTTGTTAAAGATTATAAGGGCATTAAAGCTAAGAAAACTGTTAAGAGAGTAACTGCTAAAGAAATTAATGCTGAAATTGACCGTTTGAGAGAACGTAATGCAAGAACTATCTCTGTAACTGACCGCGCAGCTAATAAAGATGATATTGTAGTTATTGATTTTGATGGTTCTGTTGATGGTGTTCCTTTTGATGGCGGTCAAGCTGAAAAATTCAGCTTGACATTGGGTTCAGGTCAGTTTATTCCCGGATTTGAAGATCAGGTTATCGGCCATAACATAGGTGATGAATTTGATGTAAACGTTAAATTCCCTGATAACTATCATGCAGAAGAACTCAAAGGCAAGGATTCTGTATTTAAAGTAAAAATTCATGAGATTAATGCAAAAGAACTTCCTGAAGCTGATGACGATTTTGCAAAAGATGTAAGTGAATTTGATACTTTGGATGAGCTTAAAAACGATATTAAGAAGAAAATTAAAGAGCAGAATGAAAAAACTGCCAATACTGAGTTTGAAAACAAACTTATTGATGAAGTTATTGCAAAAATGGAAGGCGAAATCCCTGAAGAAATGTATGAGAGCAGAATTGACGAGATGGTTCGTGATTTCGGCTATCGTTTACAGAGTCAGGGTATGAATATGGACCTTTATCTTAAATATACAGGTATGGAAATGGATTCATTCCGTATGACTTTCAAAGAACAGGCTGAAAAGCAGGTTAAAATCCGTCTTGCACTTGAAAAGATTGTTGAGCTTGAAAAAATTGAAGCAGACGATAAAGATTTGGAAAAAGAATATGCTCGTATCGCTGAAGCTTACAATATGGAGGTTGACAAGATTAAGGGTATGATTCCTGCTGATGATTTGAAAGCTGATATTGCAGTAAATAAAGCTATCGATTTGATTAAAGATAACGTTGTTGATGCATAATTAATGTAAAGGATGAAATTTCTTCATCTTCTGAGCAAAATTTAAGATATTATATCAAGGAAAGGGTGTGAAGCAAATTGCTTCACACTCGACCACTTTTTTGATTGGAGGAATAATAGTGAGTTTAGTGCCAATGGTTGTAGAGCAAACAAGTCGTGGTGAGCGTTCTTATGATATTTATTCAAGACTTTTAAATGACCGTATCATTATGCTTAGCGATCAGGTTAATGATACTACCGCTTCTCTTATAGTAGCACAGCTTCTTTATCTTGAAAGCCAGGATCCTGATAAGGATATTTATCTTTATATTAACAGTCCCGGTGGTTCCATAACTTCGGGAATGGCAATTTATGATACTATGCAGTACATTAAATGTGATGTATCAACTATATGTATCGGTATGGCTGCTTCTATGGGTGCTTTTTTACTTTCAAGTGGTGCTAAAGGTAAACGCTTGGCCCTTCCTAACAGTGAAATTATGATTCATCAGCCCTCCGGTGGCGCACAAGGTCAGGCTACTGATATTGCTATCCAGGCAGAACGTGTGCTTAAAATGAAAAAACATTTAAATGAGATTTTAGCTTCCAATACAGGAAAATCTGTTGAACAAATTGCTGTTGATTGTGAACGTGATTATTTTATGTCTGCTACTGAGGCATTGGATTACGGAATTATCGATAAGGTGATTTCCAAAAGAGATTAATAGGAGGACACATGGCTGATTTAAACGAAAAAGAACCGGTTAGGTGTAGCTTTTGCGGTAAAACAGAACAGGACGTTGAAAGAATGTTACATTCTTCAAATGCTAATATCTGCGATGCATGTGTGGAGCTTTGCTATGAGCTTCTTGCGGAGGAAGGACTTTTTCCTTTGCCTGACTCAAACAAGCTTACTCACCCTGAAAAAAATCATAAAGCTCCTAAGCTTTTAAAACCGATTGAGATTAAAGAGGTTTTAGATCAATATGTTGTTGGACAGGAAAAAGCTAAAGTAAGCCTTGCAGTTGCAGTTTATAATCATTATAAGCGTATTTTTTTGTCAGTTGACAGCGATGTTGAAATTCAAAAGAGTAATGTTTTGCTTTTAGGTCCTACCGGTGTAGGTAAAACCTTGCTTGCACAAACTTTGGCAAAAACTTTGAATGTACCTTTTGCAATTGCTGATGCTACCACACTTACTGAAGCAGGATATGTAGGCGATGACGTTGAAAATGTTTTGGTGCGTTTGTTACAGGCTGCTGATTTTGATGTTGAATTAGCAGAGCGTGGTATAATTTATATTGACGAGATTGATAAAATTACCCGTAAATCTGAGAATACCTCTATCACACGAGATGTAAGCGGTGAGGGTGTTCAACAGGCATTCCTTAAAATCTTAGAGGGAACACTTGCAAACGTTCCTCCTCAGCGTGGAAGAAAGCACCCACATCAGGAATTTATACAGATCGATACTAAAAATATTCTCTTTATTTGCGGTGGTGCATTTGAGGGAATTGAAAAACTTATTGAGCGTAGAGTAGATTCTTCCGCAATGGGATTTGGAGCTAATGTTAAAAAGCATAATGAAAAAGGTAAAACTGAGCTTTTGAAGGAAATAATTCCTTCTGACCTTGTTAAGTTCGGAATAATTCCTGAGCTTGTTGGTCGTTTGCCGGTTATCACTGCATTAGAGGATTTAGATGAGGATCAACTGGTTAAGGTACTTACAGAACCTAAAAATTCTCTTTTACGTCAGTATATCAGTATTTTTAATCTTGATAATGTTGAACTTAACATTGGCGAAGATGCTTTAAGGGCTATTGCCAAGGAAGCTATAAAACGTAAAATCGGTGCAAGAGGACTCCGTAGTATAATGGAGGAAATTTTAATCGAGCCGATGTTTGCTGTACCATCTGATGAGTCTATCACAAAGGTTGTTATTACTCCTGATGTTGTAGAAGGAAAGGGCAGACCGAAAGTGTTACGTAAAAGGGTACAGAATAAGACATTAAAGGAAACAGTATAATAAAAACCTCTCAAAGGATTACCTTTGAGAGGTTTTTTAATGTAAATAAATTCACTTTATAGCATAGCACCATCGGGACCTAAACGATAACCATCGGGGGTTATAGTATCGGCTGCCATAACACCATCGCTTAAAAAATAATACCATTTATCGTTAATTTTCTTCCATTTTGTCTGCATATTTCCGCCTGTATTCAAATAATACCATTTATTACCTTGTTTTATCCAGCCGGTTTTCATATATCCGCCGCCATTGAAGAAATACCAATAACCATCAATTTTTTTCCAGCCGGTTTGCATATCGGAAGATTCTTTATCGAAATAGAACCAACTACCATCTATTTTTTTCCAACCTAAAGAATAACTGTTGTTTTGAAGCTTTAAGCGGTAATTACCATTTGAATAATATATCCATTTACCTTGTCCGTCTGAGGTTTTGGTAGTGCTTAAAATCTTGGGAACACCATTATTATAGGCATTTTTATAGTAGTTGTAAAGCTTTTTACTTGACAGTAAAAACTTATATCTGAAATGTGCTTCTCCTGAAATTTCAGGTATTGTCATATTAAGTGCCAGCTGGTCTTCTATAGCAAAGGTGGAATGCCACGGGTCTGTGGGGGAAGTAACATTTGCTTTATAGTCTGCGATTCCCATATAGAGTTTAACACCGGTACCTTTTACAGTTTCTGCCCACCAATTTGCTAAAACTTCATAATCTGCATTATTTTGTCCTATGTACCAATAAACCTGAGGGCATATATAATCAAGATAACCTTCTTTTACCCATTTTCGTGTATCGGCATAATGACTGTAACTTTGACTTCCTGAAGTTGCCGATCCTTCGGGGTGAGTGCTTTTATTTGCCCATATTCCTTGTGGACTCACACCGAATGAAATTGAAGGGTCCACTGATTTTATCGCATCATATAATCCTTCAATGAGAATATCTACATTGTTACGACGCCAATCGTCGAGGCTTGTAAAACCGTCTGAGTACATTGAAAAGGTTTCGCTATCGTTAAAATTAGCACCTGGGTAGAAATAATCGTCGAGGTGAATACCATCAACATTATAATTTTCTGCTATTTCTACTGCACCTCTTATTACAAGGTCACGTACTTCGGGAATACCCGGATTTAAGTAGTAATTTCCGTCGGGAGAATATTTTACACACCATTCAGGGTGCATTTTTGCAGGGTTATCAGGGGCTAAGGTATTCCATTCTGAATCTCCGCCTTTGGTTACTCTGTAAGGGTTAATCCATGCGTGAAGTTTTAAACCTCTTTTATGAGCAGCTTTTACCCAATATTCAAGAGGATCAAAATTATTTTGAGGAGCAAGGCCCTGCATACCGGTCAGATATGCACTCCAAGGGTATATATCTGATGGATAAAAGGCATCTCCTGAGGGACGTACCTGTAAAATTATATCGGTCATTCCCATATCCTTGCAATTATCCAAAATTTCATCGGCTTCAGTTTTTAAAGTATTAACATTGACATTTTTAGAAGAGGGATAGTCTAAATTATAGACTGTGGAAATCCATACGCCTCTGAATTCTTTAAATTCAGTCTCAAAGGCTGATACGGGAAAAGTACTGATTAAAATAGTGAGTAATGTAACTATCGAGATTAATTTTAAGTATTTTTTCATGTTATACTCCTTTCTTAATATATCTATAAAAACAATACCACAAAAACTATTATTTTTCAATTGGAATTTTTTGATAATCAGATATTTTTAAAATTAAAGCTGCGAGAAATTTTAAATAAATATCTCACAGCTTTTTTGTTATAAATTTTTATTTACAATCCGTTTGGATTTTTAGCAGTAAAATTCCAGGAATCTTCACACATTTCCTTAACTCCGCGTTTTGCTTCCCAGCCTAAAACTTCTTTGGCTTTTTTGGGATCAGCATAACATTCTGCAATATCTCCGGGGCGACGGTCGGTTATTTTATAATTTACTTTTTTTCCACTTGCTTTTTGGAAAGCATCTATCATCTGTAAAACAGAGTAGCCTGTACCTGTACCGAGATTATAGGCATCAACGCCTTTATTTTTTCTGACTTTGGTTAAAGCTTTAAGATGCCCCAGTGCTAAATCTACAACATGGATATAATCGCGTACACCTGTACCGTCAAGGGTATCATAATCATTTCCATAAACAGAAAGACATTCAAGTTTTCCTGCGGCAACCTGTGCAATATAGGGAAGAAGGTTGTTTGGAATACCATTGGGATCTTCGCCGATAAGTCCGCTTTTATGTGCACCAATAGGGTTAAAATATCTGAGTAATGCGATAGACCAATCGTTATCGGAAACAAAGATATCCCTTAAAATGTTTTCTATCATAAGTTTTGTAGAACCATAAGGGTTAGTAGTAGATAAGGGGAAATCTTCTCTTATAGGTACTGATTTTGGTGAACCGTAAACAGTTGCAGAAGAACTGAACACCATACGTTTTACATTGTATTTTTTCATAAGTTCGCACAAAATAAGAGTGCCTGTAATATTATTATGATAATAATAAAGAGGTTTAGAAACACTTTCACCTACTGCTTTAAGTCCTGCAAAGTGGATAACAGCATCGATTTCATTTTGCTTGAAAACTTTTTCCAAATTTTCTTTGTCAAGTAAGTCAACCTCATAAAATTTAAAATCTTTACCTGTAATTGTTTTTATACGATTAAGTGATTCAGGTTTTGAGTTTATGAAATTATCAACAATAATAATTTCTTCACCTTCATTTAAAAGTTCAACGCAGGTGTGTGATCCGATATATCCTGCGCCACCTGTTACCAATACTGCCATAAACAGCACTCCTCTTTTAATTTTCTCTGAAACTTAATTATATAATAATCTGTATTTTAAGTCAAGAAATTATAAATAAAATATAAAATTAATAAAAAAGCCTTATTTTATTGTCAATAATATGATATAATTATTAAATAGTATCTATTTTGTAAAGGATTGATATAATGAAAACATCTTTTTTACGAGAAGCTATCGCTGATAGTGTGTTTTTCGGAAGTATAAAAGACAGCAGGTATAAGACAAATCTTTTAGCACTTCATCTTATTTTGCCTATTAAGGCAGAAACTATGACAGAAAATGCTCTCGTATCTCTGATACTCGAAAAAGGATATGCTGATTATCCTACCTTGAAAGATTTTTCTAAGAAATTAAATCTTATGTATGGTGCTTCAGTTGCCGGTAATGTTTCAAAAGCGGGAGATAATGCGGTAATTACACTTTTAGTATCTGCTATTGACGACAGTTATGCAATTAACGGCGAAGAACTTCTTAAAATGAGTGCTGAGATTTTATCAGGTATGCTTTTAAGACCAAATATAAAAGACGGACTTTTTGATGAAAAGACCTTTAATTTACAGCGGGAATATCTTATTGATACTATAAAGGCAGAGATTAATAATAAACGTAAATATGCTCAGAAAAAGACTGTTTCTCTGATGTTTAAGGGTGAAGCTTATGGCGAAAATAAGTATGGTACAATTGAAAATGCAGAAAAGATAACCTTAAAAGAAGTTACTGAGGCATATTATAGAATTTTAGATGAAGCTACTATTGAAATTATGCATGTGGGAATGGGAAGTCCTGAAGCGGCAAAAGAAATTTTTAGAGATGCTTTTGCAAAAATAAAAAGACATCCTTTAAAACCACTTGATACAAAAGTAGAAGGATACAGCGGGGAAGTTAACAGTGAGAGTGAAAACTTTGATGTTACTCAGTCAAAACTTTGTCTTGGTTTCAAGACGGGAATTTCACCTGCAAGTGAGCTTATAAATCCTATGAGAATGGCGGTTGCTATTTTAGGTGGTACGCCTACTTCAAAGCTTTTTATAAACGTAAGAGAAAAGAAAAGTCTTTGTTATTATTGTGCTGCAAGATTTGACAGAACTAAGGGTATTATGCTTATTGACAGCGGTGTTGAGCACGATAAAATTTCAGAGGCAAAAGAGGCTATTTTAGAGCAACTTTCAGATGTTTGTAACGGGGACTTTACCGATACTGATATGGAATTTGCACTTTTGAGTCTTAAAAATTCTTTTAATTCAATCGGTGAGAGTGTATATTCTGTTGAGAATTATTATTTCACACAAACTTTATTGGGACTTGAAAACACCCCCAAAAAAGAGTGTGAAGCACTTTCAAAGGTCACAAAAGAAGAAATAGTAAAAGCGGCAAAAATGTTAAAACTTCATACTGTTTATCTCTTAACCAATAAGAAGGGAGGATAAGCTGTGAAAAAAAATATAATAAAAAGTTCGAGAATTAATGAAGAATATATCCGTATAGAACACCCGTCAGGACTTGTGATTTTGCTTTATCCTATGAAAGAATTTAACACGTCTTATGCACTTTTTGGTACGAAATACGGTTCTATTGATAATTTTTTCAAGACCGATAAAGACGATGATTTTGTAAAGGTACCTGATGGAATTGCACATTTTTTAGAGCATAAGCTTTTTGAGAGCGAAGATGGTGATGCATTTACCCTTTTTGCGAAAACGGGTGCTGAGGCAAATGCTTTTACCTCGTTTGATAAGACTTGTTATCTCTTTTCTTGTACTGATAATTTTAAAGAGTCTTTAGAAGCTCTTTTGTCCTTTGTTCAGGCTCCTTTTTTCACTCAGCAGACAGTTGAAAAAGAGCAGGGAATAATAGGACAGGAAATCAGAATGTATGAGGATTTACCCAGCTGGAGAGTTATGTTTAATCTTCTTGAGGGGCTTTATGTAAAAAATCCGGTAAAAGTGGATATTGCGGGTACAGTTGAAAGTATTGCAGAAATTGATGCACAGCTTTTATATCATTGTTATAACACTTTTTATAATCTTTCAAATATGGTTATTTCCATAGCGGGAAATTTTGACACCGAAGAAGCTTTAAATATCATAAATAATGGACTTAAAGATTCTAGTCCGATTTCAATAGAAAGAAGAAGCTATGATGAGCCATATGAAATAAACAAAAATAAAGTTACTCAGAATTTAGATGTTTCTGTACCACTTTTTTATTTTGGTTATAAGGTTGTACCCAAAAAAGATCCTTATGAAAATCTGCGTCAGCAAATTGAACTCGAAATTTTACTTGATATGTTAGCAGGTCAGACTTCGGATTTTTATAATGATATGTATGAAAAAGGATTACTGAATTTAAATTTCGGGACAGAGGTTTTTGGAGGAAGAGGATTTTTAGCTACTATGTTTGGTGGTGAATCCAAAGATCCCTTAAAAGTTTTAGAAGCTTTTAACGATATGATTAAGGAAAAAAGAAAAACTTCTCTTTCAGAATCTGACTTTTTATCCTGCAGAAATGCACTTTACGGAAAAACCCTTAAAGGTATGAATGATGCGGAAAATATTGCTACTGCAATGCTTTCTTATGAAATGAGCAATGTGGGACTTTTTGATATGATCGATGTTATTGCGAATACCTCTTTTGAGGATATTGTAAATTGTTTTGAGAGAGATTTTGATGATAAGTGTCAATCTGTTTCAATTGTTTTTTCAAATGAAAAATGACATTAAGAAAAGGACGTGAAGTAAATGAATGTTGTTGAATTTCCTGCTTTAGGATTGGCATTTAATCTTAATCGAGTGGCTTTTAAGCTTGGTGGACTTACGGTTGCATGGTACGGAATTCTTATTACTTTGGGGATAATCTTGGCTATGGTTTTTGCACTTTATAATGCAAAGAAGTTTGGTATTATTCCTGATAAACTTATCGATGTTGTGCTTTTTGGAATTATTGGTGGAATTGTAGGGGCAAGACTTTACTATGTTATTTTCAGCTGGGACAGCTATAAAAATGATTTAATCTCCATTTTTAAGACATGGGAAGGCGGACTTGCAATTTACGGTGGACTTATGGGTGCTATATTGGCTGGTTTAATTGTAGCAAAGCTTCAGAAGATGAAGTTACTTGCTGTTTTGGATATATCTTCTCTAGGATTTTTAATAGGACAATCAATAGGCAGATGGGGAAATTTTGTAAATGTTGAGGCGTTCGGCTCAAATACCAATCTGGTATGGGGAATGACAAGTGATAAAATTACTTCTTATCTGAGTAATTCCTCTAATGTTGCTACTTTGAATAAACTTGGGGTTTCTGTTGATGCTTTAGCTCCTGTTCATCCTTGTTTTTTGTATGAATCACTCTGGTGTGCTCTTGGATTTGTATTATTGTTTTTATATTCAAAGCACCGTAAATTCGATGGAGAAGTTTTTCTTATATATACTGCCTGGTATGGATTTGGAAGAACTGTGATTGAAGGTCTTCGCACTGACAGTCTGCTTTTGGGAACTATTCGTGTTTCTCAGCTTCTTGCAGCAGTTTTAGTGGTTGCGGCAGTGATTATTCTGATTGTTGTGCGTTCAAAGATTAAAAGATATCATGATGATAATTATCTTAAGCTTTATGTTGATACAGAAGAATATCAGAATGAATTAACGGAATATAATAAAAAACAGCTTGAGAAAAAGTCGAAAACAAAAAAGGAGCTTAAAGATGAGTAATTTAATTGACGGAAAACAAATTTCTGAACAGGTAAAAGAACGTGTAAGTGCAGATGTTTTAAAACTTAACGAAAAGGGTATTTCGGTAGGACTTGCTGTTATTATTGTGGGCGATGACCCTGCTTCAAGAGTTTATGTTAATAATAAAAAGAAAGCTTGTGCAAGATGTAACATTGAGTCTTTTGAGTATGCACTTCCAAAAGAGACTACAGAAAAAGAACTTTTAGAGCTTATAGATAAACTTAATAACGATCCTAAGGTGAATGGAATTTTAGTACAACTTCCTGTTCCTGAACATATTGACGATCATAAAGTTATTGCTGCTATTTCTCCATTGAAGGATGTAGATGCATTCCATGCTGTTAATGTAGGTAAAATTATGATAGGTGATTTTGACTTTTTGCCTTGCACACCATCAGGTTGTATGGAACTTATTGATTCTACCGGTGTTGAAATAAGCGGTAAAAATTGTGTTGTAATAGGACGCAGTAATATAGTAGGTAAACCTATGGCGATGCTTTTGCTTCACAGAAACGGTACAGTTACTATTTGTCATTCAAAAACACAGAATTTAAAAGAAATCTGTAAAGAAGCCGATATTTTGGTTGCTGCTGTCGGAAAGGCTAAGTTTGTTACAGCGGATATGGTTAAAAAGGGCGCTGTTGTAATTGATGTCGGAATGAACAGAGATGAAAATGGAAAGCTTTGCGGCGATGTTGATTTTGATGCTGTAAAGGATATAGCGGGTTATATCACTCCTGTTCCTGGTGGAGTAGGACCTATGACAATTGCAACATTGATGCAGAATACAGTTACTGCAGCTAAGATACAAAATAACATATAATAAGATTAATTCCGTTGACATTGTCAGCGGAATTTATTATAATATAGGATAGATAGATAAAATTTTTGGGCAATTTTATGAATAGGAGGTGTCTGATTTGAATGATAAGCTATGTATGGGTTGTATGAGGGAAAAAGGAAATGGTGATATATGTCCGTTTTGCGGATATTCTGAGGATTCACCTTATTTTCATTCTTATTTAGCACCTCATACTGTTATAAACGACAGATATATTGTTGGTAAGGTTATTTCATATAATGGTGAAAGTGTTACATATTTAGGCTATGATACCATAACCGGTAAAAAGGTTAAAATTTGTGAGTATTTTCCTGAAACTCTGTCTAAAAGGGAAAGTGATGGACTTTCTGTTAGGGCAAATTATGAAAGTCAGATTCATTTTAAGGCTTATATGAGTGATTTTATCGATATTGCTCAAAAGCTTTCAAGAATGAAAACACTTACTTGTATTACTCAGGTTTTAAATATTTGTCATCAGAATAATACTGTTTATTCAATACTTGAGTATGTTGATGGTATTTCTTTAAAGACTTATTTAAAGAAACGCGGAAGTATGTTAGAGTGGTCTGAAACCTTAGATTTGTTTTTGCCGATTATAAAAACTCTTTCAATGGTTCACGATGATGGTTTAATTCACAGAGGTTTATCAAGTGACAGTATTATTTTAAGTCGATCAGGTGTTGCTAAGATAGATGCTTTTTGTATAAGTGCTGTCCGTGCTGCCCGTACAGAACTTGTTTCGGAACTTTTTCCCGGATTTTCGGCACCTGAGCAATATTCTACTGTAAGTCCTCATGGACCATGGACAGATGTTTATGCTATTTGTGCTTTGATGTATTATTGTCTTACTTTAAAAATTCCAACTGAGGCTTTACTTCGTTCTCCTTTTAAGCCATTAGCTTCTCCAAGAGATAGAAATGAAACTATCCCATCATATATTTCAGAGGTAATTATAAAAGGTCTTTCCATTTCTGTTTCAGAGCGTATTTCCAATATGGAAAATTTAGCTAAAGCCTTAACTGCTTCTCTTAAGGAAAATGTTAATGTAGGAAGTGAAGCACCTACAGTAGCGATTCCTGTGCAAAAAGAGGATACAAAGTCTGATATTGTTGCTCCTATAGAAAAAGAAAAGCAATCTGCAAGCAAGCGAATGGTACTTTTAAGTATGGTAGTTACTTTACCTATTTTACTTGCAATATTGATTTTTACTTTCTGGTTTTTATTCGGAAACTCCCGAAACAAACCAGAGGAGAGTTCTGATTATTCCGAAAGTGTTTTTGGTAGTTCATATGAGGAATTAAGCAGCTTTGAAAGTTCTGAAGAATCTTCTGAAAGTGTAATAATGCTTAAGGTTAAGGATTTTGTGGGACAGGATTATAAAATAACCACATCTAATCTTGAAAATCTTGAAAATTATATCTTTGAGGAACCTGAATATGTTTTCGACGACGAAAAACCTGAAGGTGCTATTGTTTGGCAGAGTGTAACTGAGGGTACTGAATTTGAAGAAAGAATAGGCATTTCATTTAAGGTCAGCAAAGGTTCCGAGGGTATTTTGATTCCTTCTTTTGATAAGAAAACAATAGAGGAGTATTCAAGGGAACTCGAAGAATCGGATATAAGTTATATAATTTTATATCGTTATGATGAATCGTATCCGTCAGGATATGTTATAGGTACAGACCATACAGTTGGCAGTAAATATAAAAAATCAGATGGGGTTATCGAGGTTTATGTTAATAAAGCTCCACCTGCTGTGGAAGTGGAATAAAAATATTAAAGAGTGGTTGAAACTGTTTGTTTTCAGCCACTCTTTTTTGTAAATATATTTACTTTACAGCAGTTATTCTTGCGACGAGAACAGTTATATCGTCATCTGAATCTTTATTTCTGATTTTTGCAAGAGTTGTTATTTTAGAAGCTATTTCGTGGGGTGAAAGTTCGGAGATAAGTGATATTTCCTCCTTAAGCCAGTCAGGATTTATTGAAACTGCTCCGTCTGTAACCATAACTATTAAATCGTTATTTTGTAGTTTAAATTCATTTTTATTGTATGAAATTCCTTGCAAAATTCCAATTGGAAGGGAACTGGAACCGATAATAATCGTTTTTTTATTTCTGCTTATAAATGAAACGCTTGCTCCTGCTTTAAGAAATTCTGCATTTCCGGTATATAGATCGATACAGCCTATATCTAAAGTCGCTAAAGATTCGTCGCCTGCCTTTACTAACAGCGCACTGTTTATAAATTTCAGTGCGGCATCAAAACCAAACCCTGCTTTTAGGAGCTTTAAGATGAAATTACAAGTCATTACAGAATCTACTGCCGCACGACCTCCATTACCCATGCCATCGCTTAATATAAGGTGTGCAAATCCACGACTGTCGGTAAAATACTCATAACAATCGCCTGAAATATTTTGATTTTTACAATTTGCTTGTCCTGCAGAAAATTCCAAAGTGTATTTTGCTTTTTCAAAAAATGAAATTTTAGTCATATTCTGAGCTGTGACGATGCTCGGATAGTCAAAATCACGCTCTAAAGCACAACTTAATTCTTCAGAGATAAGCTTAAAGTCTGCTTCAGTGGGGGAATTTTTATAAACCTCTATCCGCATTCTGTCATATTTATCAACGATGCAATATACTTCATCGGGATTTTCTCCGTTTTCTGAAAAAATATCATATGCTATCTGTGATAATTTGGGATTCAAAAAGGCACTTTCTGAAATTTCTTCACTTATTTCGCAAAGCATATCGGCTATCCCTTCGAGTTGTTCTGTTGCAACCTGCTTAGCATTCATTATTTTGCGTGATGCATCTTTATTTGAGAGAAATTCGTGATAATATTTATTTATTGCGCGTATCAGCTCCGGTTTTTTTATACATTGTGAATCTATACTGCCAGGAAGGTCCTCTTTGCTTACTTTTCCGTTTTCTTTTAAAGTTTCGGTGAGCTTTTGAAAAGCTTCTATTGTTCTGTTATAGCTTGATTCCCAACAGAACATTTTAAGTCCGCACCGTTTGCATATTTCTTCGGCTGTTTTATCATATATTGCTGAAATATTGCGTATTTCGGTGTTTTTTATTTTTTCCGATACCGCTTCAACAGCTGAATGTATTTCTTCTAAAGTTTTAGAGGCGAATTTAAGCTTTGAGGAGGTCCTGTTTGATGCTTTAAAGTTATTACTGACAAGGGATTTGGGAGAGACGTAAATTTTAGAGAGAAGTTGTTGAGGTAAAACCATAAAAATTGATGATGCAATAAGCATATCAAAAGCCCCTTTAATAGAGTAACTGTCTCCACTTGTAATTATAAGGCCCACTGTATAGGTCAAGATGAAAAAGGCGGTTTGGGTGAGGCGTCCGAAATATCCGAAATACCCTGAAATCATTGCTGCTATCGCATATAGTCCGCCTGATATTATAAAGTTTTGTGAATAGAGTGTAAGCATTGCCGAAAATAAAAGTCCTAAAACTGCACTTGATGATGTCCCTTTGCATTTTGCAGTTGCCAAAAGTAAAAGAGTAACAAGAATTCTGCCTAAATTAAATACGAAAAAATTTATCCGGCAACAGCCTAAAAGACCTATAAGAATAATCAATATAAGACTTGTTTTTTCTATTAATCCATTTTCGCCAAATTTTTTAGATGCAGAGAGAGATTTGTGGGCAAAAAAAGAAAAGTATGTAAGTGTTCCGCCTAAAACTCCTTCAAAAAAACAAAAAATGAGGTCTATTACCCCTTTATTCAAGATAACATTTTTTATGAAAAGACATGTAAATAAAGTTATGGCTGAAATAACAGAAAGAAAAAAAGGATGACTTCTTATTTTGGGAATTTCTGATATTGCAGATTTTATTCCGAGAATTATAAAAAGAGATACGATGTATGGAAAGTTTTCTACAAAATCTCCTAAAAGACTGTATCCAATCAAGGCACCTAAAAAAGATGAAACGGATAATTTTATCGGAAATGCAGCGGTAATTGCAACACCGAAAGGGGAGAGTACATTTAATATCTTGACATTTGAAGCTAAAAATGAAAAAATAGAAGTAAATAGGTATTTTATGTTTTCTGAAGCAGGGGACTCTTTTAGTTTTGTTATCGATATGCTTTTCATAATTCAACGACCTTTCTTTTTATTTAATATCATTATAAGAAATGATTTTTAAAAAGATTGTCGCAGTGTAATTGTTACTTTTTGGTTTTTTTTGAAAAAGGATTATGATTGTGGTATAATAAGGTTCATAAAAGACGATTTTTTTGTTTTTAAGGAGTTATAAAATGGAATATTCAGCTTTTGAGATAGAAAAGAGAATAGTTTCACAAAAAATCGGAAGTAATATTATCTTTCTTGACGAAGTGGATTCAACAAATTTATACGCTAAAAATATAGCCAATCTTAATAATCCTGATGGTACTGTCATTATAGCTGAGCATCAATCAGCGGGAAGAGGGAGATTAGACAGAAAATTTTTCTCACCATCGGGTAGCGGTGTCTATCTTTCGATACTTTTATATCCTGATTTACCGATACAGAGTATCAATACTATAACTTTACTTGCGGCATTGGCTTCTTTAGATACCGTGGAAGAACTTTGTGGTGTAAGGCCGATGGTGAAATGGCCTAACGATATATACCTGAATGGTAAAAAGCTCTGTGGAATCCTTACAGAATCGGCAGTTGACTCAAATGGAAAGGCAATTTATGTTATAGTGGGAATAGGAGTTAATATATCTGTAAAGCAAAATGCTTTACCTGAAGAAATTTCTAAAATTGCCACTTCAATTTTAACTGAGACAAAAAAAGAGATAAACAGAGCAGATTATGTAGCTTGTTTACTTAAAAATTTTGAAAAATATTATAATGAGTTTCCTCAAAACAAAGACTTTATAATTAAAAAGTATTCAAATGATATGATATTCCTTAATAATGAAATTATGGTGAATGAGCTTAACGGTAGTTATAAAGCAAAGCTTATTGGCATTAATGAAGACGGATTTCTTTTGGTGAAAAATGAAAATGGTGAGCAGAAAACCATAATAGGTGGAGAAATAAGTATAAGACCTATTAAGTAAGGAAGGTAAAATATGAAAGGTGAAAAAAAGGTAGGGAAAAGAATTGGTATTGCACTAATTATAATTTTTGTGATATTAATTGTTATCTTGCTGTCGGTGTTTTTATTTGCAAAATTCAGATATCTTAATAAAATATCCGAAGACAATGATTTTAAAGCAGAAAGAGTCAGTATGAATCTTGATATGTTTGAAAATCACGAAGTCACAAATATTGCATTATTCGGATTGGATACAAGAAAAGATATAGATTCAGGACGCTCAGATGCCGTTATAATTTTAACTCTTGACCGTGCACACGATAAGATAAAAATAACTTCTGTTGCACGTGATACATATGTAAAAATAGAAAAAACCAATCCTGACGGATCTACTTATACTTTTAATGATAAACTCACTCATGCATATAGTTATGGTGGCCCTGAACTTGCAGTAAAGACGCTTAATCAGAACTTTGATATGAATATTTCTGATTATGTTACAGTTAATTTCTTTCAGTTTGTTGAAATTATCGATTATATAGGCGGAGTAGAGGTCGATGTCAGTGCAAAAGAAAGAAGTGTTATGAATAAAATTTATCTTCCGGGAATAAGAAAAAGCGGAATAGAATGTGAAGATTTGGAAGGAACGGGACTTCAGATACTTTCGGGAGCACAGGCACTTGCATATTCAAGAGACAGATACAGTCATGGCGGAGATATACAAAGGGGTAATCGACAAAAAGAAGTATTGGTTGCCGCTTATGAGAAAATCAAAAAGATGAAAAATATACTTCATTTTGATAAAATTATTGAAATGCTTTGTTCAAATTGTGTTACAAGCTTAAAAGATTATGAAATTCTTGATATAGCGGTATGGACAGCATATAAAATGCCACAGAGCGAAAGTTTCACTTTACCTACTGCTAACTGTAACCCCAAAAGTGGTAATGACGCTATGGTAAACGGAGTATGGTATTACATATATGATCTTGATATTGCAACTGAGGAGTTGCATAAATTTATAAAAGAAACTGATGATTTGGCTCCAATGATGTAATTTTGTTAAAATTTGAAGTTTATTTTGGAATGGATGGTAAGTTATGTCACATATAGTTATAAATGATAAGTCTGAATGTTGTGGATGTTCTGCTTGTTTTAATATGTGCCCTTATGAGACTATTTTAATGGTAGCGGACGAAAAGGGATTTTTGTATCCTCAGGTTCAAATGGAAAGATGTATAGATTGCGGACTCTGTGAAAGAGTTTGTGCATTTAAGAATAAAATTTATGAGGAGCCTAAGCGGTTTCCAAAAGTTTATGCTGTAAAGGCAAAGGATGACGATGTTCGTTTTGAAAGTACATCGGGCGGAATGTTTACTTTGCTTTCTGATTTGGTATTAAATAATGGCGGAATTGTTTACGGTGTTGCTTTTGATGAAAATATGAAAGCTTTACATATAAGGGCTGATAATAAAGAGAAAAGAAATCTATGCAGAAATTCAAAATATTCTCAAAGTGATGTAAATACAGTTTTCTCACAAGTAAAGCAGGATTTGTCAGAGGGCAGGGAAGTTTTATTTACAGGTACACCTTGCCAGACAGATGCTCTTAAGACATTTCTTATCGGTATGAATACAGACAAGCTCGTTTTGATGGATATTGTATGTCATGGAGTGTTAAGTCCAAAGCTTTACAGAGATTTTATTGACTTTATTGAAGCTAAAAGGCATAAAAAGGTTGTGGGTTATAAACACAGAGCCAAGGACTCAGGCTGGGGACATAATGAGAAGGTGTTTTTTTCAGATGATACAGCTGAAAAGAATACAACTCTTATGCAGGTTTTAAAAGCGATATTCTATAAGAATTCTGCTTTAAGAGATGCTTGTTATAATTGTAAATATACGAATTTTTCAAGACCTTCT
>JAZRIW010000019.1:0-72869 GCA_045645505.1 Fumia sp.
TTACATAGTTGCCTTCGCTGTCTTTAAGTTTATATCCGTTTGTACCTGTAAACCAGGTGTATCCTTCATCTGAGGGTTTTGCTGTTTCGGGAGCTACAACACTGCTATCAGGTTCTTTATATGCTCCGCCACCGCTTGCACCACCTGTTGTGAAATCCTCAGGAAATTGATTATAACAACTGTTAAAAGTTTCGTTTTCTATTTCCGAATTAGAATACTGTGTAATATATTCTTTATATGTATATGTTCCGTTCATAAACTGATAGGTATAATCATAGAAATCACGAACTTCCTTAACCTTGGAAGTTGCCATTCTGAAATAATCTACACCTGAAATATACCATGCACGATAACAATTATCGCCGTCCATACCATTCTTTGTAGCACCGTTTAAATAATCAAGGCCTGCATTATATTTTATAACATTATCGATAAGTTCTCCTGTGAACTCCATTTCAAGGCCTACTTGTCCATAATGAACATTATAAGCTACTTTATCAAGATAATCATTTCCAAGTTCCTGAGTTGAACCGGGTTGTGTATTATCTTTAAAGAAGTGGTTAGGTTGCCATGCAACTACGTCGAATCCCAAGTCTCTCGACCACAAACTACCATTCGCATTGTTAAACGGAATCCAGAACATCTTGTAACCTAAATCATGACAATAATCATTGGTATAAATGATATATTTTGTATGATATCCTACCTGCTCATCGAACATATAGAATCCTGAAAATTCAACATATTCATAGTCGCCTTCATTATAACGTTTTAATACTTCATCGAACCACCATCTTGTAGCAAATTTCCAGTCTTCATCTTTTGTAAGATTGTAATATTTTCCGTCGATAGGACCAAATTTTGTAGGTGTTCTGTTAAGGTCGATACCGGGGAACATCACAGTCATCTTAATTTTATAATCAGGATCGCCTAATTCTTCAGAAGCACGTTTGGCAGCTATGTTAAGGTCATCAACTTCTCCGCCCTCATCAAAAAGCTTGTCAATATACCATTGCCAGTCACTGAAATGAATAGGCTCATAACTGGTTCCTACTACCGAGTTAAAACTTCTTCCTGAAGCGGCAGTCAAACTCAAAAAACAAACTGCATCAAAAAGCTTATCCTTAACTTTTCCGTCAGTTCCTACATATGTAAGGTACGGACGAAATCTTTCAGGAGTCCAGTCTTCTTTAAATTGATTTGTTTCAGAATCAACAGAACGTCCACTACCATAAATAAGCACCATATCATGGATACCTGCAGTTTCATCACCGGGTTTCATATAGTCATGTCCACGTTTTGTGGGATCATGTAAATCCGCAGGATCACCTAAATATCTTGTTTTGCTTTCATCAATAGGAACAGAACCCTCAATAATTCCATCGTAACCGAAAATTCTTACTTCGTCTATCATATTGTTTCTTAAAAGTTCCATATCAAGACGAATATATTTAGCCTGGATAGCAATAGCCCCGGGGATATAATCCTCACCACGTCCACCCGAACGCCAGCCGGAAGTAATTATACCCGAATTCCATACGCGGCTCACTACATCCCAGTCTCTGTCTGAAAGTTTAAACCAATTTATACCATCATCAGAAGCATAAGTCCATATATTCCAAGGATATTCAGTGGTACTGCCAAAACCTGTTGAGAGGAAATGTGTAACTACTTTGGTAACAGATTTGGTTTCACCCAAATCAAATACAATTGACTGTACTCTTACCATATCAGAAGCACTGCCGGTAATAGAGTTATTTGCACTTAAAAGCACCCAGGCCGGATCTGCGGGATCTCTGGTACCATCGATACCATCGGTTAATTTTGTACCTTCATAATCATACTGACCATTTATATGCGTTGGAGAAATCTTGTAAGATTTACCCTGCACTAAATTATACTCTGCGCCTTGCACAATAAACTCTGTAGCAGCAGTACATTTTCCACGCTTTCCTAATACCCTGATCTCATCAAGATAAGCATAATCATCAGCATCTGTGGGTACATCAAAAGAAATTTTTATATACTTAGTATAAATCATTTGGACATCGGGATAATCTGAAATTCCGTCTGATGCACCATTCCAGGTAAGCTCTTTTACGCCTTTTTCTGTTACATCAACAATATTTCCGAAATTAAACCAGCTTTCGCCGTCAACAGACGCCCATAGCTTTATGTTTTTAGGCGTAACTATATTTTTACTTTCATCATTGTAACTTGAGATAATAACATCACTTACAGAGAAACTTGCACCTAAATCAAAAAATACTTCAACGTTATTGAAATCGGATAAGCTATTTTTCTTGAATCCTGTCCAGTTTTTATCAAATTTTGAACCGGTTTCACCAACTAAACCATCAGTTAAAATTCCCGAAATATTGCGATAATCTGCAGGACGGGAAACTTCATAACCCTTACCTCGTACTAAGTTGAAACTTGCACCTAAATCAGGAGTTATCTCATAATCGATACCCGGGACCTCGGTTTTGTAAATCTCTATCTCATCAAGGAATAAAATTCCGTCTTGATTGAATGTGAAACGCACATATTGTGCAGAAGCATTGCCAAAATAATTTTTACGTTTAATTTCATTACCATCATAGTAATCGATAATTTCATCGGCATAAACATTCCAATTAATCTTATCAGTTGAATACTCTATCAAAATCTCAATCGGATAATTTATATTCAAAGTACTGCTTCTTGATTTAAGCATACCGAGTCCTATCTGTTCAAAGGACTTAATTTCACCCAAATCAACTGTTACAAAAAATTCCTCATCATTATTTTCATCATAGCCTGACCAGGCTTTATTTGTATAAAGATAATCAGAACGAATACCATCGGTAAGCTCTTTTTTATCGGTATCCTCATAATTTTCATTTGCTTCCCATGAAGTTTCATATGGCATACCTAATGCAAGATTATTGCTGTCTTTGTAGAGTTCTTCCGGGGCTTTATCGGAAAAAATCGACTGAATTTCTAAAACTTCAAGCTCATCAACAAGGAATTCGCCATCAGCATAAACTGTAAATTTCACATAACGTCCACCGGTATTTAAAGGAAGTACCATATCAAATTCCGAAGAAGTTACCGAAGCACTTCCAAGGTCATTCCAGTCTGATTTATTATCAGAAACTGCAACATTTACCGAAGAGGGCAAAGCATAGTTTTCATTATCAATAAAACGTGCTGTAACCTGTTCGAAATTTTTAAAAGTTTCCAAATCAATAATAAACTCTGTATCCCCATCAAAACCTACCCAGGAACTGCTTCTTTCATCAAAAGAATAAGAATGTCCGTCGGTAAGTTTTAAAAACGCAGTACCATCAGGATGTGTACTTAAAGCTTCGGGGGCAGAAGTATATGTTTTTCCCAAGGAAATAACATTTCCTTCTTTTCCCATATTATCGGACGATATACGTAAAACCTGAAGCTCACTTATGAAAATCCAGGGAGTTTTACCAAAAATTGTAAATTTAAGATATCGGCCATTTACTGTTTCAGGCAAAATATGATGCTGAGTAAAAGCAATTTTATTTTCAGCCTTTTGCTCTATTATTCCTTCATCAACCTTTGTCCAGTTTTTATTATCTTCAGATACTTCTATCGTATAGGTATCAGGAAGTCTGATGCCTGCATCACCATCTTTAAAAAGAGTAAATGCAATTTCTTCAAAACTTGCACCATATCCCAAATCGAGAACAAAACTCACATCCGGTACACCGGTAAAGCCCATCCATGCTTTGCCGCTGTAACTATCGCCACCTATGATACCATCGGTAAGTTCTTTGTCATCAGTATCACTGTAGTTACCACCGGTTTTTCTGCTTTTCTCATAACTTAATCCACGCGCAATATTATTATCAGCTGAAACCTTAAAATAATGTGTGGGAGTAAACCCTGTTTTTTCTTCAAATACTTCAATTTCATCAATTACAAGATAATCTTCATATCCGCTGAAAGAAAAACGCAACGCACTTGCATCAAAACTTTCTTCGTCTTCAAAATTAAATATAAAATCATTTTTGTCTTTTGTTGCATTAACAATGTTTTTAAAAACAGCAACCCATTTATTTCCAATAAATGCTTCAATCTGCACGAAATTAGGTGAAGTCATTTTCTTTTCTTCATTTACAAATGTAGTAAAAGAAATCTCTCTTACAGTCTTAACTTCATCCAGTAAAAAGATAAGATTACAAGCGCCTGTGTCGCCACCTAAAGCAACAATTTCGTCTGAATCAACATTATCGATTTTTACGCCATCAGTAAGTTTAGAATGAGTTGTATCTTTATAATCATCATGGTACTGCTCATCTAAAATACTGGTATCATATTTTATTCCTGCAATTACACTACCGGAAATATTAGGATTAACAATAACTTCACATTCTGTACTGGAAAGTCTTGTTTTGAGATTATACTTTTTATTTGTGGCTATAACCTTATAAACACCACTGTCTTTTAAGGCACATTTTGTAATAGTATAGCTTGTATCGGTTGCACCTTCAATTCTCTCATTATCCTTGTACCACTGATAAGAAAGTACACCATTATCAGGGCTTGTCACATTTACTGAAAGTACAATGTCACTACCCGAAACTTCGCTTTTAACATCAGGTAAATCTGTGTTGAAAACGGGTTTTTGAGAAACATACTGACTTCCTACAACAGAAAGCATACACATTTTACTCATTGCAGTCTCGGTCATACCATTTAAAGTATTTGTAACGGTAACCCAATACATTTTTCCGGAATGTCCCAATGTAACATTGTCAATGGTAAGCTTATTGCTGTTTTCACCTATCGGCTGTCCGTTTTCATACCATTGATATGAAAGTTCACCTATATCTCCTGTTTCAGCGGAAACTTCAAGAGTAAATGACTCTGTTTCTCTTACATAAAGATTGCTTTCATAATATTCACCTTCTGTAATTACGGGCACATTAGGAGTAGAAGGTACATCGCCGAATACCTCCACTTCGGAAATAAATATCCAGCCGCTACCTTTTGCACGTAAAGTGCGAAACTTTACATACTGTGCCTCAACCGGAGTATCTTGTTCAAGCTTTACTTCTTCAATTTCCCCATGCGACTCATTATGACTTGAAGCTCCATTTGAAGTAGCTAAAAAAGGAACCCATTCCACTTTATCATCAGAATAATAAACCTCAAGGTCCTCCGGAGCATAAACTCCTCCGCCTCCGCCACAAAGGTATGTAGCCGCTGCACCTCTGAAGCTCTTAACTTCGCCCAGATCAACAACGATATCTATATAATAGTTATTTACAAATCCTGCCCAAGCAGAACTGTAAATATCAACCGAACCTTTTTGTCCGTCTGTCATTTCATTTCCGCTGTCAGGATAATTGGAAGATGGCTCAACCGAAATTGTATAGGCACATCCATTTGAAATAACCACATAATCAGTCGCAGTTATAACGTTATTTTCTGCAAAAACTGAAAAGGCAGGGACACTTGTCATTATAAGGGTTAATGCAAGAACAGTTGCTATACACGATTTAATGTTTCTTTTAAGATTCTTTAAAAACATAAAATTACTCCCCCATTTACTGATTTATTAAAATTAGGTTAAATGTTTTCTTTTTTATAAACTGAAACGCTGAAATAATTGCAGATATAAATGTAAATACACAATTATAAATTGTGAGAATCCACAAAAATTCAACAATATTTTTGGTAGTTTAGCACACACTACCTTTATTGTCACTTTTATTTTAACATAAAATACAAAAAAAAGAATTGATTTTTGTTAGATAAACTTGTTATAATGTTGTATATATAAAAAAGATCAGAGGAATTATTATGTTTCATATGGAAATTATCATAAATGAGGGTTATGACGGAGTGAACCCGTTACAGTTCGGTTATGAAGATTGTAAGCCCTCAAAATATTTCGGCCCTACGGCAAGAACTTTCTGGGTTTTGCATTATGTTATTTCAGGCACCGGAATTTTTGAACGCAATAGAGAAACCTATAAAGTAAATCCGGGTGATATGTTTATAATCCCGCCATTTTTAGAAACCTTTTATCAGGCTGACGCTAAAAATCCGTACAAATATATCTGGGTGGGATTTGACGCAACCTTTGATTTACCGGAAGTTTTCAATTCTCCGGTTATTCATTGTCCGGGAGTAGGTGCTATTTTTGAAGATATGCGTAAATGTCAGACAATGTCAAGTGGAAAAAGTGCATTTTTAAGTAGTCGTATATGGGAAATCATTTCACTTATATTAGAATCAAATAAATCTGAGGCTGATTATATAAAGCAAGCCCTTCACTGTATTAATTCCGAATATATGAACAACATATCGGTAAAAAGTTTAGCAGCGCGTCTTAATCTTGACAGATGTTATTTTTCAACCATTTTTACACAGCGCACCGGAATTTCACCCTCACAGTATATTATGAATATCCGTCTTGAAAAAGCGGCAGACCTTATGATTGCACACGGGATTCCACCCTCTATTGCCGCTCCTTCGGTGGGTTATAATGATATTTATAATTTTTCAAAAATGTTCAAAAAGAAATTTGGTATTTCTCCAAGACAATATATAAAAAATGCCAAAAATATTAACCAGAAATAAAAAAGAGGTTGCGACAATTCGCAACCTCTTTTTTTAAAAAATTATTTGGTTTTATCAACAATTTCCTTTGTATCACGAGCAATTAAAAGCTCTTCGTTTGTAGGAACAATCCAAACCTTAACCTTAGAATCAGGAGTGGAAATTTCTCCTTCATGGCGGTTAAGCTCCTGGTTTTTCTGAACATCCAATTTAATTCCCAGATATTCCATATGCTCACAAGCACCTTCACGGACAGGTGCGGAATTTTCGCCGATACCACCTGTGAATACAACAGCGTCAAGACCACCCATCGCAGCAGTATAAGCACCGATATATTTCTTGATTCCATAACGGAGGATTTCACTTGCAAGTTGTGCACGTTTATTTCCTTCAGCAGCAGCCTTACGGATATCGCGGTCGTCATTTGTGAATCCGGAAACTCCAAGATAACCTGATTTTTTATTGAGGTAATCACTCATTTCCTTAGGAGTGAAACCTTTTTTCTCCATAAGATACAAAACTAAAGAGGAGTCAATATTTCCTGCACGGGTACCCATAATTACACCATCCAAAGGAGTAAATCCCATAGAAGTATCTATAGATTTACCACCATCGATAGCGGTGATTGAGGAACCGTTGCCAAGGTGACAAGTAATAATCTTGATATCCTTGATATTTTTTCCGATAAGTTTTGCAAATCTCTGGGAAACATAACGATGAGAAGTACCATGGAAGCCATATTTTCTTGCATGATATTTTTCATAATCTTCATAAGGAATACCAAAAGTATATGCATAATCAGGAATTGTCTGATGGAAAGCAGTATCAAACACAGCAACCTGAGGAACAGAAGCTGCAAACACTTTCTGACAAGCCTTCAAAGCCAAAACATGTGCGGGATTGTGTAAAGGAGCAAGTTCAGAAATGGAACTGATTTTTTCAATTACATCTTCAGTTACAAGTACAGATTCAGAAAACATCTCTGCACCCTGTACCACACGATGTCCCACAGCGGAAATTTCTGAAAGATTTTCTAAAACTTTTCCCTCACCGCTTGTCAACACTTCAACTAATTTTTCAAAAGCTTCGGTATGTGTAGGAAATTCGCAATTAAGCTTAACCTCTACACCTTTTGCAGTCTTATGAGAGATAACGCCACCCTCAGCGCCGATTCTTTCACAATTACCTTTTGCAACAACACTTTCATCCTGCATATCAATAACCTGATACTTAAGGGAAGAACTTCCTGCGTTGATAACTAAAATTTTCATAAATTTACCTTTCCTTTCATAGGTTCTGTGCATTTAAAGCCACTTTTTAAAGAAAGTCAGCACTTGACTTTCTCAGCACTATTTTATATATTAATATAATAGAAAAAAAATTTCAAGTATTTATTTAAAACTGTGAGGATATTTTATGAAAACTGCAGGAATTATTGCAGAATACAATCCTTTTCATAACGGACATCTGTATCATATCAATGAAACTAAAAAATCAGGATTTGACCACATTGTAGTCGCCATGAGCAGTAATGTCGTACAGCGCTCGGAAGTAGCTTCTTTTTCAAAATGGACACGTGCATATGTGGCTATACAAAACGGTGCCGACCTTGTTGTTGAAATCCCTGCTGTCTATTCTGTTGCAACTGCGGAAAAATTTGCATTTGCAGGAGTTTCGTTGTTAAACGGGCTCGGAGTTGTTGATACCCTTTCTTTCGGAAGTGAATCAGGTAATATCAAAGAACTGTCTGACGCTTTAAAAGCCATCACTTCAGATGAAGTCTCACAAGAAATCGTACTGCTTTTAAAGGATGGTATTTCCTACCCAAAAGCCCGCGAAAAAGCTGTTTTGAAAATTTATAGCAATAAAATTTCAAAACTTCTGCGTACTCCTAACAATATTTTGGCTATAGAATATCTTAAAGCTCTGAAAGAAACCTCTTCTCTGATAACCCCCTTGACCATAAAACGAAAAGGGGTAAATCACGACAGTAATTTTACCGATAACAACTTTGCAAGTGCTTCTTTTATAAGGGAAAACCTTTCAGGAAATTTTAAATCACTCGAAAAATTTTTCCCTGAAAGTGCTTTTGAGCTTTTAAATAAAGAGCTTGAATCCAAATCGGGTGGTGCTTCAATGACAAAGCTTAATGAAGCAATTTTATATAAACTGCGCACAATGTCTGTTGACGATTTCAAAAATCTTCCTGATGTTTCCGAAGGACTTGAATACAGACTTTTCACAGAAGCAAAAAAAGCAGTTTCCACAGATGATTTTTTAAAGCGTGTTAAAACAAAAAGATATACTTTAAGTCGTATTAAACGAATAGTAATCTATGCAATGCTCGATATAAAAAAGGATATTTCATACATTCCCCCTCAGTATATCCGCGTCCTTGCTTTTAATAAAAAAGGCAAAGAGCTTTTAAAAGAAGCTAAATTAAAAGCTACTTTACCGATATATCATTCTTTTGCAAAGCTTCAAAAAGATTTTCCTGTATTTGCAGAAAAAGAAGCGCTTGCCACCGACCTTTTCAGATATTCCTGTCCCGAAATTCAAAAAGGAAATTCTGAATATTGCAACAAAGCGCCGTTTTCACTTATATAAAAACAATTTGAAAGGAAGTTTTTTATGATTTCAATAGCTATAGACGGTCCATCAGGTGCAGGAAAAAGCACCATTGCCAAAGCAATTTCAAAAAAACTCGGTTTTATCTATGTTGATACAGGTGCACTTTACCGTTCAATAGGACTTTATGTTTTAAACGAAGGAAAAGACACCTCAGACCGTGAAATTGTCACCTCAATGTTAAAAAATATCAATGTGGAAATTCGTTATGTTGATTCTGTTCAACATGTATATTTAAACGGCGAAGATGTTTCAGATGCTATAAGAAAGCCACCTGTTTCAATGGCTGCATCAAATGTCTCCGCACATCCTGAAGTAAGAGATTTTCTTTTAAGTTTGCAACGCAAATTTGCAAAAGAAAATAACGTTATCATGGACGGCAGAGATATTGGCACTGTAGTTTTACCTGATGCCGACATCAAAATATTTCTTACCGCTACCCCTGAAGAACGCGCAAAACGTCGCTATGAAGAACTTCTTGAAAAAGGTGAAAACGTAAAGTTTGATGAACTTTTAGAAGAAATAAAACAACGCGATTATAATGACAGCCATCGTGCGACTGCCCCGTTAAAACAAGCTGACGATGCAATTTTAGTGGATACTACCGGTTGCACACTCGAAAAAGCTATTGAAAAACTTGAAGCTGTCATTAATTCGATAATGAAATAATTTTAAAAAGGAAATTTTTATGAGTTTTTATACAATTGCAAAAAATATAGTAGCCTTTTTTATACCTCTTTTTTATCGCATAAAATATGAAGGCATTGAAAATATCCCAAAAAATGAAGGCTATATTCTTTGTTCCAATCACATTTCGAATATGGACCCTATTTTTCTTGCTGTAAAGATAAAAAACCAATGCCATTTTATGTCAAAACAAGAGCTTTTTAAAATTCCCGTTCTTTCTTATTTTCTGCGTATTTTAGGGGCCTTTCCGGTAAATCGCGGAAAAGGTGACACCAAAGCAGTGGAACATGCAATAAGTATCGTAAAAGATAATAAAATTCTCGCGATTTTCCCTGAAGGTACCCGTTCAAAGAATGGTGAACTTTTAAAACTCAAATCGGGAGTTTTCGTTATTGCATCAAGAACAGGCGGTGACCTCTTGCCCTGTGTCATAAAAAAAGGCAACAAAGGTTTTTTAAGAAGAAAAATCACCGTAAAATATGGCAAACTCATTCCTAATTCCGAGTTAGGAACAAGTGAAATGTTGCCATCAGAATTAAAAAATGCAAACAGAATGCTGAGTAAAACTTTTTCCGATATGTTGGAGGAAATCAATGATTAATATAACTGTTGCAAAAACAGCAGGCTTTTGTTTTGGAGTGGCACGTGCAGTAAATAAAGCATTTGAACTTGCAGACAAAAAAATAAATGCAGTTACCTTAGGCCCTATTATCCATAATCCGCAAATTGTAAAAAGACTCGAAGAAAAAGGTATTCCTTCGGTTTTGACCACAGAAGATATTAAAGATAATCAAACTGTTATTATCCGTTCACATGGTGTACCCTTATCAGTTTATGACAAGCTTTCTGATAAAGAAATTGTTGACTGCACCTGTCCGTTTGTCCTTAAAATTCACAAGATTGTAAAAGAACAATCCGAAGAAGGCAAAATAATACTTATTGCAGGTAACAAAGACCATCCCGAAGTACAAGGAATCAAAGGACATTGCAAAGGCGAAGTTTATACCTTTGAAACCGAAGAAGAACTTTTTGAAATTTTTAAAAAATTAAAAGACGATAATGAAAAATCTGTCGCAATGGTAGCGCAAACCACATTTAACAAAAAAATATGGAAAAATTTTCAAGAAAAATCAAAAAAACTATATACAAATCTATCAATTTTTGATACAATATGTAGTGCTACAGATTTAAGGCAGCAAGAAGCAGTGGAAATTGCACAAAAATCCGACTATATGATTGTAATAGGCGGAAAGGAAAGTTCAAATACCCGAAAGCTTTATGAGATTTGCAAAGAATATTGCAAAACTGTCTTGATAGAAACAAAATCTGAACTTGACAAATCGCAGATTTTGTGCCATAGTAGTATAGGTATTACTGCCGGTGCATCTACGCCGGCTGATATAATCAAGGAGGTTCTAAACACAATGAGTGAAATTATCAAGGAACAAAACGAAGAGCTCGACTTCGCAGAACTTTTGGAGCAATCTCTTAATGAGAAATTATATACAGGTAAGAGGGTTAAAGGCATCGTCACCACAATCGCTCCGAATGAAATCCACGTGGATGTAGGGGCAAAGCAGGCAGGTATTGTACCTTCTGCTGAAATTTCTGACGATCCCAACTATGATTTTGCAAAAGAAATCAAAAAAGGCGATGAAATTCAGTTAATGGTTTTAAAGGTTAATGACCAGGAAGGAATCGTTACTCTTTCTAAAAAACGTTGCGATGCTGAAGCAGGATTTGATGAAATCTGTAAAGCTCATGAAGAAAAAGCTGTCTTGACAGGTACAATTACCGACGTAGTAAGAGGCGGCGTATTGGTTCTTACCAATAACACAAAAATCTTCATTCCTTCATCTATGGTTTCTGATCGTCGTATTGAAGATTTAAATACACTTCTTAAAACTGAAGTACAATTCAGAATCGTTGAAATCAATGACAAACGTCGTCGTGCAGTAGGTTCTGTAAAATCTGTGCTTATGGATGTTAAAAAAGCAAAACAAGAAGAATTCTGGGCAAATGTTGAAGTTGGAAAGGTTTATAACGGAGAAGTTAAATCAACCACTTCATACGGTGCATTTGTTGATTTGGGCGGAGTTGACGGAATGGTTCATATTACTGAACTTTCCTGGACAAAAATCAAATCTCCCGAAGAAGTTGTTAAAGTCGGTGACATTGTAGAAGTATATGTTAAAGACATCGACGCTGAGAAAAAGAAGATTTCCTTGGGTTACAAGAAAACTGAAGACAACCCCTGGGAAATTCTCAAAAAAGATTATCCCGTTGACAGTATTATCCCTGTTAAAATCGTTTCTCTCACAACATTCGGTGCATTCGCACAGGTTATTCCCGGTGTTGACGGACTTATTCACATCTCACAGATTGCTAACAAACGCATCGATAAAGTTGCTGATGTTTTGAAAGTTGGCGATGTTGTAGATGCAAAAATTATGGAAATTGATTTTGAAAAGAAAAAAGTCAACCTTTCAATTCGTGCTACCTTGCCCGAAGAAGTTAAGGTAGAAGCTCCTGTAGAAGAAGCTGAGGAACCGGCACCTGACTATGCTGCAGATTTAGAAGGCATTGAAGGCGTAACAATCGAATAATTTTTAAATTTCAAAAATCTGTCCAGGTAAAAACTTGGACAGATTTTTTTATTTTATAACTATTCCCTGGCACCTGTAAAGAACAAAGCTTTACACTCGCTGAGATATTACAATTAAAAAGCGGAGGTTTTATAAAATGCAAAATAAACCATTTTTACAAGCAATGAAATTCACTCTCTTTTCAATATCTGCAGGTATTATTCAGATAATTTCCTTTACTGTTTTAAATGAATTTATAAAGCTTATGTATTGGCCTTCTTATCTTATAGCACTCATTTTATCAATACTTTGGAATTTCACCTTCAACAGAAAATTCACATTTAAATCTGCGGCCAATATCCCTGTCGCTATGTCCAAAGTTTTTGGTTTTTATTTAATCTTCACCCCCCTTTCAACTTACCTCGGACATTTAGCAGAACAAAATGGTACTAACGATTATATTGTTCTGATTGTTACTATGCTTTCAAATTTCATTTTGGAATTCCTTTTTTGCAAATTTATTGTTTACAGAAATAAAGAAAACACATTATCATAAATCCACCCCTTAAAATAACCATTTCTCCCCCTTTTTTTATCATATTATATAAGATATAATAATGATATAAACAGATAAATAAACTATAAATCTTATCGGTGAATGTCAACAAAATTCCATAATAAAGCAATAAAAAGCATATTAAATTCTATTTTTTATGATATAATTTAAGTGCAAATACAAAAACAATTTAATGACATCTCCCGACATAAAAAACATGCACAAAAAAAGCATATAAACATTGTGCAATCTTCCAATTAACAATAATCATAAAATATAATAAAATATATCTTGTGATTATTATATTTATCATTAAAAAATTTAATGTAAAGGAGACTTTTTATGAAAAAACTCACAAAACGCCTTTTAAGTATCGTTTTGTCAGTACTTGTAGTTTTCGGTGCAATGCCCATAGCTTTTGCAAACGACGCTCCTGAAACTCCAGTATTTGAAACTGACTTAGAGGCAACAAAAACAGCGACAGTTGGAGATTTACTTCATCTCCAGGTAAATGCTACAGTTAATGATGGTGGAACCGTCACTTATCAGTGGTATAAGGACGACAAAATCATCTCAGGTGCAACAAGCAGAACTTATTCCCCAAATCCTGTTTGTATAGACCATGCAGGAAGCTATAAAGTAGTTGCCACAAATGGTACTGCTGCCGCTGAATCAACTGTATGTGAAGTTACAGTTAATGACGAAAGCTTAATTGCAGGTAAAACTTATACATACAGCGATGTTACCAATTGGTATAAAGCTTCTGCCAATGACTCTGCAGGCATATACTTAACTGACGGTAATTTCACATATACCTTCTATAATGATAATTATGCAGGTATTAGTGGTGCTACAAAACCTGTAGTTACATTTGATTTATCAGATGATCCCATTACATTTAAAGAAATTTACATTCACTCACTCGTAGATGTTTCAGCCGGAGTTACTTCTCCGAATAAATACGATATTGAGTATCAGGCTCCCGGTTCAGACGAATGGGTATTGATCGCTGAACACAAAAGCTCCGATACTTCTAAAGGAAAAATCGTATTCAGAGCTGATGAAGCTATAACAGCAAAAGGCTTAAGATTTACTTTCCATAGCAGTCAGTTTACTTTCTTAAACGAAATAAGAGTTTTTGCTGAAGAAACAAATGTAGCTGCTGATGCTAAATTGGCACCTACAGTATATAATGTAAACTATCTTTTAAATCAACCTTATACTCATAACGTTACATCATTTAACGGCACATCTAAAGACCCCAATAACACTTCACTTACTGACGGTGTAACAGGTGGAACCTGGTACGGCGGAGATTATCTCAATGCTACACAGGATGTTACTGTTGAATTTGATTTAGGCGAAGAAAAAGATTTAGGTGAAATTTTCATCAACTTCTTGGTAGAAGAAGGTTCAGGTGTTTATCCTGCTACTAGTGGTGTAATCTACATCAAATCAAACACTTATACCGATTGGCAGAAAATTTACGAAGGCGAAATTGATGAAGCTAATTTTACTATTACAACAGAAAACCCATTAAAAGCAAGTGCTATTAAGTTTGAACTCAAACGCGTTCAATTCTTATTTATTAAAGAAATCGAAGCTTACCCAAGACCTACCGGAAGAACTTCTCATGGTATCATAGAAATCGTACTTCCTAACCCCAACTTATTACCAGGTAAAACATATACCTATGGAAGTGAAGTAACTGATGCTTCATGGTATAAAGCAGGGGCTAATGACTCTGCCGGCACATTCTTAACTGACGGTAAATTTACAGGAAGCTTTTATAACACCGGATATGCAGGAATCATGAACACATCTGCTCCTTCAGTTATCTTTGATTTTGAAGACGATCCTCTGACATTCCAGGAACTTTTTGTTAGTGTACTTCTTGACGCAAGCGCAGGTATTTCCGCTCCCAAAAAATTTGATATTGAATATAAACCCGTAGGTTCAGACGAGTGGATTTTGATTTTAGAGCAGAAAAACACAGAAACTTCCTCAAAGAAAGATTATCGTTTTGCAGGTGAAACTGCTTTTACAGCTGAAGCTTTAAGATTCACTTTCCATGGTGGTCAGTTTATTTTCTTAAATGAAATCGAAGCTTATCAGAGACCTACAAAACAATCCACAGACGGAATTTTAGCTCCCACGGTTTTCAACGTTAACTATCTCGAAGGTATGACTTACACTCATGATGTTACATCATGGAATGGCGCTTCAAAAGACCCCAATGGTACTGCACTTACTGATGGTAAATTAGGCGGAAGCTGGTACAATGGCAATTATTTCAATGCTTTGGGTAACGCTACAATCGAATTTGATTTAGGTGAAGATAAAGACTTAAGTGAACTTATCATCACTTCTACAGATATTGATGCATCAGCAAGTGTATTACCTCCCGCAAATGCTATCATCTATGCTAAAGCAACTACAGACGAAGATTACAAAATCATTTATACAGGTTCTGTAAACGATACACTCTTCGTTTTATCAACAAAGAATCCTATCAAAGCAAGATACCTTAAAATTAAATTATCCGCTGCAGGTGTAGGCGTATTCCTTACAGAAATCGAAGCTTACCCCAAAGAAACAGGTGCAACTCCTGACGGAAGATTAGCAGTATTTACTCCTCCCACAGGCGATGCAACTCAGACCTTTGTAAGTATGTCAGGAGACAACGTAAAACTCGTATCTTCATACAGTGCTTCTGAAAACATTGTATTTACTTTAGGCAGAAAAGGTCCTAATAGCCTTATGGAAATCAAAAACGTTTACTTTGTAGATGCAAACCTTTCCGGACAGGAAGCTGTTATGGCTACTGCTACAAGAACTCTTTACTCAAGCTATACAGACCATTTTGGTCCTTATGTAGTTTTTGCTAAAAACAATGGCCTTGATGAATATACAAACACCTTCACAGGTGGTAACCATGGTTATCTCAACTCCGGTGATATGGTCGCAGAAAACTCCGCAACCGGTAGAAGTGTAAGCGTTGCTATCTATGCTGACGGAGAAAAAGTAACTAACGGTTTCAATGGTTATGCTGATATAGTTACTCTTGACTGGGTAAATGCTATTCAGGCTACCAACACAAAACTTGCTGATGGTACAGGCCGTGAAGTAATGGAAGAACATTATCAGATAACTTATGCAGGCGGTATCTTTGATATTACACAGACCATCACTCCTTTGGAAGATATTTACATCCATACCTTCTATGGTAATCAGATGGTAACATCCTGGGGTACTGAAGGTGTTAAATATATGAATGGTTCCCGTCAGGACTGGTTCCCCACAAGTGCTTCACATGACTCAGGAAATCAGATTTGTAACGGATATACTGTAAGAAATGAAAGTGACTATGTTGAAGTAACTTTTGACAAAACATACAGCCTCGGTAAAGGTGAATACCTTTCTTCTACAGTTCCTACAGCACACTCTCAGTCTTACGGAAAATCTTACTTCAACCTCATCAATGTAACCGATGAATCCGCTTCCTTTGGTGTTGGTGACAGCATCGGTTATAAAGGTCAGTACAAATACTACTATGTTGGTGAAGATGTTCCCGCAGGTCCTACAGAGTCTGCAACTCCTTCTATTACAACTGATTTAGCTGCAACAGCTGATTTGACAGAAGGCGATGCTTTGACACTTTCTGTAGTTGCTGAAGCTTCTGACGAAGGTACTTTGAGCTATCAGTGGTATAAAGGCGATAACGCTATCGCAGGTGCAACAAATGCTACATACACTATCGCAGCTGTAACTACAGCTGATGCAGGTTCATACAAAGTTGTTGTTACTAATACTAAAGATTCTTTAACACCTGCAACCGCTACTTCTGCAGTATGTGTTGTAACAGTTGAAGAAGCTGTTACCATCATGTATGGTGACGTAACAGGCGATGGTAAAGTTAACCGTTCTGACTTGTTGAGACTTGCTAAAAACTTCGGTGGTGCTACTGTTGAAATCAACCAAGCTAACTCCGATGTAACAGACGACGGAAGAGTTAACCGTAATGACTTGTTGAGTCTTGCTAAATACTTCGGTGGTGCTAGTGTAACTTTAGGCCCCGCACAATCTTAATATTTTAAACTAATAAAAAAGAGAGTGTCTTATGACACTCTCTTTTTTATCAAACTTAAAAATTTTATCCATATAACCAACTTGACGGAATCAAAAAGGTATATGGTGCTGTAACTATCGAAAATATAAGTGAAAACCTTAGTCTCAATAATTTATCCGCTTTTCTGAAAGTAATAAAATAATTTAATACAAAAATAAAAATCGCTGATATTATTACAGCAGGTGCAGTCAGATAAAATTCATCCCCCATCTGACCAATACCAAATACTGCAAGTAATAAAAACATATACCCTGCGCCTATAAAATCAGAAACCATACCTGATAAAAAAACATTAACTATATATCGTTTATACCACTCTTTTTTCTCTGTGACTTTAAGTGAAATCATACTGACAATTAAAACAATGCTGTCAATTATAAAATTACCCGGTAAAACTATAAGCCATATTGACGGGAACAGTAAAAGCATCCAGAACGGAAACAACACATTATATAATTTAACGTCTTTTTTCTTATTCTTCATCGCACTTGCCTCTTATTATTTATTTGTTTGTTCAATAAAATTATCAAGTAATATCTTTTGAATCTTTAAGACTAAATCTGTCGCTTTTCCTCCAACTTCCCTGCCATCTATTTTATCTGCAACAAGGCATAACGCACCCGCTGAAGAAACTAACACTTCATCCGCATCAAATAATTCTTTCAAATAAAATGGTTCTTCCTTAACAGGAATATCCATTTTTTTACAAGTTTCAATAATATGCTTTCTGGCTATACCGGGCAAAATCAGATTATCGGTAGGAGCTGTAATTAAAGTGTCGTTTTTTATAATGTGCACGTTACTGTGAGCACACTCAGTAACTCTTCCGTCCCTATGAAAAACCGCCTCAAAACATCCTGCCTCATTAGCTCGCTGAGATGCAATAACTGAGGGAATCAGATTTAAAGTTTTTATATTACAATGAAAAAATCTGGTATCTTCCATGGTAATCAACTGAACGCGTTTATTTAAATCAAGAATTTCTTTATGATAAATATTAATCCAGATATTTGCTTTTATTCCCTTTTGAAATATATGATTTCTGACAGGACCGCTTCCGCGTGTCGCCTGAAAATAAACAAAGTTTTCGCCGGTGTCCATTTTCTTAACCATACTTTTTAAAAGTTCTTTCATTTCCAATTTGGAATGAGGTAACTCTATTTCTAAAAGCTTTGCGCTGTTATAAAACCTATCTACATGTTCATCCAATGAAAATATATTATAATTCCGACTGTAAGTCGCATCATATATGCCATCACCAAAAAAGCAAACCCTGTCACTCATAGGTACAGACATTTTTTCAATCTCATCCCAAACGCCATTATAATATCCTAAATTTTTCATATAAATTCTCCCATTTCATCCTGAATTACCACACAAATGGTATCAGGCGATATCTGACTTTTATTTTATACTCACAATAACCTTCAAGTTCTTTTTCAAGAAAAGCTTCTTCATATTTAATCCGTTTTGCTATAATAAAAGGATATACAAGAAAAATCAACAATGAATATACAGAGCCCAACACAATTGGCATTGATAAAAACAAAAGCAAAGTCGCACTATACATAGGGTGTCTGACAATTTTATATACCCCCGTATCGATTATCTTTTGATTCTTTTGCACTTCAATCGTGCGGGAAAGATATGTGTTTTCACAAAGTACCTTTGCATAAAAAATATAAGCAATTAAAAATATAATAGACGCACCAATTACAACACCTGTCGGCAATACATACCAATGGAAACGGACACCCAGTCCCGCAACAACAAACCCTGCAAAAAACATAATGCCGCTGAGTTTCACAACAAGACTTTGCTCTTTTTGCTTCTCTTTTACATTCAATCTGCTTTTTAATAAATCGGGATTTTTTAACATCATTACAATTCCCGCAAAAAACATAGGTATAAATAAAATCCCCATCAACAGCCAACCGTTAAAATAAGAAAAAGTACCGGCAGGTAAAAATATCAGTAATCCGAGCAAAAGAACACCTGATAAAAATTTGATTATTGCCTCAAAAAAGAGCTTCGTTGTCATAATATTTCTCCAACAGACTTTCATTTATATTAATTATATTATATCACATTTAGTTTTCAATAAAAAGGTCTTTGCAAAAAAATCCGCCCGAAAAATTCGGGCGGACAGTTTTGTTTTACATGTTACAGGACAAACCTTTTTAGCGTCAACGGGACAAATTTTTTTATCCTCATTCCATCCCATTTTTCCTCGTTTTTGACCCGCCCTTTTTCTTGCCTCTCATCTCCAATTTTCTCTCCATAAAAATCATTTTACAATAACAGATACACCATCGGGTATAACTGTTATTGTAACATCTTGCTTTAACAGAATATTTTTAGCCTTTGTAAGTGCATCCTCAATAGAACGAGCAGGAATCATATGCATTTTTTTAACGAGTTCATCTGCCATATCAGAAACATAAATGACCTTAGATTTCATTAAAATTCTAAGTAGAATTTGGGTCTGCCATTGGTCTGGCACAGTTTCGTTTCGCCCACGTGAAAGAAAACTTTCAACTGTTTTATTTATATCTGCTTCATCTGCAAGCTGATGATAAAAATGGTCGCCGCCTATACCATCATTGGATTTTGCAAGCATTATTATAACTCCGCCTTCATTTACAGTTGCTTCAGCCGCTGTCATTCCTTTTACGGCTTGGTATACATTTTGGTCAAGTGGATATCCACCGTTTGTTGATACAACTATATCGGCAGGAACAGCATTCACAGCACAAAGTGAGGCGATAAAATCCGTTCCCTTTTTATGTGCCTTTTCAAAATTTCCTGCGACAGCAAAAATAGGCTCTTTTTTAGAATTTAATACCACATTAACAATAAAAGCAAGTTTAGCTTTTTTTGCCGCCCAGACCATATCATTATGTATGGGATTGTCTTTTAAAATACCTGTTCTTGCTTTTTTATGTGCAATAAATTCAGAGCAGTGATTAGCAAGAACGGTCGCTCTGCTCGCAACGCCAGGCAAAACACTTTTTCTACCGCCTGAGAATCCTGCAAAAAAATGAGGTTCAATAAAACCCTCGGCCAAAAGTAAATCAGCATCAAATGCTATTTTATTTATTTCACACTGTCCACCAGAGGGTAAAACACCTATATTCACGAACTTTTCTCGTTCGTCGCAATCATGAATGTATATTTTCTCATTTTCTACTATTTCTTCGCCGAATTTATTTATAAGCTCCTGTTTTGTAGTACCTCTGTGACAGCCTGTTGCGATAAGAATTGTAATATCAGCGTGTGGATTTCCTTTTCTTATCTCATCAAGCATTTGAGGAATTATAATTTTACTCGGCACGGGTCGTGTATGGTCACTTGCAATAATTACAATATTTTGTTTGCCTTTACTTAATTTACAAAGTCTTTCACTCTCAACGGGAGACTGCAAAGCTCTTTTAACAAGCTCTTTTCCGTCAGTTTCAGGGATATATTTCTCAATAGAGGAGGTAAGCACACCAACAAGCTCTTGGTCTTTGAACTCATAATCTAAATGTGTTTGTCCGTAAGGAAATGATATTTTTTTCATTTTGATACACCTTTTCTTTTGATAATTTGCATTATGGTTGGTATGAGTATAAGTTGAAGTAAAATTCCTGGTAATGCATCAATAAATCCGCCTGAAACAAATAATGCAAGGGTGAAGGTTTTTCCGCTCAACCCCAATAACAACGCTTTGCTTATTCCCCACACAATTCTGCCTAATAGCATAGCAGATAATAAACTGATATAAACTGATTTTAAGCCTTTATCACGTATACGCAAATATAAAAAGCCTATAACAAAACCGTATGTGGCAAGCTCTAACGCCATCCAGACAGCATTTGGATAAATCGGTGGCATACTAAAAACAACCGAACGTAAAAACGGTAAAATCAAGCCTATAATCAGTCCGTAATTCGCACCGCATATAAATCCGCAAAGCATAACGGGGATATGCATTGGAAGTAAAGTATCCCCTATTTCCTTAATTTGACTTGTAAATAAAGGTAATATAAACCCCATACTTAAAAACATTGAAGCCAAAACCATTTTGTTAATTTTTTTCATATTCACATAACCAACCTAAACACCTGATACGCTGTAGCCTCGAGATTTTTATAAGCGTTATCTGTGTTCAGTGCATCATCAAGTGTTGTAACGCCTCTAACTATAGGGAAATAAGCATCTATTCCGTGTTCGTTGCATACTTCGGCATCATCAGTTACACAACCCGAAAAAGCAATTACCTTTTTATTGTACTTCTTAGCGAGTTTTGCCACTCCAATAGGCGCCTTACCCATAACGGTTTGAGAATCAAGGCGACCTTCTCCTGTTACAACAATATCCGTGTTTTGAATATCATTTTCTATGTTTGTTTCTTCTAAAATAATTTCAATTCCCGATTTTAGCACAGCGTTTGTGAAAGACAAAAAGGCAAATCCTAAACCGCCTGCAGCACCTGCACCTGAATGGTCTTTATCCGCTTTTTTTGAAACGGTTTGGGCTTTCTCGGCATAGTTTTTAAGCCATGTGTCCATATCGCCAATCATTTCGGGGGTAGCACCTTTTTGCGGACCAAACACGGCGCTGCATCCGTTTTCTCCGCAAAGCGGATTCGTAACGTCGCAAGCAATATTAAAACTACATTCTTTTAATTGAGGTATGACGTTGGCACTTTTTATTGTATGCAAATCCTTAAGCCCTTTTGCACCCAAAGCAATAGGAGTATTGTTTTTATCTAAAAACTCATAACCCAAAGCGGTCAACATTCCTGTTCCGCCATCATTAGTAGCACTACCGCCAATTCCAACAATAAAGCGACGGCAACCTCTTTTTATTGCATCTTTAATAATTTCGCCAACACCATAAGTGGTTGTTTCTAAAGGATTTCTTTCAGCAGGAGAAATAAGGGTTATTCCCGATGCAGAAGCCATTTCAATAACTGCGGTATTTGTATCATTTAAAATACAGTATTTTGCTGTTACAAGCTTCATTAGTGGCCCATGAACCTTTGTTTCAATCATTTGAGCATTAGAGGTTTCTGCTAAAGCTTCAACCGTACCCTCTCCACCATCAGCCAACGGCTTAACTGTAACATTTGCATTGTTATCCAATCTGAGAATTGCATCTTTAACAGCATTGCCCGCTTGTAAAGAAGATACGCTACCTTTGAAAGAATCTATTGCTATAACAACCTTCATTTTTTCACCCCAATAGAATATTATTACTTTAAATAAATAATAACATATCACTATATATTTTGCAACAAAAATCCGCCCGAATTTCTTCGGGCGGATAATTTTAGTTTTTGTAGGGAATCAAGTTTGTTTTATTTTAAGTGTCCACGCTAAAAAGTTTTGTCCTTTTTATGTGTTTTCACGCTAAAACACTTTGTCCCATAACAATACAAATCTAATTACTTAGATTCCTTAATTGCTGCCTGAGCTGCTGCAAGGCGAGCAATCGGAACACGGAAAGGAGAACAGGAAACGTAATCCAAACCGATCTTATGGCAGAACTCAACGGAAACAGGGTCACCGCCGTGCTCACCACAGATACCACAATGGATAGAAGGACGAGCTTTTTTACCGAGTTCAACAGCCATTTCCATAAGTTTACCTACACCATTCTGGTCAAGTTTTGCGAAAGGATCATTTTCGTAAATCTTGCTGTCATAGTAAGCTGTGAGGAATTTACCAGCGTCATCACGGCTGAAGCCGAATGTCATCTGAGTCAAATCGTTAGTACCGAAGCAGAAGAATTCAGCTTCTGTAGCAACTTCGTCAGCTGTAAGACAAGCTCTGGGGATTTCCATCATTGTACCAACTTCGTATTTAAGATCAGCACCTGCAGCTGCAATTTCAGCATCAGCTGTAGCAACAACTACATCTTTAACGAATTTCATTTCTTTAACTTCACCGGTGAGAGGAATCATAATTTCAGGAACAATATTCCAATCAGGATGAGCTTTCTGAACATTGATAGCTGCACGGATAACAGCAGCTGTCTGCATTTTTGCAATTTCAGGATAAGTTACTGCAAGACGGCAACCACGATGTCCCATCATGGGGTTAAATTCATGGAGAGATGTAATGATGTTCTTGATATCTTCAACAGATTTACCCTGAGCTTTTGCAAGAGCTGCAATATCAGCTTCTTCAGTAGGAACGAACTCATGAAGAGGAGGATCCAAGAAACGGATGCAAACGGGGTTACCTTCCAAAGCTTCATAGAGTTTTTCAAAGTCGCCCTGCTGATAAGGGAGAATCTTAGCAAGAGCATTTTCTCTTTCTTCAACAGTGTCAGAACAAATCATTTCACGGAAAGCAGCAATTCTTTCAGCCTCGAAGAACATGTGCTCTGTACGGCAAAGTCCGATACCTTCAGCACCAAGTTCTCTTGCTTTCTTAGCATCAGCAGGAGTATCAGCGTTTGTACGAACTTTCAAAGTTCTGAATTCATCAGCCCAAGCCATGATGCGTCCGAATTCACCTGCGATCTCAGCATCAACAGTAGGAATAATACCGTCATAAATATTACCTGTGGAACCATCAATAGAGATATAATCTCCTTCGTTGAAAGTTTTTCCGCCAAGTGTAAATTTCTTATTTTCTTCGTCCATAATGATGTCACCACAACCGGATACACAGCAAGTACCCATACCACGAGCAACAACAGCAGCGTGAGAAGTCATACCACCACGAACTGTAAGAATACCCTGAGATGCTTTCATACCTGTAATATCTTCGGGAGAAGTTTCCAAACGAACGAGGATAACTTTTTCACCTCTTGTGTTCCAAGCTTCAGCATCTTCAGCAGTAAATACTACTTTACCGCAAGCAGCACCGGGAGAAGCACCAAGGCCTTTACCCATAGGTGTAGCAGCTTTCAAAGCTTTTGCATCAAACTGAGGATGGAGCAAAGTATCAAGGTTACGAGGATCGATCATAGCAACTGCCTGTTTCTTATCAATCATACCCTCATCTACCAAGTCACAAGCGATTTTAAGAGCAGCTTTAGCAGTTCTCTTACCATTTCTTGTCTGAAGCATAAAGAGTTTACCGTGTTCTACAGTAAATTCCATATCCTGCATGTCTCTGTAGTGGTCTTCCAAAGTAGCGCAAACTTCTTTGAACTGTTTGAAAGCTTCGGGGAATTTGTTAGCCATTTCAGCGATAGGCATAGGAGTACGAACACCGGCAACAACGTCTTCACCCTGTGCATTTGTAAGGAACTCACCCATAAGTCCACGATCACCTGTAGCGGGGTCACGGGTAAATGCAACACCTGTACCACAGTCGTCACCCATATTACCAAATGCCATCATCTGTACGTTAACAGCGGTACCCCAGGAATAAGGAATATCGTTATCACGACGATATACGTTTGCGCGAGGGTTGTCCCAAGAACGGAATACAGCCTCTACTGCACCCATAAGCTGTTCTTTGGGGTCAGAGGGGAAATCTTTACCGATTTTGGATTTATATTCAGCTTTAAACTGACCTGCAAGAGTTTTAAGGTCATCAGCTGTAAGTTCAACGTCCTGAGTAACGCCTTTTTCTTCTTTCATCTTGTCGATAAGCTCTTCAAAATATTTCTTACCAACTTCCATAACTACATCAGAATACATCTGAATGAATCTTCTGTAGCAGTCCCATGCCCAACGGGGGTTGCCTGACATTTCAGACATAACTTCAACAACTTCTTCGTTAAGACCAAGGTTCAAGATAGTATCCATCATACCAGGCATAGATGCACGAGCACCGGAACGAACAGAAACGAGGAGAGGATTTTGCTTGTCACCGAATTTTTTACCGGTGATACCTTCCATCTTATCGATACCTTCCATGATCTGAGCCTGAATATCATCGTTGATCTTTCTGCCATCATCATAGTACTGAGTACAAGCTTCTGTTGTAACAGTAAAGCCCTGAGGAACAGGAAGACCGATATGAGTCATCTCTGCCAAGTTAGCACCTTTACCACCGAGAAGCTCACGCATAGTTGCGTTTCCTTCAGAAAACAGGTAAACAAATTTTTTCTGCATTTTAACATACCTCCAAAATTTTATACACACAATTACAAGTCCGCTGACATCATTTCCGAAAAAAGGTCCGCGAACGAGAATAGTTGTACGATATAAATATTTTGCACCAAAAATTATTATATCAAAAATTTCCATTTTTTTGGTTGCTATACTATTATAACAGATAATTTTAAATTTTTCTACTATTATTGAAAATTTTTTTATTTTTTCACAAATATACAGAATTTTAAACAAAATAACATTATATACTTTACAAACCTTATAAAAAAATGGATAATATAATAGTAAAAACTTTATTGATTAAATAAAAAGGAGAAAATATGAATAACTTTATTGATGAAATGAGATTAAAAAAAGATGCTCAGGAGAAAATTTTATCATCACTTTTTGAAAACGGAGTTATTTTCTTATCAACAGATGGCATTATAATCGAAAGTACAGTTAAAATAGGTAAAGGGACTTTAATATACCCAAATGTTATTTTAAAAGGTGAAACTATAATAGGCGAAAATTGCACTATAACTTCAGGCACCACTATAGAAAACTGCGTTATAGGAAATAACACCATAATAAACGCCTCACAATGTTATTCCTCCGAAATAGGAAATGAGGTTAAAATAGGCCCATTCTCACATATCCGTCCCAACAGCAAAATTTCAGACCACGTAAAAATAGGCGATTTTGTGGAAATTAAAAACTCCTTCCTTGATGTAGGTGTTTCTGTTTCTCACTTAACTTATGTAGGTGACAGCGATATAGGAAAAAATGTAAATTTCGGATGTGGTTGTGTTACTGTAAACTACGACGGAGTAAACAAAGCACGCTGCACAGTTAAAGATAATGCCTTCATAGGCTGCAACACAAACCTGATAGCACCTGTTACAGTAGGTACCAACACCTTTATTGCCGCAGGATCTACCATAACCGATGACTTACCCGACGATGGCTTTGCTATTGCAAGAAGCAGACAAACAAACAAAGAAAATTTAGGTAAAGAAAAGCTTAAAAACAGAAAATTGAAATATTAAAAAAAGAGTGTTTAAAAACGAAAAAGTTTTTAAACACTCTTTTTTTATAATAATTTCCCGACATTAGCTACAACAAAACAAAACAATAATCCGATTAAAGTGGGAATCACAGCTGATAAAAATGTCCATTTAACACTTTTAGTTTCTTTATAAATGCTTATACAAGTGGTCGAACAAGGCCAATGAAAAAGTGAAAATAGTATAACACATATTGCTGTAATAACACTCCAACCATTATTCACAAGTAACGTTTGTATTTGTGCCAGATTGCTTATTTCTGTTATTGTACTCCCCGCTGTATATGACATAATTATAATCGGTAATACAATTTCATTTGCAGGAAAACCTAAAACAAATGCCATGAGAATTGTACCATCCATACCAAAAAATGATGCAAAGGGATCTAAAAATCGGGTACAATAATTCAAAAGGCTCATATCCCCTATCATCACGTTTGCCATTATCCATATAATTGCTCCGGCAGGTGCCGCCACCATTACAGCTCTTAACAGTACAAACAACGTCCTGTCGAAAATCGAACGGACTATTACCTTGCCTATCTGCGGCTTTCTGTATGGCGGAAGTTCCAATGTGAAAGAAGAAGGAAGACCTTTTAAAAAAGTTTTAGATAATATATAAGAAACTAATAAAGTAACAAAAACCCCTGAAACGATAATTCCCATAAGAAAAATTGCAGAAAAAAACGAACTCGAAACAGTATTATAACTACCTATTAAAAAAATGGAAATAAGGGTAATCATCGTCGGAAATCTGCCGTTACAAGGTACAAAACTGTTGGTCATAATTGCTATAAGTCTTTCTCGCGGGGAATCTATAATTCTACTTCCAACAACACCCGCAGCATTACAACCAAACCCCATACAAAGTGTTAACGACTGTTTTCCACACGCGCACACTTTTTTAAAATAGTAATCTAAATTAAATGCTACTCTCGGAAGATATCCTATATCCTCCAAAAATGTAAAGAGCGGGAAAAATATTGCCATAGGCGGTAGCATAACCGCCACAATCCAGGCAAGCACATGATAAATTCCGTCAACAAATAAACCTATAGCCCAATCGGGAGCCGAAAATAAATTAAATAAGTATTTTATCTTCCCCTCAACCCAAAACAAAAAATCAGACAACAATAAAGACGGATAGTTTGCACCAACAATGGTAATCCATAAAATCAATCCCAAAAGCATAATCATTATAGGTATTCCGGTTTTTTTGCCAATCATAATTTTATCGATTTTACGGTCTTTTAAATCCGGCCTTTCATTTTTACTGATAACTTTCTTACAGATTTCTTCTGCCCTTAACACGGTGGAAATTGTAATTTCATCTTCTATTTCAGGTGAAATACCTATTTTCTCCAACGCATCTTTAAGTCGTATATTATTACGTAAATCTATCCCCAAATACTTTTCTACCGAATCATAAAACTTCGTATCACCACTTAAAAGCTTAAGTGCAATCCACCGACAATTTGAGTTTTCGCCAAAAATTTCTTTAAGTAATGGTACCAAAGTGCAAATCGCACTTTCAATCTCCTCACTGTAACGAAGTTGCTTATAAATATTATCTTTTGGAAATTTTTCCAGTTCCAAAAGCATTTTTTCTATCCCCTTATTACTCCTTGCACTCATTCCTACAACAGGAACAGAGAGCTCATCCGAAAGGGCTTTCAAGTCTATTTTTATATTTTTCTTTTTTGCTTCATCCATAATATTTACGCATACCACTACATTTTGAGTTAACTCAAGTATCTGCAAAACAAGATTTAAATTCCGCTCTAAACAGGTAGCATCGCAAACAACAAGTGTAGCATCAGGATTCCCAAAACAAATAAAATCTCTTGCAATTTCCTCTTCCTGTGACCTTGCAGAAATCGAATAGGTACCCGGCAAATCTGCCAGAATATAATTTTTCCCATTATAAGAAAATCTTCCGCAAGCATTACTGACTGTCTTACCCGGCCAATTCCCGGTATGTTGATTCATCCCGGTAAGCTTATTGAAGATTGTACTTTTACCGACATTTGGATTTCCGGCTAATGCTATAACCTTATCATTTTCACCTTTAAATATCTTCATTCCCCTGTCTATCGCCAATATACCGGTGGAACTTTTACTAAGCCCCATAAAAGCTCTCTCCTTCCCTTAAAAAAGGGCGATTATATAATCGCCCCTTATTGTAAAACTGAAACCAAAATTCCATCTGCATCTTCATTTCTTATCGCTATTACAGCACCTCTTATTAAATATGCAATGGGATTTCCTGCAGGACTTTTATGAAGACATTCTACAAAAGCCCCCTCAATAAGGCCCATATCCATAAATCTTTTTCTCATACTTCCGTTTATAGCCAACTTCAAAACTTCAGCTTTACTTCCCTCTTTCAATCTATTCAATGGCAAATAATCCGCATCCATAACAACCTCTTAAATCAATAAATTACTTTTCAAACCTCCCCTTTTATCAAGTTATGCAATAATATGTCAATGGGTTAATATATAAAAAGATAAAATTTTTTATTTTATTTACTGGACAAACATAATAAAATATAGTATAATACCCTCGTGTATAAATTTTATCAGAAAGGTCTTGAATTAAATGAATTCAATTAAAAAAATCGTTGCATCTGTTTTAGTGGCAACAACACTCTTTAGTTTCACAAGTTGTGGTGCTGACAAATCCTGGACTTACAAATTGGAAGATTATGTTGTAACTTCAGGTATGTATGTCGGTATGTCCCTTGCTGCTTATGATGAAGCAACAGCTTTGGAAGGCTATGATGTTTACAAAACAGCTTTCGACCAGGAATTAGAAGGCAAAGATGGCCTTCAGTGGGTGAAAGACGAAGCAGAAAAATTAGCTAAACGTTACCTTGCTATCGAGCAAAAATTTGACGAAATGGGATTCACAATTGATAGCGACACAAAATCCTATTTAAATTCTTCCTCTGAGTCATATTACAATTATTATGACCAGGTATATCAGTATGCTGATAAAGGATTCGGATTAGAATCTTTTAGTACTATGCAGCTTAACCAGTATAAGAGTTCCACTATCTTCAACTCCATTTATGGTCAGGGCGGAACAGAAGAAGTTGCAGAAGATGTTTTAAAAGAAGCTTTCTACGAAGCTAATGCTAAAGTTTGCTATATACCTGTTCGTACAAGCGTAACAGATGAAGAAGGCAACAGCACAAAACTTGAGCAGGCAGATATTGAAGCTGAAGCAGAAGCACTCAAAAAACGTTTTGAAAATGGTGAAGATTTCCAGAAAATCTTAAACGATTACTATAAAGACGAAGAAACTATCCCCGAAGCTTCCCGTTATACTGTTATCATTGATAAAAATGACAGCACAAATAACCCTGAAAACATTTTGGAATTTGTGAAAAACGGTAAAGCCGGAGATGTAGCTTTTATAAATGACGCAACTATGCCTCTCGTTATGAAAATATACGACATCAAAGCTGATAAAACAGATTTTGAAAACAATCGTATGAGCGTTCTTTCTAAACTTAAAACCGAAGAATTCGAAGCAAAAGTTGATGAATGGGCTAACGCACTTACAGTTGAAGCAAATGAATCTTCACTCAAAAAACATTCTCCCAAAAATATAAAAATTGAACCCTTAGAAGCTCCCGATGAACCGGAAAGCGAAGAAGCTTCTTCAGAGGTAACTGAAGAAACTACAGAATCTACAGCTGAATAATTTTTAAAAACCTCTCTTTTTTGAGAGGTTTTTACATTTTAACCGAACTTTCAGGCTAAATATTATCTTTATTGTGAAATTCGGTGAAGATTAATTAAACTTCTTGATTTTTTGTAAAATATAATATATAATACATTTGGATTAAAAAATTTTTGGAGGTTTATTATGTTAGTATCTGCAAAAGAAATGTTAACAAAGGCTAAAGCCGGCAAATATGCTGTAGGCCAGTTCAACATCAACAACTTAGAATGGACAAAAGCTATTTTGCTCACCGCTCAGGAAAATAATTCTCCCGTTATCCTCGGTGTTTCCGAAGGTGCCGGAAAATATATGGGCGGATACAAAGCTATCGTTGGTATGGTTAATGGTATGCTTGAAGGATTAAACATTACTGTTCCTGTTGCTTTGCATCTTGACCATGGTTCCTACGAAGGTGCTAAAAAATGTATCGAGGCAGGATTTTCTTCTGTAATGTTCGATGGTTCTCATTATCCTATTGAAGAAAACATCGAAAAAACAAAAGAATTAGTTGCTGTTTGTGAATCAAAAGGTCTTTCCTTGGAAGCTGAAGTTGGTGCTATCGGTGGCGAAGAAGACGGTGTTATCGGCGGTGGCGAAGTTGCTGACCCCAACGAATGCAAAATGATTGCTGATTTGGGTGTAACAATGCTCGCTGCAGGTATTGGAAACATTCATGGTAAATATCCCGAAAACTGGGCAGGACTTGATTTTGATGCTCTTGCTAAGATTCAGGATGCAACAGGTGTTATGCCTTTAGTATTGCACGGTGGTACAGGAATTCCTGAAGATATGATTAAAAAAGCTATCTCTCTCGGCGTTTCAAAAATTAACGTTAACACGGAATGTCAGCTTTCTTTCGCTGCTGCTACCCGCAAATATATCGAAGAAGGCAAAGATTTACAGGGTAAAGGTTTTGACCCACGTAAAATCTTAGCTCCCGGATTCGAAGCAATTAAAGCAACAGTAAAAGAAAAAATGGAACTTTTCGGTTCTATAAACAAAGCATAATAAAAAACTATTCCGGATACCTGCAATAATGCGGGTATCCGGATTTTATCTACTGACATAAAAAACTCTACTGCAATTCGGACAGTAGAGTTTTTTATCAATTTAAATATTATTAAACTACAATAAATTTTTTACTGAATCTCTTTCAATAAGCTTCATCGGAAGCAAAACACTTTCGATATCCTTACCCTTTATCTTCTGAATGATCATATCCATTGCCGCAGTTCCTATATATTCTTTATCAATACCGATTGTTGTAAGCTTCGGCTCAACATAATCTGAAAGCAAAATATCATCAATACCGATTATAGATATATCATCAGGGATAGAAAGATTCATATCTTTTGCGCATCTCATTACACCAATAGCAAAAATATCAACTGTACACAAAATTGCAGTGGAACGCTTTTTCCTTTTGAAGAAATTTTTTGCTGCTAAATACGCAGATTCCTCATTTGTTGCAGAGATATAACAATAATTGGGATTTGGTGATAAATTGTGATCATTCATAGCCTGATTAAAACCTGAAATAGTCTGAGTGTAAAAGTTAGGAACAACACTTGAGGCCATAATTGCAATGTCCGTATGCCCATGTTCAATAAGATATGATGTAGCATCAAAAGCTGCCTTTTTATAATCCGGGGTAATTGAGGTTACTGCATCATTATTTGAATGTGAATCAACAATTATGTACGGAACACCACTTTTATTGGCTTTATCAATAAGTGCCTGACTTATATCCTGCATGAAAATCACACCATCAGCATCCCCTGAATAAATAAGATCAGGAAGCTCACTACGAGCCATAATAGGCTTGCTGATGATAACATTATAATTGGATTTCATACTTTTATTTATTATTCCGCGTGTTATCTCAAAATAAAACAGATCCTCAAAGGGAGATGAATAAGAATTCATCATAAGACATATATTAAAGCTTTTATTCATAACAAGCTTTTTTGAGTTTAAATTCGGCTTGAATTCAGTTTCATTAATTATTTTCTGCACCCGCTTACGAGTGGATTCACTGACACCATTCTTGTTATTTAAAACAAAAGAAACAGCAGTAACAGAAACACCTGCCTGTTTTGCAATATCCTTAATTGTCAGCCTTTTCACTTCATCACCTCTATGTATAATGCTTTAACTAATTATAACATCAGTTCCATAAAAAGGCAATAATTAAATATTACTTATAATATTTACAATAAAAAGTCAAAAAACTATTGACTTTTCTAAAACGTTTTTGTATAATAAATTTGTAATATATGCCAAATTGTAATTATATGCCGCAATTTAAATGTAGCATTTAATATAATTGAAATTTAGGAGGAAAAAGCTATGCCAGTATATGAATCGATTAAAAATGCTGACAACAAAATCGTGATTTCTGCAAAAAGCAGAGATAACGTAGTGTTTGGTTGGGATAAAACTGTAGCAAAACTTGCTTCACTTATCAGTTCAACCAAAGAAAACATTGCCATTGACGGATGGTATGGAATTAACTTTAAGAAAATTGCAGAAGCTGTTGCAAAGGAAATTGAAAGCAAAGGCTTGAAAGTAGAACTCGTTTCTGCTACTGAGCTTTATAAATCAAGAGAAGATATCATTTCCTACAATGCGCCTTTTGTTACAGATGACCCCGGATTTGGTAAAGTAAACAAAGTAGGCATCATCGAAAACATCATGGACGACGCAAAAGTAGCTGCTGTAAAAGCTAAATTAGCTAATTCCGATGCAGTAACTGTTATCTATGGTGAAGGTGCTTCAATAAAAGAATTTGCAGATTTGTTGTCTGTTAAATGCTATGTTGATAACACTCACCAGAAAGTACAGTGGGATATGTGGGAAGGCAGACTCTGCACATTCGGACAGACTGCACCTACAAAAGGATACAACTGGAAAGAATATAACTACTCTGACTACTATATGTTGAAACGTCAGAAAGACTATATGTATGAAGCTATGGACTTCTACATTGAAAACTATTTCGAAGATGATCTTGTTCTTGTACCTGTTGAAAGCTACAACGAGATTATGTCAACACTCGTTAAATATCCTATCCACGAAGTTAAAATCTTCAGTCCCGGTCCTTGGGGTGCATACAGATACCATGATATGGACTACGGCGTGGAAGGTCTTGCTAACAACGCATGGAACAAAATCGCTGGTCCTGAGCTTCGTATTCTCATCGACTTTGGCGGTGAAAGAAGCATTTCTATGCCCATGCTTAACGCAATGCAGTATGGTAAAGAATTGGTTGGTGAACTTATCGACAAGAAATATCCCGGCCTCTTCCCTCTTGACATCTGGCTTGATGACGGTTGGCATCCAACACCTCAGCCTGCTGAAAGAATTTCAATGCCTATGCATATTCACCCCAGCAGCAAGTATGTTGAAGATCATTTCGATGAGCCACTCGGCAGATATGAAACTTACTACATCGCTGAAGCATATGAAGGTGCAAACACATGGATGGGATTCCATGATGGTGCAGATATAGAAGAATGGGAAAGACTTTGTGAAGAATCACAGAACATTAAACCTATCGAAAACTGGAAAGACTTTATTGCTAACTGGTCCAGCAAAGAGGGTGACCTTTACCTCATTCCTCCTGGAACAATGCACGGACATGGTGGTAACCAGATGGTACTTGAAATGGATACAAACCCAAGTATCAATGGTACAGAGTATTCATTCTTTGAATATGACTTTGCAAGACCATCATGGGATGATGATGCTAAAACAATGACAGGTAAACCCTTGAAGATGCACTTGGAACATGGTAGAAACATGGAAAAAACAAGAAGAGCTTCTTGGGTAAAAGACAACCTTTTGTCAACTCCTACAGTTGTTAAATGGACAAAAGAATTCTTCATTGACCGTTATAAGACTACACCTGTTATGCCTTATCACGTAGAAAGAATTCACTTTGAAAATGTTGGTTTATACTCTACTGAAGGTAAATTCATGCATATGTTTACCCTCACAGTAGGTAAAAAAGTTACTGTTCGCTCCAAAGCAAACCCTGAACTTTTTGCTGTTTGTGATAAATTCCAGACACTTGTTATCCCTGCTTCATTTGGCGATTATGAAATCATAAACGAAGAAGGCGGCAGAGTAACTTGCGTTATCCAGAGATGGAAACAAGGTTAATAACAGCATAGCTTAAAATAAAAAATAGGCTTAGCCTACATACAAGTGGATATATAAATTTGATCTGCATATATTTTGCAAATTAAATTTAAAGCAACTTTCTATAAATAAAAAACCACAATTGAAAAACTTAATTTTCAATTGTGGTTTTTTTATAAATGGAGGATTTACTATGAATATTTTAGCAATAGGAGCACATCCTGACGATATAGAAACTTCCTGTGGCGGTACACTTGCAAAATACGCAAAACTTGGCCACAAAGTTTTTACCGCAACTGCCACAAACGGTAATGTTGGTTCTTCTACACTTTCTATGGAAGAAATTGCAAAAATAAGAAAAGAAGAAGCAAGAAAAGCGGCAGCTCACATAGGCGCAGAATATATCTGTCTTGACTATGATGATGAAATGTTTTTTGAAGACAAATCTGCAAGAATTAACTTTATAAATCTTGTAAGATACTGCAAAGCAGATGTTATTCTTACACATAATCCTCATGATTATAATCCGGACCACGAACTCACAAGCAAAATCATAAACGATATTGCTGTTATGATTCCCGTTGCAAAAATAGAAACCAAAGCAAAACCATATGACAAAATTCCTGTTATCGCATATTTTGAACCTGTAAATGGCCTTGGCTTTGTACCGACAGAATATGTAGATATATCTGATGTTATTGAAACTAAAATGGCAATGCTTGGCGAACATAAAAGTCAGGTTGCCTGGATGTCTGATAATTACAAGGACGCTCTTTCAGGCAAAAGCTTTTTTGATGATTACTATACCATTGCAAGATACAGAGGCATTCAGTGTGGTGTGGAATATGCTGAAGGTTTCCGCATGGCAAACGATGCTTTCAGAGTTGTACCATACAGAGTATTACCATAATGATTATTAATACATATATAAACAACCATTCCATATTCGGCGAAACACTTTTTGCCGAATATGGAAAAATAAAAATAGGTGTCCCTTTAACCTTCGGCATAAGAATTTCATATCTTTCCTATAATGGCGGAGAAAACTTGTTTTTTGAACAGCCAAATGATATGACCGAACTCGCTACTCCCGATGGCTGGAGAGTCAGAGGAGGACATCGCCTTTGGCTTGCACCTGAAAGTGAAAAAGTATATTATCCCGATAACGATAAAATACATTATGAAATTTTTGAAAATGGTATAACTGTTACACAAGAAACAGATCCATGGTTAAATATCCAAAAATCTATAGAAATTATATTTCTAAGCGAAAACTCCTTAAAAGTTTCAAACAGAGTAAAAAATACAGGTGAAAAAGAAATAACAGCATCTCTTTGGGCAATAACCTCGGTTGCCCCCTGTGGCACAGAGTATATAGAATTACCGATAAGAGATAATGGCTATGACCCTATGCACCATATATCAATGTGGGATTATACAAGTCTTGGTGATGAAAGAGTTGAATATAAAAGAGATAAGATAACACTATCTCATAAACCTACAGGCAAAAAATATAAAATAGGTGTAGGACATCCAATAGGCAATATCAAATATATAAATAAGGGAGTAAGCTTTGAAAAGACATATGATATAAACAAAGATTATCCATATCCCGATGGAGGAGTTTCTTTTGAAACTTTTATGTGCGACCATATGGTAGAAATTGAAACCCTGTCACATTTATATGATATAAAGCCAAAAGAAACAGTTTTTTATAATGAAATCTGGACTATAAATGAAATGTAAGGTGATTTAAATGAACATTAAAATAGCTACAGTGGCACTTGCCCATCCTTTTGAAGTAGGCTATGACGAGGCTATGCCACTACTTAACAAAACTGCTGAAACGCTAAAAGCTTCAGGAATAACCGTAGAAAATACAGGTGTTGTTCTTCATGATCTTGATACTGTAAGAAAGGCATCAGAAGCTCTCAGAGGCTCAGATGCAGATGTCTTGATGATTTGTATCGCTACATGGAGTGAGGACCATCACCTTTTGGACCTTTTGTCCTACATAGATAAACCTCTTATTCTTCGTGCTTATCCTGCATTCGACACAGGTTCTCTTTGTTGTGCTCACCAGATAGGGGCAGTATTCAGAGATATTGGCAAAACCTGTGAGTTTGTATATGGTGAGGCTGACGATGAAGAATGTGCAAAAGAAACTAAAGTCATTGCTACAGCTTATGCACTTAAAAACTGCATGAATAAAACAAGAGTTGGTGCAATAGGCGGTAGAGTTAAAGGTATGACAGAAATTGCTTATGATGAATTTTCTATCAAAGAAAAACTTGGCGCAAGAGTTGTAAATATTGATGAAAAAGAAATGACATCAAAAGTTGCAGCATTGTCAGACGATGCCGCTAAAAAGCTTTTAGAAGATAAAAAAGATATTTTATCTCCTTGCAAATGCACATCTACAAATGAAGCAATGCTTGAATCTATAAAATATTATTCAGCTATGAAAGATTTAGCGAAAGAATATGAATTAGAAGCACTTTCCGTTAAATGCTACACTACCTATATGGGAAAAATTTGTCTTGGATATTCACTTTTAGCCGAAGAAGGAATAGTTGGCTCTTGTGAAGGTGATGTTACAAACGCACTTACAATGAAAATGATGTACGAATTAAGTGGTAAACCCATTAACAACACAGACCTTTTATATTTAGATGAAAAGGCAAATACTATTCTCTTTGCTCATTGTGGCTCTTCAGGTTTCTCTATTGCAGATGGTGAAATCGACCTTTGTCCTGTTCGTCTGGCAGAAGAAGGCGTTTGCACAAAGTTTTTAGTAAAACCCGGTAAAGTAACCGCTGTAAACATCTGTGGACACGGAGAGGAATTCCGCCTTTCATATATGGTAGGAGATGCTATTCCTTGTGGTATGGAGTTCCCCGGAAATCCTGTTAAAATTAAATTTGACAAAGATGTTTCTGTAATGAACAAGGAAATAATGAAAAATGGTATAGGTCACCACTGGATGGTAGCTTATGGTGATTACAGTGAAGAACTGAAGTACTTCTGCAAAATAAATAATATTTGTATGTACGAAATATAAGAAAGAAGGTTTTTTAATATGAAACGCTCAGAAATCAATTCTATTATGAAAGATGCTCTTAATTTATTCAAGGAATACAAAATCAGTCTTCCTGAATTTGTCCTTTGGTCTCCTGAAACCTGGTCTCAAAAAGGCGAAGAAGTTAAAGAAATAAAAGATAATATGCTCGGTTGGGATATTACCGACTTTGGTAGCGGTGATTTCAACAAAATCGGTCTTTTCTTAATTACTTTAAGAAATGGTAACCAGAAGATGAATGATAAATATCCGAAACCATACGCTGAAAAACTTATGGTTGTAAGAGAAGGACAGATTACTCCCATGCACTATCATTGGAGCAAAATGGAAGATATTATAAACGCAGGTGGCGGAAATCTTATAATCAAATTATATAACTCCACCGAAGATGATAAACTTGCTGATACTGATGTTGAAGTCAGCATTGATGGTGTTCGTCACACTTTCCCTGCAGGAACCGAAATTACACTTACTCCCGGTAAGAGTGTTACATTAACACCCGGCCTTTTCCATAGATTCTGGGGTGAAAAAGGCAAAGGTACAGTTTTGGTAAGAGAAGTTTCAATGTGTAATGATGACTCAAATGACAACTGCTTCTATGATAAAGCAGGAAGATTCCCTGAAATAGAAGAAGACGAGGCACCATTATATTTGCTTTGTAATGAATACAATAAATAAAAACTGATAATCAAAAGAAACGAGTGTGATATATAATGGAAAAAGCATTAGGTATAACAATAGCAGGAAATGTGCTGGTGGATATCGTAAAAAATGTAGAAAAATATCCTCAAAAAGGTATGCTTGAACCTATAACATCTATGTCAATGGCTGTTGGCGGATGTGTGCCAAATACTGGAATAACACTTGCAAAAGTAGATAATACCATTCCGATTACAGCACTTGGAAAAATCGGAAACGACGACAATGGCAGATTTGTTATGTCTAAAATGAAAGAGGTAGGAATTGATTGCGAAAAAATTAAAATTTCACCTCAGACTCCCACAAGTGTAGGCGATATTATAAATGCATCAGACGGCGAAAGAACAATGTTTCATTATAGAGGTGCAAATGCGGAATTTTCTCCTGAAGATATTGAAATTAGCTCTTTAAATAGTGAATTATTGCATATCGGTTATGTTTTTTTACTTGATAAATTTGATGAAGAAGATGCAGAATATGGTACAGTTATGGCCAGATTTCTCCATAATGTTCAAAAAGCAGGTATTAAAACATCAATTGATACAATAAGTGATATTAATGAAAAATATAAAGCAAAAATAATTCCCGCCTTAAAATACTGCGACTATGCAATATTGAATGAAATAGAAAGTGGCTTGATTTCAGGACTTGATTCATATAACGCCGATGAAACATTGAATGTTGAGAATATAAAACTCACCATGAAAAAGATGGCTGAATATGGCGTTAAGGAAAAGATTGTTGTTCACTGTAAGAGTGCCGGTTTTTGCTTGGATGTTAAAACAGATACCTTTACAATGGTACCATCTGTTAAAATTCCAAAAGAGGTTATCAAAGGTAGTGTTGGAGCAGGTGATTCTTTCTGTGCAGGTTGTTTATATAGCATATATAATAAACTAAGCGATGAAGAAATGCTTAAATTCGCATCTTTGGTTGCTGCCTCAAATTTATTCAGTGAAAATTCAGTTGATGGAATACTTCCAAAAGAAAAACTGTCTGCTCTTGAAGAAAAATACGGAAGATTAGAATTATAAAATAAAAATGCGGTAGCATAAAAGCTACCGCATTTTTTATTATTCATCGAAAAATGATTTTAAAAAGTCTTTAAGCGGAAGATCGCAAATTGCCTCTCCCATCCAGTAGTTACCGAGCTGATTTCCACAAGCGTAATTGATATAAGTTTTTCCATTCCAATCACACATATCATAATCTGTGGTATTTACGTGTACTGCAGTTCTGATACGCTCACGTTCCTCTGGAGTTATTTCAATAAAACGTGGAGAAATTTCTTTATCCATATTATTCGGTAGTGCAATCGGATTATAATAACTTACATACCAGTTCTCCAAATCACGGGAACGGAATATATAATCTGTAAAAATAAGGTGTGGAAGTCTGCGGCCTGTAATAAGATAATACCAGCCTTCAGAATATTTAAGACAAGGATTTCCTCCACGATGGAACTTAGAATAATCAAGATGTTCCCAAGTTTTCAAATCTTTAGACTTAGCAAAAAATGTTGTCCAACCACCAGTCTGATCAAGATACTTTCTTGGAACTTCGTCCTCTTTCTGATGTGTACTCTCTGATGGACCTGTCTCAAGAGCTATAATCCATTCATTTCCATTATATACAAGTGATGAGTTACAGTATTTCCAATCAGGATTTGTTAAAAGATCACGCACTTCCCATGTTTTAAGGTCATGTGTCTCATAAAGTAAAATTGTGTCTCTTCGTTCACGATGTACGGCTGTTACATAAAGAGTATCTTCATATACACATGCAGCATGATAATAGCTTTCAGAACCAAAATATGAAAGGAATTCTCCTGACTCTACATCACGGATTGCAGCCTTTCCCTGGTCCTTAACCCAACCTTTACTTGGGTCAACAAGTTCAAGACGCATAAGACGACCTTTCCACATAAAGGGTGTCATCTCACCATTTGAACTGCACGCACCGGTCTTTACTATTTTGGGATAACCCTTTTCCATCAAAGTTTCCACGTCGTGATAATAATAATTTGCACCAAACGTTTCTTTTCTCATTTTTTGTCGCTCCTTTTAAAGTGAAATTTTATCTGTGATATCTCAATCTATTATACAGGCGCTCCCATAAGTTTCTCGCCAACCTCGTGAATAACATTATTTTCAGTATCACTCAAGGTTTTTGCTGCTTCTCTTATGTAATCAGCAACCTGATTTGCACAAAGTTTAGCCGATTCTTCTGTTAAATGAATAGTATCATCACTGATATAGCGTTCTACATCTGTCGCAAGAAGGCTGTATAAATCATTTATAATTATACCTCTTTCCTTAAGGATAGGTACAATAATTTCATTATATCTTTCAATGGTAGAATTTTTATTGTGTTGATTTTTTTCGGAAACAGGTGTTGTTGTAGCAAAAATAACCTTATCATATCTTTCCTGCAATACATTTGCAACTCTTATCATAGTTTTAATATATTCGTCCTCAGAAGTAAATGCCCCGTCACCAAACAAATCACAAGTATCCCATAATCCATTATTCCAATGAACTATTCTGGTACCCGCCAATTCATCTTTCCAATCAAAAAGGCCTCTGAGAGTAAGTTTAGCGTAACAACAGTTATATTGAGGTTGAAAAACCTCAAATTCATCTTTCAAAATTTCGGGCACATATTTTCCGTAACCAATCATTCGGATAGAATCACCAAGCAACGTTACTTTAATCATATTTTTTCCTCCATAATCTGTATTTTTCTGTAATTTATATCGGAATTATTATAGCATATCTTTTTTAAAAAATCAACTTTTATACTATTATTATTTTATAATTTTTTAATAACAAAATCCCCTTATTCTATGATTATAAAATTGTACTATTTTGAGTGTTTTTATTAAATTACTATCAAAATTTTAAAAATTTAAAAAATATATTTACTTTTATTTTTCTTTTAGATATAATAAACTTAAAATTATAAAGGGGATATTTTAATGAGCATTTTAATAAAAAAGGAACTAATTGAAAAGGCAAGAACCGATGCTACCTGCGAATGGAGAAAACAGTATTATCTTGAGGGTGAAGGCCTTAAAAGGCTTGAAACAAGAGCCTTTGAAAAATTAAGTGATTCTATTGAATATACAGAATATCGCACAAGCGAAGATAATGGTAAAAACTGGAGTGAATGGAAAAGAGAAATCGTTACCGGAAGAAAAACTTGCGGTGATGATGAATACGAATTTTTCTACGACTCCAACAACAGAGACCTCTGGAATCCTGTTCATAAGCATTATATAAGTGGTAAAATGCTCAGAATTTTTATAGGTGGATATATCGCTGCTGCAGACCTTGACTATGCAGGCGGCGTCGGCTTTTATGACCATGGCTTTATTGAAGTTAAAGAAGGCGATAAAATATATGAGCAGATGGTAGCCTATGAAGAAGGCAATACAGTATTCAGTGAAGAAAATTATCATAATGATGATTTCTTAAAAAAGAATAATGGCATTGCTTATCAGATGATTGTATTAAAAAATGGTGACCTTCTTATAGGAGTTGAGGGTGTACCTATGTACAAAGCCTGCGCTATAGCAGGAGTTGATGTCAATAAAATTTTCCCCGGAAGAATAGAAGATTACGGTGCTTTATTGGTAGCAAGAGGAAAATGGGATAATGAAAATAAACATTATGACTTTACCTTTTCAAACCCTTTATATCTGGCTGATTATCAGAGCACAAGAGGCGTTTCAGAGCCGGGATTTGTAGAACTTGAATCAGGAAAAATTCTTGTTACACTCAGAGGCTCAAACGTAGCACATCACTGGTATGAAGGTTTATCCCCCTATATGCCTGGCTACAAATATTTTTCTATATCTGAAGATGGTGGAAAAACTTTTAAAGCACCCATCCCCTGGCATTTTAACACCCGTGAAGTAGTGTATTCTTCTGCTACTTATTCAAGAATTTTCAGAAGCATAAAAAATAACAAAATTTACTGGGTAGGCAATATCACAGACCCTGTAAATACATACGGAAATTATCCGAGATACCCACTTTACATTGTCGAAATCGATGAGGAATGGGGCGTTGCAAAAAAAGAAACTCTCACAATGATTGATACAAAAGCCGAAAACGAAAATGAAAATGTTCAATTCAGCAATTTCAGTATTTTACAAAACCGTGAAAATGGTGATGTAGAAATTTTACTCACAAAACTTGAACAGTTCAAAGACCGTCCTGTCTTTGAAGGCGATGTGATAAAATATACCGTCACATTACCCTAATAAAAATATAAATTAAATTAAGATATATTATTTAAATAATATATGAAAGGATATCCTCCACATGGATATCCTTTTTCTTTTCAAGTTTCTTACGATAATCCCTTTTAATATTTTCAAATTTAAAACTTCGTTCCTCTATACGCTTTCCTATTTTCTCATCAGCTGTTTCCTCAAATGCTTTTTTCAAATCCTTAAGCTCTTTTTTTATCTTATCGGCATCGATTTTCATTGCTACTTTTGTTTTATTTAAAGAATCCAGTTTTTTCTGCAAACCTTCTAAATCCTTGTTAAACGAAGCATTCGCCTGCGCCATTTTATTGACCGCCTGAGAAAAATTATCCTGTGCAGATATTAAAATTCCTATATCTTTGCTCATTTTTCCTCCTTTCTGTATTGCCTTAACAATATTGACTTATTTTACAACTTCATATATAATATACCTATAAACCTATTAAAGGAGTTGATGCAAGTGCTTACTATTTTTGGGGAACCTACATATATATTGAGAATAAATGTAATATATGAATTATTTTTTTTGGTTATTGCCTTTTTTGGATTCACCTTAACGATTATATACATGACGAAATACGGTGAGCTTTCAAAAAGCATGTTCAGGTTATTTGTCGTTTCATTGATTTTTGGACTTTTTTACATTTCTATTGCTGAAATGGTTTTAAGTGTGTTTACCGTAATTTTTTGGCTTATTCTTTTAATTGGCGGAATATATATTATAATTACAGTTAAAGTAGACACCGAAACAAAAAAACTATTAAAAATTAACTATTTAAAATTAGCAATATGGATGGGAATCTGTTTTATTATCATATTTATTCTGGTGTTTAACTATTCAACCCTATAAAACAATTAGTTAGAAACGCTTTTCCCCTACTCACTTCTCAGTTCTATCTCTTTCTCAATCATAGCCATAATAACCGCTTTATCACCTGCCGGGAGTCTGTAAAAGTCTCCCGGCAGAATGTTTTTGTTGCTAAAAAGATAGAAAAGGACATTCATCTCAATGTCTTCCCCTATTTTTTTTTAATATCCTCAATAGTTGTTACACGGTATCCGCTTAACTTTTCAATCTCCCTTGAAATATCCTCAATCTCACCGGGAAGAAAAATCTTCTTAACCGCTTCCACAGGAGTAACAGCATTGAATTTGTTAAGAAGCTCCTGATTTTTCAAATCAGGGTCCAAAACTCCTGCAAGCATAATATGTATGGGTACATCGTCACCTGTAAGGTTTTTAATCTCTGCCACCCTGTTATAATTTAAACTTTTAATGCTCAGTACGAAAGGTATTTCCTTCGTGCTGAGTCTTTTTAATTTAATCTTTTTCTCTCTGACATTCTCTACGTCGGATTTCAAAAGCAAATCAAGAGCTTCACTCATAACTATTCTCCTATTTACACGTACTTATCAGAAAATAAGCAAAACGAATCTGGGAAAAAACTAAACAATTTTTTGACTACTTTTTGACTACCTTTGATAGCACAATTTAGGACATTTTAGAACATTTTAGAATTGTGTATAAAACGCAAGAAGCCCCTTAAACACTGGATTTGTCAGCATTTAAGGGGTTTCTTCTTTGGCGGAGAAGGAGGGATTCGGTCTCGCCTGCGGGCTCGGTCAGGGTTTGGCTCTGACAGTTCACAGGACTGTCATTCACCCCCAAACCCGTTCGAATCCCTATAACTTGTTTTTCAGTAAAGAAATAGACACACCAAATGGTGTGTCTATTTCTTGGCGGAGAAGGAGGGATTCGAACCCTCGATGAGCTATTAACCCATACACGAGTTCCAGTCGTGCGCCATAAACCAAGCTAGGCGACTTCTCCACAATATTAAGTTTTAACAGCATTACCTATTTTACACTTTTATATATTATTTGTCAAGACATTTTTGAAAAAAAGATAATTTTTTAATGCGTTTATTTTTGGTAGATATATCATCATATAAAAACTTCGAAAACATAATCTCCTGTCATATATTTTGACTATATGACAGAAGATTATATTTTATTTATGTATTCTTATTATCTATCCACTAATTTATATCCTGATTCTATCAATGCTTTCTTTATTTTCTCAACATGGTCATGGTCTCTTGTTTCCATTCTGAGACGAAGGAAACAAGAATTAATATCCATATTTTCGTCAGAACGATCATGTCTTACAGACACTACATTCGCACCAAGCTTAGCTATAATAGTGGAAACATCTTGTAACTGACCGGGTTTATCAACCAAAGCAAGTGTAATATCAGCAGTACGGCCTGCTTTCATCAAACCACGGCTTATTACTCTTGAAAGAATTGTAACATCAATATTACCACCTGATACAACACAAGCTACCTTTTTGCCCTTAATATCCACCTTATTGAACATAGCGGCAGCAACAGAAACTGCGCCTGCTCCCTCTGCAATCATCTTATGCTTTTCAATAAGTGTAAGTATTGCAGTGGAAATTTCATCATCAGTAACTGTTACAATCTCATCTACATATTTACTGCAAATATCAAACGTAATATCTCCAGGGTGCTTTACAGCTATACCATCAGCAATAGTATTTACACCATCAAGTGTAATCTGCTTCTTCTCAAGCACCGATTTATACATCGAAGGAGCGCCAGCTGCCTGAACACCATAAACTTTAATATCGGGATTTAAAGATTTAACCGCAAAAGAAATACCCGAAATGAGTCCGCCACCGCCTATCGGTACAATCACTGCATCTAAGTCAGGTATTTGTTGAATAAGTTCAAGACCTATTGTACCCTGACCTGCTATTACATCATCATCGTCATAAGGATGAATAAAAGTCATTTGTTTTTCTTCCTGAATTTCTATAGCTTTATTATAAGCATCATCATACACGCCTTTAACAAGCATTACATCTGCACCATAGCTTTTAGTTGCTTCAACTTTTGAAATCGGTGCACCATCAGGAATACAAATCAAAGACTTGATACCACATTCCTTAGCCGCAAGTGCAACTCCCTGCGCGTGATTTCCCGCCGAACAAGCAATAACTCCACATTCCTTTTCAGCATCAGTAAGCTGTGATATTTTAAAATACGCACCTCTCACTTTAAATGAACCTGTAACCTGAAGATTTTCAGTTTTAAGGAAAACCTCACTTTCGGGATTTATCAAAGGTGCTGAAATAACGTCCGTTGGGCGAATGACCTTTTTAAGCACATAAGAAGCTTGATAAACTTTATCTAAAGTCAACATAATTATTCCTACTTTCTACATTGTCATCGCCATAGCACCGGTACGCAAAATTTTCTCAATACCGTATGGCTTTAAAAGTTCAACAAATGAATTCAATGTTTTTGCATTACTTGCAAGTTCAAATATCATAGAATTTTCAGACGCATTCAGAACATCTGCATGGAAAACATTTGCAAGTGCAATAAGCTGTGCATTGGTATCAGCATTTCTGGTAACTTTGACAAGCAGATATTCTCTGATAACCGCTTGTTCATCATTTAAAACATCAACATGCTCTACATCCCAAAGTTTACAAAGCTGTTTTTCAACCTGACGCACAATCTTATCATCGCCCTTTACCACGATTATAAGTCTTGAAGTTTCAGAATCCTCACTTTGTGCGGCTACTATACTTAAAATGTTATAACAACGACGGCTGAAAAGTCCCGCAATTCTCAAAAGAACTCCGGTATGATTTTTAGCTGTAACTGACAAAAGATATTCTTTTTCCATTTTCAAAACCGTCCTTTCTTACTTTTTCCATTTCATCTCAAGGATTGGTTGCTCAACCGAAGCACCCGCTGGCACCATAGGCAAAACATTTATATCCTTGCTGATATTACAATTTATAAATACAGGTCCATTATATGACAAAGCTTCTTTTAAAACAGGTTCAATATCTGACTTATCAGATATTGTCAACGCCTTAACACCATAAGCTTCTGCGAGTTTTTCATAATCAGTCTTTTTCTCGAGAGTTGTCTGTGAAAAACGTCCATCATAAAAAAGTTTCTGCCATTGACGAACCATACCTAAAACCTCATTATTAAATAAAAGCTCTATTATGGGCACATTATATTTTGCAGCAGTAGAAAGCTCATTTGCATTCATATGAAAACTTCCGTCACCTGCAATATTTATAACTCTTTTGTCTGGATTTGCAATCTGTGCACCAATAGAAGCACCTAACCCAAATCCCATTGTACCAAGTCCACCTGAAGAAATAAACTGACGGGGATTTTTATAACAATAAAATTGTGCTGCCCACATCTGATGCTGTCCTACTTCTGTTGTAATAATTGCCTCTGAATTTGTAAGCTCTGACAATTTTTCAAGCACTTCCTGAGGAGTAATACCATTTTTTGCATCAGATTTTTGTGACAACGGATATTCCTGTTTCCAGGCAAGGATATTTCCCATCCACTCACTATTTCTCATCTCAGGCAAGAAATTAATAAGTTCTTTTAAAATAGCTTTCGCATCTCCGCTTAACCTTATATCAACATCAACATTCTTATTAAACTCAGCAGGGTCAATATCGATATGTAAAATCGGACAATGCTTTGCAAAAAGAGATGTATTACAGGTTACTCTGTCTGAAAAACGAGCACCCACAACTATAAGCAAATCGCAATCAGAAATTGCAAGAGATGCAGTTTTTGTACCATGCATTCCAAGCATACCGATATATCTCTTATCAGTCTGGTCAAATCCGCCCTGGCACATCAATGAGCAGGAAACCGGTGCGTCAATTTGTTCCGCCAATTTCTTAAGTTCAGAAGAAGCATCAGATGAAATGATTCCTCCTCCTGCATAAATCAATGGACGTTCACTGGATTTAATCATATCTGCAGCTTTTTGCATCCACTCATCAGGTGGCAAAGGATAATCTTTTTTCTCCTCTAAAGGTTTCTTTGAATATTCGATTTTTGCACCTGTTACATCCTTCGGAATATCAATTAAAACAGGTCCTTTTCTTCCCTCATTTGCAATTATAAATGCCTCTCTTATGGTATCTGCAAGATCTTCAATATGTTTCACGATATAATTATGTTTTGTTATCGGCATTGTAATTCCCGTAATATCAACTTCCTGGAAACTATCAAGACCAAGTAAATCTCTGTTTACGTTACCTGTAATTGCAACCATCGGCACAGAATCCATATAAGCAGTAGCAATACCGGTAACTAAATTTGTAGCACCGGGTCCGGAAGTTGCAATACAAACTCCCGTTTTACCGCTTGAACGTGCATATCCATCTGCAGCATGTGCAGCTCCTTGCTCATGTGCTGTAAGAATATGATTAATTCTGTCGCTATACTCATAAAGTGCATCATAAATATTTAAAACTGCCCCACCGGGATAGCCGAAAACTGTATCCACCTTTTGTTCAAGCAGACATTCCATAATAATCTGAGCACCTGTCAAAATCATTTTAAAACTCCTTTCAAAAACAAAAAACTTTCATCTCTCACAAAGAGATGAAAGTTATACTTCCATGGTACCACTCTTATTGCCAAAAAATCAGCCACTCACCCACATCAAACAATGTGCTCCCGATAACGGAGGAAACCGTATCCACTTACTCCTAAAATAGTTTCAGTAATCTGCTCGAGGGTGATTAACTTTTAAAATCACTACCGCTTCGCACCAGATAGCGGCTCTCTGAAAGTATCAAATAAAAGTATGTCCCTGTCCATGCATTTAATTATTACTAATAGTTTATTCTTTTTTTTTAAGATTGTCAAGACTTTTTTATATTTCCTTAAAATAATACAAAAAACAGTGTTATACTAACACTATTGGAGGTTTTAATATGAAAGGGAAAAATGCCAAAACCATAACAGAATCTTTTACAGAACAAGTACAAATAATTTTGTCCGAGCACACAAACGGATACGGAAGACTCTTCGGAGGAACCTTAATACAATGGATTGATATTGTAGCAGGTGTCGTGGCAAAAAGGCACTCAGAATGTAATGTAACCACTGCCTGTATTGATAATCTAAGTTTCAAAGCGGCAGCACATTTAAATGATACCATTCTTTTAAAGGGACAGCTTACCTGTATCGGCAAAACTTCTATGGAGATAAGAGTAGATACTTTTTTAGAAAAATTAAACGGAGAACATAAGCATATAAACCGCGCCTACCTTGTTATGGTAGCTCTTGATAAAAATGAAAAGCCCATTTCAGTACCGCAGATTATACTCACTACCGATGAAGAAAAACTGGAATTTGAAGCAGGAATAAAACGCCGTGCCCTGAGAAAACAAAGAAAAAAAGAAAACTTTTAAAAAGAGAGTGTTTTAAACACTCTCTTTTTGTATCTATTCTCTGCGTAAAGCCTCTACCGGTCTTAATTTTGATGCCTTAATTGCAGGATACACCCCGAAAATTATTCCGGTAAAAATTGCAAAAGCATTAGTACCAAGTAACAGAAAAATGTTTACACTAACTCCTATATTTAAAATTAAAGCACCTAATACACCCATTAAAAAAGCTGTTATAGTCCCCAGACTTCCCCCTATAAACGAAAGCCAGAAAGCCTCTGAAATAAATTCTCTTACTATCCTTATTGAAGAAGCGCCAATAGATTTTTTTATTCCTATCTCTCTGGTCCGTTCATTAACTGATGACATCATTACAGTCATAATCGAAAGTCCTGCCACGATAAGGCTTATCCCCGCTATTACACCTAAAATAAGACTTACACCATCGAGAATCATATTAAACTCTTCTTTATATCCACTTAAATTATCTACCCTCAACATATTTGCTTTTTTAGGATTGATTCCACAATTTTTTAAAATACTGCTTTGAGCTTCATCGGTATCAATATTTTCTTTTAATTTTACTGCTATCTGATCAAATTTATCAGAGCCTATATATACTTGCCCCGTAGAATAAGGAAGATAAATAAATCCCGGCACATAACTTCCCATCATATTTTGCACAAGATTTCCTCCCGTTTTAACTACACCCACTACTTCACATTTTAAAGATTTACCGCTAAGCTTTATTTCAATCTTTTTACCTACAATATTACTTCTTTTATAGATTTTATCAGCAAAAGCTTCATCCACAACACAAATTTCTTTGCACCCGCTGATATCACCCCTGTTAATCATTCTCCCGTGCATAAGTTTTAAAGAAATAATATTATCGGCATTTGAATCCACACCCATAATCACTGCCTTTTCCTCTTGACCTTTTAATAAAACCTCAGAATACATAAACATTATAGGTGTAACATCAGCTACCATTTCAGAAGATTTTAAAGAAATCAACACCTCATCTGAAAGGTTTTTTTGAGTTTCTGACATATTAGTTATTGAAAGTCCTGACATACCTATACTTTCTAATTCAGCATTTATAATTGCTTTCCCCATATCGCTTATTATTCCTATAAGCACCACAGAAAATGTACCTATTGCAATTCCCAGAATAGTTAAAAAAGAGCGAAATTTCTGCCTTTTAATATTTCTGAACACATTCATACTATCCACCCATAATTATCTGACCATCTTTTGGCTCATTTTTACCATATATGATTTTATCATCTTTAGAAATTCCGCTTAATATTTCCACAGATGTAGAAAACTCTTTACCTGTTATAACCTTTTTCTTAATTGCCTTTTTATTATCATAAATATAAACATATTCTTCTCCATTATCATCCTGAAAAATCACTTCATATGGCAAAACCACAACTTCCCTTTCTTGTTCTACAGGAATTTCACCTTTCACATTGTATCCTGCCTTTAAATCCCTGTATGCATTATCGACATTTGCCACTACATCAACAACAGTATCATAATTAAGGCCGGAAAGCCTCTGATATGCTGTTGGAGCTATATTCACTATAGTAGATGAAAAAACATTATTTTTAAGTGCATTTGCCTTAAACAAAACCTCACTTCCCACTTTTATCTTCTCAACCTCAGTTTCAGAAGCAAAAAATCTCACCCGCAACTTATTTGTATCTGAAATTACTGCTACAGTAGATTCCGGCAAAACAATACTTCCTTCACTAAGCGAAAGATTGGTAATTCTTCCTGAAGCAGTACTTAAAATTTCGGTAGGAACAGCTCCCGATTTTAATAATCCTTCCAGATCAAGACTTTTAAATGTTTTCAAAACATCTTGGGGTATCAGATCACTGTATTTTGAAGCTAAATTTAAAATCGCATCTTTGGTGGCATTTATATCAATTGTCGCCAATATGTCCCCTATCTCAACTTTTTGCCCTACATCAACATTAACTTTTTCGGGAACAATAGGCATATCCACAGAAATCTCATTTTTCTTCTGTGGCTCCAGAATTCCGTTTAAAGTCAATGTTTCAATATAATTCATAGTCTGAGGTTTTATAATACTCACATCACCGATTCTTTTATCATTGTAATGTGAAAACAGGGTAAGGGCACCGATTAAAACCGCAGTAAAAGAAAAAAGCAATATATATTTTTTCAATCTTAATCCTCCTTTCTTATCTTATATTATTGTGTCTTTAAAATAAAAAAATATCAGCAAAATAAGTATAAAATCAAATTTACTTTTAACAATAACAGTAAATAAATAAAAAGAGGGGTTTTATGAACTTAGTTTCCTGCAACAAAGACTGTGACTACCAAAAAGACGGATACTGCTGTTTAAATGAAGTCACATATATAAATAGCAAAGTTGATGGATGTTGCTACTACTGTAAATCAAAAGAAAAAATCCGGTAAAACAGTTTAATTCTGTTTTACCGGATTATATTTATTCTATAAATCCACCGCCCAAAAGTACATCGGCGTCATAAAATACCGCCGATTGTCCTTTAGCTGGAGCTTTTTGAGGAGTTTTAAATTTTACAGAAAGCTTATCACCATTAAAAAACACCTGACATGGTACTGCGTTTGCCCTCGAGCGTATCTTGACAGTCAATAATGCCTTATCCTTTATACTATCCTTAAAAGTCATCGAAACATCAGAAACCAAGATCTCACTTTCATAAGCGTCTTTTTCATCTGCAAGATAAATTCTGTTTGCTAATGGATCTATCATTTTCACAAATACAGGTCTTCCCAAAGCTATTCCAAGTCGTTTTCTCTGACCTACTGTGTAATGAATAATTCCTTTATGCCTTCCGCAAACTTCACCTTCAGGTGAAATAAAATCCCCTTCTGCGGAATTGCCGAAATTTCTCTCAATATACCCTGCATAATCATTATCAGGGATAAAACAAATCTCCTGACTGTCGGGTTTCTGAGCTGAACTTAACCCTATTTTCGATGCAATATCTCTGACTTCAGATTTTGAAAGATCTGAAAGCGGAAGTATCAATCGTGAAAGTACGTCCTGTTTTAAGCGATAAAGCATATAAGACTGATCTCGTTGCTCACACTCACCCTTGCAAAGATAGGTAACCAAATCCTTAGTTACAAGCTTTGCATAATGCCCTGTGGCTATAAAATCATAATTAAATTCATCAGCAACATCTAAAATCCCTTTAAATTTTACAAGAGGATTACATACAATACAGGGATTGGGAGTTCTGCCCTTTTTATATTCAGAAGCAAAATATGAAACTACCTCTTTTTCAAAAGACTCTTCCATATTTTTTACAATTAACGGAATCCCCACTTCGTCCGCCGCTTTTTGCGCATCCTCAACTGTCTGCTGATGCTCAGATGACATCTTTAAAACCACAGCACCTACTTCATACCCTGCCTCTTTTAAAAGATGAAGACAAACGGAACTGTCAACTCCGCCACTCAAAGCCAGAAGAACTTTTTTCTTTCCCAAAATTTACACTCCTTAGTGGCAATTACAACAATCGCAACTTTCTCCATGAATTTCACCAACAATAGGTGTAGGGTCTATTCCCTGACGACGATAATAATCAGCAATTGCTGATTTTATTGCCTCTTCTGCTAAAACAGAACAATGAATTTTTACTGCAGGTAGTCCATCTAAAGCCTCTACAACCGCTTTATTTGTAAGTTTCAAAGCATCCTCTAAGGGTTTTCCTTTGATAAGCTCTGTAGCCATTGAACTTGTAGCAATAGCCGCACCACAACCAAAAGTCAGAAACTTTACATCTTTAATAATATTATTTTCTACCTTAATATATATTTTCATGATATCTCCGCATTTTTGATTACCCACTTCACCGATACCATTCGCATCAGGCAATTCACCCACATTATGCGGATTTGCAAAATGTTCCATTACCTTTGCACTATACATCATAATATATCATCCTTTCACTAAACCTTTTTCTTTCATTTCCTGCCATACAGGTGACATCGCGCGAAGCCTCTGAACCACCTCAGGAATAACCTTCAATGCATAATCTACATCTTCTTCTGTGTTATATCTTCCAAGACTTAATCTGAGTGATCCATGCGCAATTCCATGCTCTAACCCTATTGCCAAAAGTACATGTGACGGATCAAGTGAGCCCGAAGTACACGCAGAGCCCGAAGAAGCATAAATGCCATTCATATCTAAAAGCAAAAGTAATCCTTCACCCTCAATTCCCTCAAAAGAGATATTAACATTCGTACAAAGTCTTTTTTCTCTTCCACCATTTAAACGAGTATTCGGAACCTTTAAAAGTCCGTCTATAAGTTTATCACGAAGTTTTGAAAGCTTTAAAGCTTTTTCTTCCAGATTTTCATTTGCATTTTTAATAGCTTCACCAAAACCTACAATAGATGCCAAATTTTCAGTGCCGCCACGCTTATTATTCTCTTGTGCCCCGCCATCTAAGAAATTATCAAGCAAAACACCCTTACGAACATACAACGCACCAACACCTTTAGGCGCATGAATTTTATGTCCCGATATAGAAAGCAAATCTATATTTTCAGCTTCAACATCAATTCTCACATTTCCAATCGCCTGAACAGCATCAGTATGAAATAAAACACCTTTTTCTTTACATATCTTTCCTATTTCTGAAATGGGCTGTATAGTGCCTATTTCATTATTGGCATACATAACAGATACAAGTAAAGTATCTTCTCTTATCGCATTTTTCACGTCATCGGGATTTATATATCCTTTATCATCCACCCCGATATAAGTAACTTCAAACCCCTCTTTTTCCAAAGAATTACAAGTATGAAGTACAGCATGGTGTTCAAAAACAGAAGTAATTATATGCTTTTTACCCTTTTTACCAAAACGACCGGCAACACCCTTAATAGCCCAGTTATCAGACTCTGTGCCGCAACCTGTAAAATAAATTTCATCTTTTTTGGCATTAATGGCTTCTGCCACCTTTTCACGTGCATTTTCAACAGCAATACGAGCTTCTCGTCCAATAGTATATATACTTGAAGGATTTCCGTAATTTTCTTTCAAATATGGTAACATAGCTGCAAAAACTTCATCTGAAATTTTTGTAGTTGCACTATTATCAAGATATACAATTTTATTCATATATCAATTCCTTCCCTTCCGGATAATTATCTTGTAACTTAATTATATACCTTTTTAGTGTACAATGCAATATATTTTTAAGTTTTATATTTCTGGCTTTCCAAAACTGCCATTTCATCGCATCTTTCATTTTCAGGATGTCCTGCATGTCCCTTTACCCAGATATAATTCATATTATGTTTTTCAATCTGCTCTAACAATTTTTCCCATAAATCAGGATTTAATGCTTTATCTTTTTTATTGCGCATCCAGTTATTCTCTTTCCACTTATAAACCCATTCATTGGTAATAGCATCGATAATATACTTAGAATCACTTATAAGTGTTACCTCACATGGATATTTAAGTGCAGAAAGTCCTTCAATAACTGCGGTTAGCTCCATACGGTTATTGGTAGTATTGGCATCGCCACCGCAAAGTTCTTTTATATGTCCTTCGCACTCCAGTATAGCACCCCAACCTCCGGGGCCTGGGTTTCCGCTACAGGCACCATCTGTATATAAATTAACCTTTTTCATACTAAAACCTCATAGAATATTTAATACATTTTAGTATATACCATTTTAAGGAAAAATACAAGAAAATAAAAAACGACTGTCCCCAGAGGTTGGGAGGACAATCGCATTTTAAAACTTATTTTACTTTTGCAACAACCTGAGATTTCTTTCTCGCTGCTTTGTTTTTATGAATGATACCTTTAGCAGCAGACTGGTCGATAACCTTACAAGCAGCTTTTGCAACTTCAGCTTTATCAGCAGCATTGTTTTCAACAGCAACATCAACAGCCTTCAAAGCAGCTTTAAGTTTACCTTTTGCCATTCTGTTTTGCAAAGTTTTAGTTTCGATAACTTTTACTCTTTTCTTTGCGGATTTAATATTAGGCATCTTAGCACCTCCTTCACATAAAGTCAGCTTACATAGTGCAAACTAACAAAAGCAATCCTTTTAAGCAGTACATCCGCCCGATACCAAAAGTATCAAGACACGTTGGCAGACTACTGCGACCATACTATCATACCATTACTTTCTGAAAAAAGCAAGTCTTTTTTTAATATTTTTTAACCTTATATGTTTTTAATGAAAAAAGGAGGATTTTATGAGAAAAAATTTACATTCTATACGTACTGATTTAGCTGTTGAATGCCTTAATGAAAAGGAAACGTTTAAAAAAGGGATAAGTCATCATACCGAAACTGTTAAAAATATATTGGTAACAAGAGTTATAATAGAAACCAAAGAAGCATCAGAAAAATTAAATAAACCAATCGGCAAATTCATTACAATAGAAACAACCCCTTTTTATCGATTCACCTCAGATTTTAAAAATCAGGTGGAAGTTGTATCAAAAGAATTGGAAAAACTGCTTCCAAAGGGCCTTATATTAGTAGTAGGACTCGGAAATTCTTCTATTACTCCCGATGCACTCGGTCCTGAAGTAATAGAACTTATCTTTACTACAAGGCATTTAAAATCAAATCTCAAAGAGCTGACAGGATTTGAACATCTTCGCAGTACAACCGCCATAGCCCCCGGAGTTTTAGGGCAAACCGGTATTGAAACCGCAGAAATAATAAAAGGTATTATAAATGAAATTAAACCGGACGGTGTAATAGTCATAGATGCCTTAGCCTCAAGAGAGCTTGTTCGTTTAGGCGCCACAGTACAGATTTCCGATACCGGTATCACCCCGGGTTCGGGAGTTGCAAATCACAGAAAAGCCTTAACCAATGATACCTTAGGCATTCCGGTAATTTCTATCGGTGTCCCCACCGTAGTAGATATAAACACAATAGCAGAAAACTTTACAGGCAACCATAATATCATTCTCTCTCCAAGCGATAAAAATATGATGGTGACCCCAAGAGAAATTGATACAATAATCGAAAATGCCGCTAAAACAATAGCTTTTGGAATAAACAAGGCACTTCAGCCTACCCTTTCAATTGATGAAATTATTTCCCTTGTAAACTAAATGCCTTTACAGTGCTGAAATAAAAATTTATTTGCAAATCTGCATCAAGCACATTAAAAAAACTCCAAACAGAGTACCTAATATAAATCCAATCATTCTCTCCAACCCCCGAATAAAATATTCTCTTTTTTATTTATAGTATTTACAAAAGATATTATGCTATAATTATTCCCCTTAATATCCTATTAGCATTATGTGCAAATTTTTACAATGTATTTTATTAATTTTGACAATTTTATTGCAATTAAATTTATGCTATAATTAACTCAAAATGATTTTTACAAGGAGGAAATTATGAAACTTACATTTCGCTGGTATGGAAATGATGATCCCATAACCTTAGAAAAAATTTCACAAATCCCTACAATGAGCGGCATTGTCTCAGCAGTTTATGATGTTAAACCCGGTGGCGTATGGAGTGAAGAAAGCATTTTAAAAATCAAAAATAATGCAAAAAAACACGGGCTTGATTTTGAAGTTGTAGAAAGTGTACCCGTTTCTGAAGATATAAAACTCGGTAACGAAAATGCACCAAAACTTATAGAAAACTATTGTGAAAATATAAGACGTCTTGCAAAACATGGTGTTAAATGCATCTGCTATAACTTTATGCCTGTTTTTGACTGGTTAAGAAGTGAACTTACTCATAAGCAAAGTGATGGTGCTAATGCCCTTGCTTATGATGAAGAAACTGTACTCGCTATGGACCCGTTAAAAGGTGATTTAGCACTTCCCGGATGGGACGCAAGCTATGAAAGTGAGGAATTAAAATCACTTTTGCATAAATATGAAAATTTAGGTGAAGAAGGACTTTGGAAAAATCTCGAAACCTTCTTAAAAGCAGTTATTCCCGTTGCAGTAGAATGCGATGTAGATATGGCTATCCACCCCGATGATCCGCCATGGGGCATCTTCGGACTTCCGAGAATTATCACAACAAAAGAAAACTTAAAGAGATTTTTTAATATTGTACCTGTAAAAAATAATGGTCTTACACTTTGCACCGGATCTTTAGGGGCAAACCCACAAAACGACCTTATTGATATGGCAACAGAATTTGCAGACAGAATTCATTTTTTACATTTACGAAACATCAAATATACAGGAACAAGAAAATTTGAAGAAGTGGGACATCCTACATCCTGCGGTTCAATTGATATGTTCGGTGTTGTAAAAGCTTTGGTAGATAACGGTTTTAAGGGATATGTGCGTCCTGACCACGGACGAATGATCTGGGGCGAAACAGGTCGTTTCGGCTACGGACTTTTCGACAGAGCCTTAGGTGCTACATATATCGCCGGACTTTTTGAAGCGGTAGAAAAACTCTCAGATAAAAACTAAAAATTTGACCGGAGATATAAGAAGGGGTAAAGATATGAAAAATATAGTAATCACAGGTGCAGGAGGAATTTTATGCTCCTCTTTTGCAGAATTTCTTGCAAATTCAGGACATAAAATAGCACTTTTAGACTTAAACGAAAAAGCAGCAAATGAAGTTTCCGAAAGGATCAATAAAAACGGTGGAATTTCAAAAGCCTATAAATGCAATGTGCTTGATAAAGAAAATATCGAAGAAGTACATAAAAACATTCTTAAAGATTTTGGTAAATGTGACATTTTAATAAATGGTGCAGGCGGAAACAGCCCAAAATGCACCACAAAAAATGAAGAATACCAAAAAGGTGACGATACTACTGACGATTTTCTCACATTTTTCAATATTGACGAAAATGGCTTTGATTTTGTTTTCGATTTGAATTTAAAAGGAGTTTTACTCCCAAGTCAGATTTTTATAAAGGATATGATAGGAAGAAGTGGGTGTTCAGTGCTTAATATTTCCTCTATGAATGCTTACAGACCTTTAACAAAAATTCCTGCATATTCTGCTGCAAAATCTGCAGTAGGAAATTTCACACAATGGCTTGCTGTTCACTTTGCAAAAGAAAACATAAGAGTTAACGCCATAGCTCCGGGCTTTTTTGTAACAAATCAGAATAAAGCTATGCTCTTTAATGAAGATGGTACTCCAACTCCACGTACAAACAAAATTCTCCGTGCTACTCCTATGGGCAGATTTGGTGAAGCAAATGAACTTTTAGGCACTGTTGAATGGCTTTTAGATGAAACAAAATCAGGCTTTGTAACCGGAATAACCGTACCGGTTGACGGAGGTTTTTCCGCTTATTCAGGGGTGTAATTATGAAAAACACCAGAATTTATGCGTTCGCAGATGAAGCTAATGTCAGTATAGACGGACAGATCAGTGCTATGAAAAGAAATTCCATTGATGGACTTGAAGCAAGAACTGTCGATGGAATTAACATTTCCGATATTACTGATAAAAAAGCCTCAGAACTTAAAAAGAAATTGGATGACGCAGGTCTTATCACCTGGTCAATAGGTTCTCCAATAGGGAAAATCGACATTGAAAAAGATGATTTTGAAAATCATCTTGAAAAATTCAAACGCACTTTAAATATTTCACAAATACTTGATTGTAAAAATATCCGTCTTTTTTCTTTTTTCATTCCCGAGGAAAAAAATCCCGATGACTACAAAAATGAAGTCATTGAACGTTTAGGCAAATTTCTGGAAATTTCAAAAGGTAGCAACATAAAGCTATGCCACGAAAACGAAAAAGGAATTTTTGGTGATACCGCCAGAAGATGCCTTTCAATTCACAAAGCTTTACCCGAATTAAAAGGAATATTTGACCCTGCAAACTTTATCCAATGTGGTCAGGACACCCTTGAAGCTTGGGGATTATTAAAAAATCACATCTTTTATATGCATATAAAAGATGCTTTTTCTACAGGTGATATAGTCCCCGCTGGTAAAGGTGAAGGAAACCTTGCATACATTGTGAACGATTTTTTAAATATGGGTGGCAAAGATTTCACTATCGAACCCCATTTATCTATTTTTAAAGGACTCGAAACTTTGGAAAAAGATTCGAATGAAAGTAAAATTGGAAATGAGTATATATTCAAAAATAATGACGAGGCTTTTGACACAGCTTGTGAAGAATTCAAAAATATTATCAAAAGGTGATAAAAATGAGAATAGGTGCTCAATTTTATACTATTCGTGACTATTGCACTAACCTTATTGACTTTTCGGAAAGTCTGAAAAAAATAGCAGATATCGGATATGAATTTGTTCAAATTTCCGGTGTCTGCGATTATAAAGCAGATTGGCTGAAAAAAGAGCTTTTAAAAAATAACTTAAAATGTGTTTTAACACATATAAGTCAAAGTTCATTAGAAAACAACATAAATACCGTTATTGAAAATCATAATATCCTCGACTGTAAATATGTTGGATTAGGTTATATGCCATTCGAAGATAATAAGGAAAAACAAGCGATTGATAATATGGTTAAAACCTTTGTGCCGATAGCCAGAAAACTTAAAGATTCCGGAAAATACTTTATGTATCATAATCATGCCGCTGAATTTAAAAAACTAAAAAACAAAACTATCCTTGAATACTTATCTGATGCTTTTTCGGAAGATGAAATGGGATTTACTATAGATACATATTGGGTGCAAGTAGGTGGCGGTGACCCGGCAGAATGGATAGAAAAATTATCAGGACGTGTTCCCTGCATACATTTAAAAGACTGTGCTTTCTCTCAAAAAATGTCCGTCATCGGTGAAGGAAATATTAATTTCAACAGTGTATTCAAAGCAGCAGAAAAATCAAAAACCGAATATCTGCTCGTAGAACAAGATGACTGTAACGGAGAAAATCCTTTTGATTGTTTAAAAAGAAGTTATGAAAATCTTAAAAGCTATGGTTTCAGATAAAAGTATCAAATAAAACTAATGCCATTGACATTTATAAAACATATGGTAATATATAGATAAAACTTACAAAAGGGGCCAAATTATGAATGGTATCATTTCCAATATTCAGCCTTTTTCCCTTCACGACGGACCGGGCATACGTACCACCGTTTTTATGAAGGGATGCGATTTACATTGTTATTGGTGCCATAATCCGGAAGCAATGAGTAGTGATAAAACTATTTTATTTCACAATCATAAATGCATTGGTTGTAATGAATGCTTAAAAGTTTGTCCTAATATAAAAAATGAAAAACTTGCTTTTTTTGATAATAGCTGCATAAAATGCGGAAATTGTTCAGAAGTTTGCTTTGCTGAGGCAATTGAGCTTGTAGGTGAAGAAATCACCGCACAGAAACTATTTAAAAAACTTTTACGGGATAAAGATACTTTTTTATCTTCAAATGGCGGTGTTACTTTTTCAGGCGGTGAACCTTTAAAACAAGCTGATTTTTTATCGGAAATTATGAAAAATTTAAAAGACGAGGGAATTCATATCGCCATAGAAACAGCACTTTATCTCCCTTTTAACAAAATCGAAAAAATTTTGCCTTTTTGTGATTATTTTATCTGCGACCTTAAATCTGCAAACAGTAAAAAACATCTTGAAGCAATTGGTATAAAAAATGAAATCATCATTGAAAATTTAAAGAAACTTTCAAAAACAGGAAAATTGAAAGAAATAAGAACTCCTGTAATACCGGGATTTAATGATTCAGAAGAAGATATAATTGCGATTTATGATATTGTAAAATCCTTAAATGGTAATATAAAATACACACTTTTACCCTTTCACAACATCTGCAAAGGCAAATATCAGAGTATGGGAAAACCTTTTTTGGCAGAAAATATTCCAGAACCTACAAAAGAACAGATGACATATCTTGAACAACTTATAGAAAGAAGGTAAATTATGCTATCCAAAGAAGTAATCGAGCGAAATATTCAAAAATCATTATATGTATGCGATAAACGTCCGGGCCTATGGATAGATACAGATGCTGTTTCCGATGCTGCCTACCTTAAATACAAAGACTTAAATGTCCATGAAATCATAAGAGCCAATGTTGAAGCTGCATTACTTGACAGCATTGATCCGATAATAGATGAAGACGACCTTTTAGCAGGCAGATTAGATGTAATCTGGCACAAGGAAAATGATAAGCAGAGAGAAAAAATGGCAACTCTCTGTCAAGGACGCGGTGAGCTTATAAACGGTATGCTTCCAAGCTCCAACGGTCACATCACTATTGATTATGAAACCCTTCTTGAAAAAGGTATCAGCGGTATTTTAAAAGAAGTCAATGAAAACTTAAAAAAAATCAGATTTGATGACCCTGACGGAATACAAAAGCGCAGATTCTATGAGGCTTGTATTATAAGCCTTGAAGCGGCTCATCGTTTTCAGGAAAGATATCAGAAAAAGGCCCAATCACTTGCCGAAAAAGAAAAAAATCCTCAAAGAAAAAAAGATCTTGAAAGAATTTCCGATGCACTCAAAAGAGTACCATTCGAACCTGCAGAGACCTTTTTTGAAGCTATGCAAGCAGTCTTGTTATATCAGTTAATGGTATGGGTAATTCAAGAATTAACCCAACAAGGCCGTCCTGACCATTATCTGTACCCGTACTATAAAAAGGATTTGGCTGAAGGACGAATTACACCCGACGAAGCTATGAGCTTAATTGAAGATTGGTATTTAAGAATTAACTTTCATTGGAGCATCAAACGCACCTCCGCCACCTCACTTATGATAGGCGGCAGAGACAGAAAAGGAAGTATTGTCTGCAACGAGCTTTCCTATATGTTTGTAAAAGCTATAGAAACAACAGGAGTTATACACCCGGCTGTAGGACTTGCTTATCACAATGAAATTCCTGACGATTTGCTTGATTTGTGTATTGAAATGAATGCAAAAGGTTATACAAGACCGGCCATTTTTAATGATGAACTTATAATCAAAGGGCTCATTGAAGCAGGTGTCAGTGAAGAAGATGCAAACTACTATATACACAGTACTTGCGTTGAAATAGTTCCTATAGGCACTTCTAACGTCTGGGTTGCTTCAAAATATATAAATCTCAACAAAATATTCGAATACCTGTTAAACGACGGAAAACAAATCTATGAAGGCGACGGACTTGAATTCTTTGAACCTTTTAATTCAAACATTAACGATTTGGACACTTTTGATAAATTTTATGCAGAAATCAAAAAAATCATCGATAATGTTTTAAAAGGTGAAATTATTCTTCAACAAGACCGATTACTTATGAGAAAACGTTGTACCTCTTATCCACTTGTTGATTGCTTTGTCAGAGATTGTATAAAAACAGGATTAAACAGTGCCGCAGGTGGGGCAAGATATGCGTTTGTATATCCATCCTTCCCTGGATTTTCGAATTTTATCGATGCTATTGCAGCAATAAAAAAAGCTGTTTACGATGAAAAACTTTTCAGTTTCAACGAACTTTCGGACGCTATGAAAAACGATTTTGATGGGTTTGAAAGACTGCATGCTTTTTTACTTAATAAATGCCCTAAATTCTGTAATGATATCGATGAAGTTGATGAAATTGCAAAAGATATGCTTATTTATATCCGAGATGAACTTAAATTGTTCAAAGGATGTGTACCTAACTCCACTTTTCATTTCAGTTGTTTTTCATATCAGCATCACGGAAGACTCGGGCTTGAAGCCTCCGCTTCTCCTGACGGACGCAATCAGGGTGAGGCGCTTTCTGAATGCTTAGGAGCAGTGCAGGGAATGGATAAAAACGGACCATTAGCACTTATAAACTCTATCTCCAAGCTTCCTCAGGAATGCGGAATAGGTGGTCTTGCAACTAATTTCAGATTCAGTAAAAAAATTATGCGCGAGAAAAAAGATGAAATAAGAGCATTGGTTAAAGAATTTATGAGAAAAGGTAACTTTGAAATGCAATTTAATGTAATTGACCAAAAAACTCTTATTGATGCCAAAAAACACCCTGAAAAGTACCGAACTTTGATGGTACGTGTTGCCGGCTACAGTGATTATTTTGTAATGCTACCCACAGAAATTCAAAATGAAATTATGAAACGTCTGGAACACGATAATTTATAATAAAAATAACCACCCTTTGTCTAAATGACAAAGGGTGGTGTCTTATGCCCGATAAAAAAAGATTTCTCTCTTATTGTGTGATATACCTCGCTGATTGCTGATGTCATCGCCAAGACACACAAAATTGCACCACTATATATAAAAGGGATAAGGCCAAATGTCAAAGGAAAAAGAAATAATAAAAATCCCGTAACCTTATTAGGAATAGTATGTATGGATACTAACTTCTTATTGCGAATCAAATTATAAACAACGTTCCCTATTTTGATAGCTGCGATAACAATAACCCAAATCCATAACCAAACAGGAAATTGTATTAACGGAATAATTTTCACAAAACACACTGCTACAAATACAATATCTGCAACAGTATCTAATCTTGCCCCAAATTCACTAACAGACTCTGTTCTCCTTGCAATCGTTCCATCCACCATATCAGTAAAACCGCAAAATATATATATGACATAAAAACAAATAGAAAAAACCGTACAAAACAAAAGGCATATGCTGCATAAAATTCGGCTGATTGTAATTATATTTGCTATCTTTTTTCTCATCTGTTCACCTGCAAATTCTTATTTATAATTTAACTTATTTTACCATATTATTACACTTCATTCAATCATAGTCAAAATAGCGAATCTTGTTGAATCAGTCCAAACGTAAAAAATATATAAACAATTAACTCTTTACTAAAATATTTTTTTATGATATAATAATTTAACTAAGAGATGAGGGGATATTAAAATGAAAAAAATTAAAGTTGTTGTAATCGGTGCTGGTTGCAGAGGCATTGTCTATACAGATGAGATGTCAAAACTTCCCGAACAATTTGAAGTTGTGGCTGTAGCTGAACCGGTTGCCAGTAAAAGAAATTATGTAAAGCAAAAGTATGATCTTTCTGATGATGTGTGCTTTACTGACTGGAAACCATTATTTGAACTTGGAAAAATTGCAGATGTGGCTTTAATTGCTACAATGGACCGTGACCATTTTGGTCCTGCTATGAAAGCAATTGAATTGGGCTATGATTTATTGCTTGAAAAACCAATTGCTCCAACTCCTGAAGAATGTAAAGAAATCACTGGCGCTGCTATTAAAAAGGGGGTAAAAGTGGTAATTTGCACAGTACTTCGATACACTCCCGTTTTTATCGCTATAAAAGATATTATTGACAGTGGAAAATTAGGTAATATAATGTCAATTAACCATACCGAATGTGTTGGTAATATTCATCAGAGCCATAGTTTCGTAAGAGGAAACTGGGGTAATGAAGAAAGAAGTTCCTGTATGCTTTTGCAAAAGTCCTGCCATGATATTGATATTTTACAATGGCTTTTAAGCAAACGTTGCGTAAAAGTACAATCCTTCGGAACACTTTCTCATTTTAATGAAAAAAATGCACCCGAGGGTGCTCCCGATTACTGTGTACAGGGCTGTCCTCATAAAAATGATTGTCCTTACAACGCTATCAAGCTTTACTATGATGATAAAGAAAATGACTGGTTCCGTTCAACATCAACCAAAGAATATAATCCAACAGATGAAATGGTTATGGATGCAATCACCAATACTCAATACGGAAAATGCGTTTATAAATGTGACAACGATGTTGTTGACCACCAGGTTGTAAACTTACTTTTTGAAGATGATATAACTGTTACCTTCACTATGAATGCATTTAACAAAGGCGGAAGATTTATCCGCATTATGGGTACACAAGGTGAACTCACTGCCGCACTTGATGGTGAAAGTCCAATTGAAATTTATGATTTTAAAACTGAAAAAACCGAAAAAATCAATGTCAACGGTAAAGACGGACTTGCTAATGGTCATGGCGGTGGCGATGAAGGTATCATAAAAACTCTCTATGAATACATAAATAAAACCTATGAAGGAAAATCAGTTCCCGAAATCAACGAATCATGTGAAAATCACTATATTGTTTTTGCAGCTGAAAAATCAAGAAAAGAAAATTCTGTAGTTGATTTTAACGAATATGTAAAATCTATTTAAATTAATATTTAAAACCCGAAAGCACTCCTTTTTAAGGAGTGCTTTTTTATATAAAATATCATATTTACACTTAATTCGGACAAAAAAGTTCGAAATAAATGTTGTTTCTTTTGAGTTTTTCTGTTTTTTTTTGGTTTTTATGTTGACAATTTCTTTTTTTCATGATATTATTACTTCAGTATATTAAATGTGTAAGGAGGGTTAAACCTATGCCGCAATATTATAGCAAAGAGGTACCAAAAAGCAGTCGTATTCCCAAACTTATCGACCATCTCTTTGAAAAACCGCCGCAAATAGAGGCTGACCGTGCGGTTCTGCTTACGGAAAGTTATCGTCAAACCGAAGGTATGCCTATCATTACGCGACGTGCTGCTGCATTTAAACATATCCTTGAAAATCTGCCTGTTACTATTCGTCCGCTTGAACTGATCGTCGGCAGCAATACCAAAAGACCTCGCAGTTGTCAGGTTTTCCCTGAATATTCTTTTGAATGGCTTGAAGCAGAATTTGATACTGTAGCCACCCGCTCAGCTGACCCATTTTATATTTCAGAAGAAACAAAATCAACTTTGCATGAAGTTTATAAATACTGGAAGGGTAAAACCACAAGTGAACTTGCTTTTGAATATATGAGTGATGGTGCAAAAAAAGCTATCGATCATAATATTTTCACACCCGGCAACTATTTCTACAATGGTGTAGGTCATATAACCGTTGATTATGCAGAGGTCCTCGCAATAGGCTTTGAAGGAATTATCAAAAAAGCTGAAATTGCACTTGAAAACTGTAATGCCGGAGATAGTGATTATTCCAAAAAATCAGCTTTCCTAAAAGCTGTTATAACCTCACTCAATGCTGCTTGTAAATATGCTGAACGCTATGCTGAACTGGCACTCGAAATGATTAAAACTGAACCTGATGAAAAACGCAGACTTGAACTTGCGATAATTGCAAAAAACTGTGTTAATGTACCTCGTTATGGTGCTACTTCATTTTATGAAGCATGTCAGTCTTTCTGGTTTGTTCAGATGTTATTGCAAACAGAAAGCAGCGGACATTCAATTTCTCCCGGACGCTTTGACCAATATATGTATCCTTATTACAAAAAGGATTTGGAAAATGGCGTAATAACCCGTGAATTCGCACAGGAACTTATGGATTGTATCTGGGTTAAACTCAATGACCTTAATAAGTGCCGTGACGCAGCAAGTGCTGAAGGATTTGCAGGTTACAGCCTCTTCCAGAATCTTATTGCAGGTGGTCAAAACAGCGAAGGTATTGACGTCACAAATGACCTTTCATTTATGTCAATCAACTCCTCTTTGCACGTTATGTTACCTCAGCCCTCACTTTCCGTGAGAGTATGGAACAAAACGCCACACGAATTTATGATTCGTGCCGCAGAACTGACACGTACCGGTATAGGACTTCCGGCCTATTATAATGATGAAGTTATCATACCAGCACTCACAAGCAGAGGTTTAACTTTGGAAGATGCGAGAGATTATAATATAATAGGTTGTGTTGAGCCTCAAAAATCAGGCAAAACCGACGGTTGGCATGATGCCGCATTCTTCAATATGTGTCGTCCATTGGAATTAGTATTTTCAAATGGTGTCGATAACGGTGAACAAATCGGTCCTAAAACCGGTGAAATTTCTTCATTTGATACTTTTGATAAATTCTACGATGCTTATAAGTGTCAGATGAAATATATGATTGAATTGTTAGTCAATGCCGATAACAGTATCGACCATGCCCACGCTGAACGTTGCCCACTTCCTTTCCTTTCTTCTATGGTTGAAGATTGTATCGGAAAAGGCAAATCAGTACAGGAAGGAGGAGCGGTTTATAACTTTACAGGGCCTCAGGGCTTTGGAATTGCCAATATGGCTGATGCACTTTATGCTGTCCGCGAATTGGTTTATAAAGAAAAACGCTACACCTTAAATGATTTTGCCGACGCTTTGATTAACAATTACGGTGAACCGATGTCTGACCTTTTAAGTGAACAACTAACAACTCATGTTGTTAAACAGTTAGTTGAAAGCGGAAAATCTGTCACTGAAAATGATATTAAAAATATCTATAATAAAATCAAAAATAATGAAACTTCATCTGATAAAAAACTGGCTTACACAAAACTCAGAGAAGACATCGAAAAACTTCCTAAATTCGGAAATGACGATTTGGATGTTGATATGTTTGCACGTGATGTTGCCTATACATATACAAGACCTCTTGAACAATATAAAAATCCGCGAGGCGGTATTTTCCATGCAGGTCTTTATCCTGTTTCAGCAAACGTTCCATTAGGTGCACAAACCGGCGCAACCCCTGACGGAAGATTAGCAGGAACCCCTGTTGCCGATGGAGTTTCACCCGCAGCAGGAAGAGATATAAATGGTCCTACTGCCGCTTGTAACTCGGTAGCACGTCTTGACCATTTTATTGCTTCAAATGGTACTTTATTCAATATGAAATTCCACCCAAGCGCGCTCAAAGGATTGAGCGGACTTGAAGGCTTTGTAACCTTGATAAGAGGCTATTTTGCTCAAAAGGGAATGCATATGCAGTTTAATGTTGTAAGTCGTGAAACATTACTTGAAGCACAAAAAAATCCTGATAAATATCGTTCACTTGTTGTACGTGTTGCAGGATACAGTGCTTTGTTCACCACACTCTCCCGTTCTTTACAGGATGATATTATTAACCGCACTGAGCAAGGCGGATTTTAAGGTATAACTATGCAAGATTATAAAAATATAAAAGGCAGAATTTTTGATATTCAAAGATTTTCTGTTCATGACGGACCTGGTGTCAGGACAATCGTCTTTTTAAAAGGATGTGTCTTAAGATGCAGATGGTGCTGTAATCCCGAATCTCAGGAATATGAAATACAGCAAATGACTACCGGTGGTAAAACAAAGATTATCGGACGCGATGTCACAGTAGAAGAAGTTATGCAGGAAATTTTAAAAGACAGCGTTTACTATGGCATTTCAAAAGGCGGCTTGACTTTATCCGGTGGTGAATGTCTGTATCAGCCCGAGTTTTCAATAGGGCTTCTCAGGGCAGCACACGAAAATGGTATAAATACCGCTATTGAATCTACCGCTTGTGCTTCCATTGATACAATAAGGCAGTTTTTACCTCATCTTGACCATTATCTTATGGATATCAAACACATTAATTCTGAAAAACACAAAGAATTTACAGGTAAAGACAACAGTCTTATACTTCAGAATGCAAAAATTTTAGCTGACGAAGCAAAACACCTGATTATTAGAGTTCCTGTTATTCCCACCTTTAACGATACCCCTGAAGAAATTGGTGCGATAGCACAATTTGTATCAGAGATATTACCGGGCGGAGAAATTAATCTTCTCCCCTATCATCGTTTAGGTGAAGATAAATACAAAGGACTTAATCGCGAATATCTTTTAAAAGATATTACACCACCTACCGACCAGAAAATGCTCACCCTTTTAAAAGTTGCAGAGAATTTTGGTTTAAAAGCAAAGATTGGAGGTTAAAGGATGAACGACGTTTTTAATTCACTTAAAAATGGAGAAAAAGCGAGAATAATTCAAGAGCTTGTTCCCGGTAAACAAATAACTTTGGCTCATATTATCGCCAATCCTGACCCGGTGCTTTATTTAAAACTTGGACTTGACCCTGCAGGTGATTATAAAACATCTGCAATAGGTATCATTACCCTCTCCCCTGCTGAAACTGCAATTATTGCAGGTGATATTGCTACCAAAGCATCCGGTGTTGAACTTGGTTTTGTCGATCGTTTCAGTGGAACCCTAATCGTAGTCGGCACAGTATCACAGGTGAATGAAGCTGTAAAAGCTGTAACCGACTATGTATCGGAAGTTTTAGGCTTTACAGTTTGTCCTGTTACTAAAACCTGATGAATAAAGTTATTTTTATAGGACGAAGCGGCTGCGGTAAAACAAGTCTTACTCAAGCCTTAATGAATGAAAATATTCATTATCATAAAACACAGTATGTGTCGAGACAAAATTTTACAATAGATACTCCGGGTGAATATATCGAAAGCCGTAACTTCGGTGGTGCATTAGCTGTTTACAGCTATGAAAGTGACATCGTTTGCCTGCTTCTTTCGGCAACCGAACCATATTCGCTTTACCCACCTTGTATTACAAATTTGGCTAATCGTCCGGTTATTGGAGTAGTAACTCATATTGATAAAAAAAATGCGACACCCGAGCGTGCCGAAAATTGGTTAAAACTCGCAGGCTGTAAAAAGATTTTTTTTACAAGTGCAATCACAGGTGAAGGCATTAAAGAACTTAAAACATTTTTATCTGAATTTGATACTAAAAAATATTACAGAGACGGTAAATTCTAATGTACAACTTCACCAAAACTTGCTTTTAATTTCTAAACATAACAGACATAACGCTGAAAACAATGTGAAATATAAAAATAATGTGGTTTTTTGTTGAATTTTATGTTGACTTTTGTTGGTTTTAGTGCTATATTAGTTACATAAGATACTAAAAATAAAATATTTTGTATAAAGGAGAAATGAAAAATGGTATCAGAGTATGAAATCAAAAAACAAATTTGTGAAATCGGAAAGCGTATTTATGACCAGGGAATGGTTGCTTCAAATGACGGAAACATCTCCGTTAAATTGAACGACAACGAATTCCTTTGCACACCTACAGGTGTAAGTAAAGGATTTATGACTCCCGAATACATTTGTAAGGTTGACGCAGAAGGAAAGGTTATTCAGGCTAACCCCGGTTATCGTCCTTCTTCAGAAATCAAAATGCATATGAGAGTTTATAAAAACCGTCCCGATGTTACAGCAGTTGTTCATGCACATCCTGTTTATGCAACAAGCTTTGCTATCGCAGGTATTCCCCTCACACAACCCATTATGCCTGAGGCTGTTATTTCTTTAGGTTGTGTTCCGATTGCTGAATACGGAACTCCTTCTACTAACGAAATTCCTGACGCAGTTGAAAAATACTTACAGTCATTTGATGCTGTTTTGCTTGAAAATCATGGTGCACTTGCTTTTTCTGATTCCTTACTTAACGCATATCATAAAATGGAATCTCTTGAATTCTATGCAAAACTTCTCTACATCTCAAAACAATTAGGCGGTCCTAAAGAACTTTCAAAAGAACAAGTTGAAAAACTTTATGAAATCCGCAGAATGTTCGGTATGAAAGGTAAACACCCTGCTGACCTTTGTGCAAACAAAAAACAAGGTCTTCCCAGTTGTCATGGTTGTGGTGGTAGTTGTGGTGATTCCTGTAACTGCAACTCTTCAGTAAATGAAGATCTTGTTGCTCAGATTACAAGAAAAGTTATGGAACAACTTGGAAAATAATAAGACTTCTTTTGTGAGGTGTTTATTATGACCGAAAAAGAAATTTCAAAACTTGTAAAAACCATTATTGAAAATTTACCAACTGACAGTATTACTCTTCATATGGCAAATAAACTTATAAAAGCGGTACGGGAACGTGCCGATGAAATAGGCGTTAAAGCTGTAATTGCCGTTTTTGACAAACATTCAAATCCTGTTTCTGTTCAATGCATGGACGATGCATACATAGCAAGTTTTGATATTGCTGTCAACAAAGCATACACCGTTACCGCTTTAAAAATGCCAACTACCGATCTTAAAAAATTAGCTGCACCGGGTGGATCACTTTACGGAATACAATTTACAAACAATGGAAAAATTGTTATTTTCGGAGGTGGAGTTCCGATTTATGATAAAAACAACAGACTTATCGGCGGATTGGGTGTCAGTGGTGGTACAGAAGAACAAGATACTGCTTTGGCTGAATTCGGAGCACAATGGTTTAAATCTATATGAAAGGAATGTTTACAATGAATTCTGCTGATGTTGAAAATATTGTAAAGCAAATCATTGGTGAAATGCAAAGCCAAGGTATCACTGCTAAAAACCAAAGCTCTGCAATACCCAAAACCTCACGCGTTGCAATGCTCACATCACTTGAAAACTTTGAAATTAAAGAATATCCCATTCCTGTTCTCGGTGATGATGATATTCTTGTAAAAGTAGAAGGTTGTGGTGTTTGCGGTACTGACGCACATGAATTTAAACGTGACCCGTTTGGCCTTATCCCGGTAGCACTTGGACACGAAGGTACCGGTGAAATTGTTGCAATGGGTAAAAATGTCAAAAAAGACAGTGCAGGTAAACCTCTTAATATCGGTGACAAAGTTGTTACCTGTATGATATTTAAAGACAATCCTGATATCACAATGTTCGACCTTAATAAACAAAATGTCGGCGGTGCTGATGTTTATGGTTTATTACCTGATGATGATGTTCATCTTAATGGTTGGTTTGCTGATTATTTAGTAGTTCATAAAGGTTCAACTATATTTAACGTAAGTGACCTCGATTTGGATTCACGTATATTAATAGAACCTTCTGCAGTTCTTATCCATGCTGTTGAACGTGCCAAGACAACCGGCATACTCAGATTTAACAGCCGTGTAGTTGTACAGGGCTGCGGTCCCATAGGACTTCTTTGTATAGCTGTTTTAAGAACAATGGGTATTGAAAATATAGTTGCTGTTGATGGTGAAGATAAACGTTTGCAATTTGCAAAAGAAATGGGTGCTGACAAATCAGTTAACTTCAAAAACCATAACGGCATTGAAGAATTGACAAAAGCTGTTGAAAATGCTTTCGGTGGTTATCCTGCTGATTTTGCATTCCAGTGCACAGGCTCACCAATAGCACATGCCAATATTTACAAATTCATCCGCAACGGCGGCGGTTTATGTGAATTAGGATTCTTTATCAATGGTGGCGACGCAACAATCAACCCCCATTTTGATATTTGCGCTAAAGAAATCACAACAGTTGGCTCCTGGGTTTATACCTTGCGTGATTATGCAACTACATTTGATTTCCTTAAAAGAGCTAAAGCAATTGGACTTCCGCTTGAAAAACTCATTACACATCGTTACCCATTAGAAAAGATAAACGATGCACTTAAGACCAACTTATCTATGCAGGGACTTAAGATTGCAATAATCAATGAGTAAGGGTGAAAATATGGGAAAAGCTGTAGGAATAATCGAAGTTTATGGTTTAACAGCTGCTTTTGTAGCTTGTGATGCAGGTTGTAAAGCCGCTGAAGTAACTGTTGAAAACTTCGATAAAAATAAACCCGGTAACCCGGATGGTTTAACTGTTCCTTTGATAGTGGCAGTTAAATTCCGCGGCAGTGTTTCAGCTGTTGAAGCAGCTATTGAAGCCGCAAGAGAAGCCGCAAATCAGATTTCAGGCGTTGTTTGTTCGCACATCATCCCTAATGTTGAGGATGATACTGAAAAAATGTTAAAGTTAAATGCATTTGATAAAAATTAATTTTATGGAGGAATAAAAAATGGCATTAGAAGCACTTGGTATGGTAGAAACAAGAGGTCTTGTAGCAGCAATCGAAGCTGCTGATGCAATGGTTAAAGCTGCAGAAGTACAACTCATCGGAACTGAAAAAATCGGTTCAGGACTTGTATCTGTTATGGTAAGAGGCGATGTAGGTGCAGTTAAAGCTGCTACTGAAGCTGGTTCTGTTGCTGCATCTAAACTCGGTGAGCTTGTTGCAGTACATGTAATTCCCAGACCTCATAACGACGTTGAAAAGATTTTACCAAAACTTTAATTAAGGAGTTTTTCTAAATGAATTCTTTGGGATTTGTTGAAGTACAAAGTGTCACAGCAGGTATTGATGCACTTGATATTATGTGCAAAGCCGCTGATGTCAACTTTGTTACCTGGGAAAGAAAACTCGGCGGAAGACTCGTTACAATAATTGTAGAAGGCAAAATATCTGCTGTAAAAGCTGCAGTTGAAGCAGCTGAAAGTGCAATTATAAAACCCGCCGCAACTGCTGTTATTGCAAGTCCACACAGTGAAACTCAGCGTATGGTATTACTTAGTGCCTCACGCATTAACAAAAAAGACTGCAATTCAGAAGAATACTTACAAGAAGTTTAGAAAGGTGGAATTATTATGGCTACCTCCCCAAAAAGCGGTACAAAATCCACCGCTTCAAAACCGAAAACACCTACTGCTAAGCCGGTATCTGTTGAAAAAACATCTGTAAAGGAGAAAACTAAAATGGCACTTGAAGCACTTGGTATGGTAGAAACAAGAGGTCTCGTTGCAGCAATCGAAGCTGCTGACGCAATGGTTAAAGCTGCTAACGTAGAACTTATCGGAACTGAAAAAATCGGTTCAGGACTTGTATCTGTTATG
>JAZRIW010000020.1:0-68129 GCA_045645505.1 Fumia sp.
CTATGCTGACGGAAAAGGCTATGAGCGTATGTTTGATTCATTTAAGCCAATCGGCTTATTTTCGAGGATTGGTATACTTAATCCTGACGGCAGCTTTATCACAAAGGACGGAACCTATGATTTAAGCGGTCAAATATCATTTGAAGAACAGGCAAATCTGGGCGAACATGTTACAGGCAGAACTTACAGTTATTCAATTCCTGATGAAGAGGTAGTACGCAGTTCGGTTCCAATTCGGGTAAACGGAGAAACTGTCGGTATTATGTATGGCATCATTAAGATTGAAACCATCAACGAAAAATACAATAATATGGCAAAAGAGCTTGATGCTCAACTTTTCGTTTATGATAAGGAAACAGGAAAATTTATTATAGATACAATAAATGAAAAACCATCTGAACTGTCAAGCTTGAAAAACAGGGAGTATAATGACGGCTATTCATACGAAATGCTGGTCAATTCCGATAAAGGATATTCATCGTTCAAGTCAATACGTACAGGCGAGGATCTTTATATCCATTATTCTACCATTGAAGATTTTAATTGGGGTATTATACTTGCCCGTTATGAAACTCAGGTATTTGAGGAAACTCATAAAATATCCCGCAATTTACTTGTTATTTTTGCTATAATTATTTTAATTATAGCAATTTATCTTGAGCTGATATTAAGAAGCGAAAAAAACAGAACAAAATTAAATTCAGAGTCTTCTGTTATCAGGCATCTTCTTCTGGAAATAAACAGGCAACATAAAAATATAAATACCGCTTTAAAAAGAATACAAGAGTTTTCAAGCGCACGTTCATGCTTCTTTGCAGATACTGACGGAGAGGATTATTGCTACATAAAGCCTTCCTTGAAGGATAAATGCTTATTGGGTGACGAAAGAAAATACTTTGTAAGTGAGCTTTTCAGGTATGCGGCAAACATTCACACGGATGTTTCATCTACCGGATTTATGCAAATTGTTCTCAACGATCACCTTTTGAAAACCAATTCGGAATTTTATCACTTTTTATTAAATCACGGTATCAAGGATGTTTCTTTTGCAATTGTTGCAGATAAAGACAACCATGTTAGTATTTTGGGCACAATTAATCCAAAGAAAAGTTCTGCCATCAGAAAACTTGTGGGCGATGTTGTTGTTTGCTTTTCTATTGCCATATACAACAAAAATCATCTTAATAAAACTGAGCTTGCTGCAACAACAGATTCTCTTACCGAAGCGTTAAACCGTGTTGCATATAAAAAAGACCTTTTGATATTTGACGAAGAAAAACCGCAGGAATTTTCGTGTATTTACATTGATGTTAATGAGCTTCATCTGCGCAATAATAAATACGGTCATGCTGCCGGCGATGAAATGCTTTTGTATATTGCCAATACGCTAAAGGAAGTATTCTACGGTCACAAGATATATCGAATGGGCGGAGATGAGTTCTTGGTATTTGCCAGGGATACCTCTCAGGATGATATAAAAATAGGCATTGCTATGCTGACTAAACAGCTTGAGCCAATGAATTATCATGTTGCGGTTGGTATGTCATACAGAACACAGAATATGAATACCGAAGAAATGGTGCGAGAAGCCGAGATCAGAATGTATGAGGCAAAGGCACAGTATTATCAGGCTAAAGAAACAAAGAGAGCTTTAAGTGATAATGATAATAGGTATGTTCATACAAAGACGGGTATTTTAGAAATTGATACGATGATTTCCGTTATGAAGGAAAAATATAACGGAATATATCGTGTGTACCTGGATACAGACAAAGCACATCGTATTTTAATGCCTGCGTACCTTGGATATAACGAAAACGAGGAACATTTTTCCGCTCTTTTAACCAAATATATAGATGATTCTGTTGCGCCTGAGTTCCACAGAGCAATGATGAGCTTTTTGAATTATGATGCACTAAAAAGACAGCTTTTAGAAGGTAAAACACCAAGAATAACATATAAAAAGACAAACGGAGATACCGTAGTGTTAAGTGTTTATAAGTTAAGTAATGAGGATATCGCCGTAAACAATACACTTTGGGTTTTTGCCAGAGGTTAAAAAGTGTTTGACAAATTCAGTTCATTGTGGTAAAATAATAGAAATTTAATATTTAGCAAAATCGGTGAAAGCCGGTGACGCAAAGCAAAGAGGCTAAAGCTTTATGCCATGCCAGTCCAGCTGCAATGATAAAGGTCTTTTTTGGGACTTTCTGTTATTGCAGCTTTTCTTTTTGCAAGAGGGGATTTTTATGAATGTTGTAACAAGAGAAGAAAAGAAGTTTTTAATAAATATTGATGAGTTTCGTTCTAAATCTCATTATCTCGATATGCTTATGATACAAGATGAACATAACGGAACAGACGGCTACATCATACGCTCTCTCTATTTTGACACAATTTACGATGATGATTTTTTTGAAAAGCTTGAAGGTGTTGAAACAAGGCGGAAAATACGGCTTAGAATTTATGATCCAAAGCATGATTTTGCTATGCTCGAAATGAAGCAAAAGCAAGGGGCAAATCAGAAGAAACGTTCACTTCGTATGACAAAAGCGGATGCAGAGGCGCTAATTGCCGGAAAGTATGAAGTTTTGTTAAAATACGAAGAGGATTTTGCAAAAGAGTGCTACGGACTTATGCACTATAAGTGCTACCGCCCAAAGACAATTGTGCAGTACAATCGAAAGGCGTATATTGCAAAGGAAAATAAAATCAGAATTACCTTTGACAATAACATTGTGGCAACGGAAACCAATTTTGATTTGTTTTCGGAAAATCTTGTGATGTATCCCGTTTCAGATAAATTCAATGTTGTTTTAGAGGTAAAGTTCAACGGATTTTTGCTTGATTATATCAGGCAGTTTATAAACAGTATCAACAAAAGTGAGCTGTCGGTAAGTAAATACGCACTCGCAAGACAGCAAAGCTATGATGAAATATGAGAAAAGGAGTTTTTGAAAATGAGAAGTCAGATTTTTAATCTTATCAAAGACCAGTCAACTCTCTCGTGGGAGCAAATTGCAGCAAATATTTTAGTTTCTGGTATTCTGGGATTTTTAATTTTTATATCCTATATGATTTCACACCGCGGAACGATTTACAGTAAAAAGTTTAATGTATCACTTGTTGTTTTAACAGTTCTTACCTCAATGGTTATGACGGTTATCGGAAACAACGTAGCACTTTCCCTTGGTATGGTCGGTGCTCTCTCCATTGTTCGTTTCAGGACGGCAATTAAGGATTCAAGAGATACTGTTTACATATTCTGGACAATTATTGTAGGTATTTGCTGCGGTGTGGGTGACTTTATCGTTGCAGGTATAGGAAGCGGATTTGTGTTTATCCTTTTTCTCATATTGGGTGCAATCAAGAATAATAACCGCATGCTTGTAATCATCAGGGGTAACCGTACCAAAGAGGCACAAATTCAGGCTGTTATGTATAAATTTTTTGGAGCAAAAGCGGTCTTAAGAGTGAAAAATTCAACAACAGAATCTATTGAATTTATATACGAAATTACTGCAAAGCTTCTTTCTCAGGCAGAAAGGAAAAACAACATTGGTATCTGCGATGAGATTTATAAAATCGGTAACATCGAATATGTTAATACCGTTATGCAAAATGATGAGGTTTCAAATTAAACCTATTAACTGACCGCAAAAGGAGGTGCCGGGGTTGAAATATAAAATAATAGGAATATCTGTTACAGCCTTGGTGCTGATAACGGTACTTTGTATAAGTTTTATTATGCCGGAAGATAACGGTGCAAGATATATAGAGAATATTATGGCAGAAGAAAAAGAGGTGTGCAAAACGCACACGAACGATTCTATTTGCACGCACTTGCCCATTGTAAGTATCAATATAAACGGAACGGAAATTCCTGGAAAGCCCATTTTCGATGAGGAGTATAATGTTATAGATTATACTCTTGCAGCAGATGGGACTACAACCATAAGAGCATCGCTTGATGTAATCGACAACAAACAGGAATATAATCATCTTTCGGATAATGCAAAAAGTATGGGCAAAGTTATGATCAGAGTAAGAGGACATTCGTCAAGAAGGTTTGAAAAGCCAAACTATTTTATAAGATTTGTAAATGCTGACGGCACAAATAATCCGCAGGAATTTCTTGGAATGGATGCGCATCACGAGTGGGCGCTGCACGGTCCTTTTCTTGACAAAACACTGATACGTAATTATATGTGGTATAACATTTCGGGCGAAATTATGGAGTATAGCCCGAATGTGCGATTTTTCGAGCTTGTATTAAATGGTGAATACAGAGGTCTTTATCTTGCAACAGAAATGATAACTGCCGGAAAAGAAGGTTCAAGACTGAATCTTCAGGTAAACAAGAAAGATAATACATTTTCAGGTTATGCTCTTCGCCTCGATTGGGGTGATACCGAAGAAAACAAGCTCTATCCTTTTACTAACTATACAACCCGTGCAAAAACCCAGCATGAGCTTGTTTATCCCGGTGCTAAAAATATTACACCTGAGCTTAAAGAGGCAATAAAAAATGAGTTTTCATTATTTGAAAAAACGCTTTATTCCTATGACTACAACAACGAGAAGTATGGATACAAGAATTACATTGATATAGATTCATTTGTTGACTATTTTTTAATTAATGAATTCACCTGTAATTATGATGCAGGATCTCTTTCAACCTACATATACAAGGACATAGACGGCAAGTACAAAATGTGTGTATGGGACTTTAACTCTGCTCTTGATGCCTATCAGGAGAGTGCAATGCCAACAGATGAGTTTAGGCTGAACTCAGGACTGTGGTATCAAATGCTTTTTATGGACTCGGATTTTACAGATAGGGTTATTACAAGATACTACGAGCTTAGAAAAACAGTTTTCAGCGAAGAATACTTATTTGGATTTATTGATGATACCATAGAGTATTTAGGCACTGCGGTGGACAGAAATTACGAAAAATGGGGTTACACCTTCAATCAGGAGTATGACCTTATGCATCCTACCGAGAGAAATCCAAGAAATTATGATGAAGCAATTTCACAGATGAAGGATTTTATTACCAAACGAATTGCATTTATGGACGAAAATATTGAATCACTTCGTCAAAATAGCGCAGAATCAAAAACGAAAAAATATAACGAAGTATCAGATTAAAGAAAAAGGAGGTACAGGTTTTGAAAAAATATATTATAACAGTAGTTTCTATTATACTTGTGCTTCTTGTATTTGATTGGTTATACTTTTATGAAGGTATGTATTTTGATTTTGGAAAAGAAAAGCCCACAGAATATTTTATGAAGGTAGACGGCGAAGAAATATATATGAAAAACGGGGACACGTTTACTCCTTATGAAATTCGTGGCGTGAATTTAGGCTCCGGACTTCCCGGCGAGTGGGCAACCTCATTTGCTATTGACAAAGAAACATATTTAAGATGGTTTGGATATATACAGGAAATGGGTGCAAACACCATTCGTGTTTACACAATCCAGAGCGACACCTTCTATGATGCTTTCTATGAATATAACAAAGATAACAAAAATCCTCTTTATATGCTTCACGGCGTTTGGGTGAATGACTATGTATTGAATTCCCACAGAGATGCATACAGCAAGGACTTTTATGATGCATTTTTAGAACACAATAAAATAATGGTTGATGTTATTCACGGAAACAGAAAACTCAATTTAGGCAGAGTTGCAAGTGCAGGTCATGGAACATATAAAAAAGATATATCAGATTGGGTAATCGGATATATCTTAGGCGTTGAGTGGGACGACTCAACGGTCAGCTATACCGACGATTTATATAAAGACAAAGAGGGTTATTCATCTTATAGCGGTAAGTATATGTATACTTCCCCCGATGCTACTCCTTTTGAAACAATGCTTACTATGGTGGGCGATAAAACCATTGAATATGAAACTGAGCGATATGGCGAGCAAAGACTTTTGGCGTTTTCCAACTGGCCTACAACTGACCCTTTCGAGTATCCCAAAATTATCACTGATTTCTTTATGAAATGTGCACAGGTTGATGTGGAGCATATAAAGACTACGGATGCATTTTTATCCGGTCAGTTTGTGTCCTATCACGTTTACCCCTACTATCCGTATTACTTGAGCTTTGCCGAGGATTGGTCTGTGTTTGGAATTGAGTCAAAAGACTCGTTCCGTGACGAACAAGGCAGAGTAAATGCATACAGAGCTTATCTGACAATGCTTAACAACCATCACACAATGCCCGTAGTAATATCGGAGTTTGGTGTGTCTACCGGCAGAGGTATGGCTCAGGTTGATAAAGACACCAACAGAAATCAGGGAAACACTTCGGAGCAGGCACAAGGACAGGCTCTTGTTGATTGTTGGGAAGATATTAAAACATCCGGTTGCAACGGAGGTTGTGCATTTACTTGGCAGGATGAATGGTTCAAGAGAACCTGGAACACAATGCACGCAGTAAACTTAACTCGTACAGCATATTGGTCAGACTACCAGACAAATGAACAATATTTCGGACTTTTATCCTTTGACCCGGGAAAAGAAAAATCTGTATGTTATGTGGATGACGATGTATCCGAATGGACAGAGAATGATAAAATTCAAAGTGGAAACACAGAACTTTCGGTGAAATATGACGAAAAGTTTATGTATTTTCTCGTAAAGAAGGACGGACTTGATTTTGAAAACGAAACCTTATATATTCCGCTTGACATTACTCCTAAAACAGGAAGTAACTATTGCAAAAACTTTGATGTAAAATTCGATAGAGATGCGGATTTTGTTATTGTGCTTGACGGAAAGGATAATAGCCGTATTATGGTGCAAGAGCGTTATGATGCACTTCGCTCCACATATTCAAAGGATATTTATAAGTTTGACACTTACTTTAAAAATAATATCCCAGAAAAAAATTCGCCAAAGTTTGTAACGATTGAACTGATACTTCGTACTGCGATAGCACTTTCTCCTGAAACAAAAGAAACGGTTGCGGAGTCTTACGAAACAGGCAAGCTTTTATATGGTAATGCAAATCCAAAAAGCAAAGAATTTAATTCTTTAGCAGACTTTTGTTCGAGCGGAGATTATATTGAAATCAAGATTCCGTGGCAGATAATGAATTTTGCAGATCCGTCAAAGATGGAAATTCACGATGACTACTATGACGGAAACTATGGAATTGAATATATAGACATTGACAAAATGTATGCAGGAATTGGTATGGGAGACAAAAGAATTGAACTTGAAGAGATTAAGCTTCAAGGTTGGGGCAACAAGGTAACATATCACGAAAGACTCAAACAATCATATTATATAATGCAAGGGTTATGGAAAGGGTGTGAGTGAAAATGAAAATAGAGATTATGATTTATGTTTATATCGCAATATGCATTAGCATGATAGCATTTAACATAGTCTATGTTTTTGTTTTGCGTCACCGTGAAAAAGCACTCGGCAATAATTCTCAAAAACTCAAAAAAATTATTTGTGAACAGATAGAAGATATCAAAAATGGCAAAGAAATCTCAGATAAACATATAAAATATCTTTACAAAAAGCTTGACAGAACTGCAGGAATTACAGCGTTCGATAAAGCACTTGAAAGTGTTTTTGAAAAAGAGCCTGATATGGCACAGAAATATCTTGTTGAAACATTTTATGTATTTGAATATCTTACTCATCGTTACATAAGCAAGGATACTATAAAAATTGCATATTTTCCTTACATACTTCATAAATACAACATACTGAAGCATTATGATAGTGAAAAGGTGCTTGATGCTCTTTTGGATCTTTTAAGGTCTGTAAATGTATATTGCAGAGAAAACACCTTGAAAGCACTTTACAGTATGCAAAGACCTGATGTTGTTGTGGCATCCTTAAAAATCATAGACAAAAACTTATCCTTCCATCACTCAAAGCTCATTTGTGACGGACTTTTGAATTACACTGGTGATAAAGAAAGCTTAAAAGAAATGCTTTTTGAAAGCTTTAATGCATATTCCACCGGAATGCAGCTTAATATTTTGAATTACTTCCGTTTTGGCAATATCCGCTGTGATAAAGAAATGCTGGAGCTTTTATCAAACGAAAAGGCAGATAGCGAGCTTCGTTTTGCAGCTATTCGATACTTTGAAAAATTCCCGATTAAGGAAGCTGAAAGCAGTATTTGGGCGATAGCGGAAAATTTGGAAGGTCGCACTTGGGAATATCAGGCGATTGCCTCATCTGCGCTGAAATCATATCGCGGCGATGTTACTTTCAGAATATTGGTTGAGAACCTTTCAAGCTCTAACTGGCACATAAGACAGAATAGCGCAATAAGTCTTGAAAAACTTGGATATACATATCACGATTTGATAAATGTTTTTGACGGAAACGACAGATACGCAAGAGAAATTATGCGCTATCGTCTTGATAAGAGAAATGCAGAGGCGGTGAAAGCATAATGGAAATGGAAACAATAAAAAATATTTTTGACATTATCAGCGTTTGCTTTGTTATATATCTCATCGGCTACTCTACATTTTTGTTTTTATCGGTGGTTGTAGGGGCATCAACTCTTTACAGAAAAAAGATGCAGAACAGGCTGATGAATAAGTTTACAGATAACTATTTTGTGCCAATAACAATAGTAGTTCCGGCATATAACGAGGAAGTAACGGTTGTGCAGACTGTAAAATCCTTACTATCGCTGGATTATAAACTTTACGAGATTATCGTTGTGGATGACGGCTCAAAGGATGAAACATCACGCGTTTTAATTGAAGCGTATAATATGCATCCGGTAAGACGACCTCTTCACAGAAGTATAGCCTGTCAGCCGGAGGAATTTATTTATGAATCTTATGAACAGAAGGTTCCTCTTACTCTCATTCGCAAGAAAAACGGCGGTAAAGCAGATGCGCTGAATATGGGTATCAACGCTGCGCAGTATCCGTACTTTATCTGTATGGATGCAGACTCCGTTCTGCAGTATGATTCCTTAAAAAAGATTGTAATTCCCGTTTTGGAAGAAGAAAATGTGGTTGCGGTAGGCGGAACGGTAAGACCTTGCAATGATGTAACACTCAAAGATGGCAGAGTTATAAAATACAGACTGCCTAAGAATATTTTAGCTTGTATGCAGCTACTCGAATACGACCGTTCTTTCTTGGCATCAAGAATTTTATTTGACCATTTTAATGGCTCGCTGATTATATCGGGAGCGTTTGGAATGTTCAAAAAAGAAACAGTTATTGCAGCAGGCGGCTATGACCACGGCACAATGGGCGAAGATATGGAACTTGTGGTAAAGCTTCATTCCTACTGCCTTACTAATCAGATTTCCTATTCTATTAAATATGCAACCGATGCAGTATGCTGGACTCAGGTACCTGAAAAATTAGGAGATTTGAAAAAACAGCGTAAACGCTGGCATCTTGGACTTTTCCAGACTATGTGGAAGCATAAAAAGATGATGGCAAATCCTAAATTCGGTGCAGTTGGTTTTGTTTCATATATGTACTTTTTACTGTATGAGTTACTTTCGCCATTTATTGAAGTTTTCGGCGTGTTGACAATGGTAGCAGCATTCTGTTTAGACTTACTCAATTTGCCGTTTATGCTCCTATTTATGCTGATTTATGCCGCATACAATTCAATTCTGACACTCACGGCATTCTTTTCGAGAATACAAACCATTGATTTGACAGTTACCTTCAAGGACTGTATGAAAGCCATAATGCTTTGCTTCTTTGAGGTTACAACGTTAAGGTTTATAATGGCATTTGTAAGACTTACGGCGTTCAAGGGCTATAAAAAGAAAAAACTTGATTGGGGACGCATTGAACGAAAGAAGATGAATATTTAACAGAGGCGAGGTGATTTGATTAATGAGAAAATGTATGATTGCAATATTCCTGATGATTGTTTTCTGTGCTTTGCCGGTTTTTGCAGAGGTTTATACTACTGAAAAAACCAATGGGTTTGGAGACTGTATCTATGTAGCAGGAAGTCCTGACAATTATCCGGTTGAATTCTATGACGAGGAAAATAACGCATACTGTGGTATCATTCCCGATATGCTGAGAATTATCTCTGAACGCTCTGGTGTGGATTTTGTTTATATTAATGGCAATAAAGCTGATAAAAATATAATGGGAGAAAACTTGCAGGTGGAGATCGTTTCTTCTTCCGAAAATATCAGCACCATGCCCTATTATAAGGATTATTTAGAGCTCGTATCCTTTGAAAAAGACGGTAAAACAGTAAAATCAGGTCTTGTTTTCACAAGCCTTACGGATGATGTACTTATTTCAAAAACCAAAGCAGCCGCAAGTGAGATTTCGGAAGATGTCAAAAGCGGAATATATCTTTCTTATGCAACCGAGAATGCAAAGATAAATTACATTTGGATTGTAATAGTACTTGTTTTTTGCTTGGGTCTGCTTACATCTGTAATTCTGCTGATTTTTCGCATTAAACGCATCCGCAAAGAAAATAAGGCGGATAAGATGACGGACTCCGAGACCGGAATGGGTAATCTGCAATTTTTCAAATATCATTTCAGATACACTATAAGCGATATTTCAAGAAGCCTTTATTACATTGCATATATTATTTTAGACAGCAGCTATCTTCGTTCTTATCACGGCGACAGCTCTTTTGATGATGTACTCAAATACACAGCATCCGTTCTTTCGGAGCATACGGGCGACAGAGAAATCTCTGCACGAATTACCGAAAACGGCTTTGCCTTTGCGTTTCAATCCTCAAATGATGATGACGCAAAAAAAAGGCTCACCGAAGTTATGAATAAGCTCAACAGCTTTGAAGCGGTGAAGGAGAAAAACAACAAGCTCGTGTTTCACTCTGCCGTATATCATCTTACGAGTTCTGATAGAAATTGTGAAATTCTTCTTTTCAATCTCAGAAAAAACTGTAACAGAATTTTTGGTACGGAAAAGCAATTTGTTTTCTGCGATATTCATTCTATGAATATGATTCAGGAAGAAAAGAAAATCACCGAAAGCATCTTAAAGGGGTTTGAGAAAAACGAATTTAAGATGTATCTGCAGTTTATTGTTGATAACAAAACCAAGAAAATTGTTTCAGCAGAAGCTCTTTCAAGGTGGGATAATCCTGATAAAGGACTTGTCGGTCCCGGTAAATATATTGGGAACATGGAAATAGCAGGGCTTATAAGTAAGCATGACTTTTATATGTTTGAGCTTGCCTGTCGTCAGCTTGAAAAATGGAAGGGTACGGCTTTTGAAAATATCGCTCTTTCCTGTAACTTTACAAGAATAACCATTTCCGAAGAAAATTTTATTGATAAACTCAAGATGATTTCAAATAGTTATTCTTTTGATAAATCAAAGATTGCTATTGAAATTACCGAAGATGCTATGGAAAAAGACAGAGAAACTGCAACGAATAACGTAAAGTTGTGTAAGGAAATTGGGTTCAGAGTGTATCTTGACGACTTGGGAAGTGGGTACACATCCCTTGCGAATTTGTGCGATTATCCCATTGATGTTGTAAAAATTGACCGTGATATTTTACTCAAAACCGAAAATAAAAAAGGCAAAGACCTGTTTACAGGCATCATCGCTCTTGCACATAGCTTAAATATTAAGGTTATTTGCGAGGGCGTAGAAACAGAAGAACAAAACACACTCGTATCTTCATCTGCTTGCGACTTTGTTCAGGGATGGTATTATTCCAAAGCGCTTCCTTTGGAGGAATGTGAGTCATTTATAGATAAATATGAAAATCGGTGATCATTTAGCATAACAAAAAAATATGTATATCCAAGCGATATACGCTTCATAAAATATTTCATGTACTACACCGAAGCCTATGTAAGGAAAAGTGAGCTTCAAAAACTTAAATCCAAAGTTGAAAGCGGTAAAAGAAGAATATCTGAACTTGATGTGATAATATCCCGAATTTATGAGGACAATATTTTAGGTAAATTAAGTGATGACAGATATTCCCGTATGGCTTCTATGTATGAGAATGAACAAAGGGAGCTTATCGAAACAATATCCAAAAGTGAACAGGAATTGGAAAAGGCAGAGCAACAGAATATTGATATGCGACTTCTGTTAAAAACTTTGAGAGAGCTAACCGATTTCCGAGAGCTTACCCCAACAATAGTTAATTCTCTGATACAACGGATAGAGGTTCACAACAACGACAAATATGACGGTCATTGTCATGTGAAGGTTGATATTTATTTTACCGCTGTTGGAATGATTGATATTCCTGATGAAAAAGAAATCTTGGATATAATAAATAAAATCCAAGAAAATCCGCAGATGTATAAGGTCGGATAACAAGGAAAATGGAGTAGTTCCTTGATTTTGGAACTACTCCATAAAAAACTTCCTTATGTGGCTGTCGCTAATTTGCTTCAGCCTTTTTTTATTAAATATTATCTAAAAGCGATTTATAAAATTCACAGTAATCCTTGCGGTTATCTGAAGTAAAAGTCATTGCTTCACGAGGGTGTATATTAAGCTGACCTGTGAACATATACTGTAAATCGTATCCCCAGGTAAGTCCTTGTTGTCTTAACGGGAGCATATACTTTTCGATAAAGGTTAAAATGCTATACATATTATATTTTGGGTTTTTAAGAAATCCCAAAAGCAATTCGGTAGCACAGTTTCCGGCACCTCTGCCTATTCCCTGAACTGTGGTGTCGAGAAAAGAAACACCGTACGCAAGAGTTTCAATGGTATTTGCAAAGGCTAAGTTCTGATTGTTGTGGGCATGAAAACCGATACTCTTTCCTGAATTTTCTGCAGCTGCAATATAAATTTTTGCAAGACTGCAGGCATTTTCAGGGAAAAGTGAACCATAACTGTCAACTAAGTATATAACGTCAACATTTGAAGCCATAAGCATCGAAAGAGCGTCTTTGATCTGCTCGTCACTGCATTGGGAAACTGCCATAATATTGCAGGAGGTTTCGTAGCCTAATTTATGAAAATGCTCAATCATTTCTATTGCGGTGGGAATCTGATGAATATAACAAGCTACACGTACCATATCTATGACACTTTCACTTTTAGGTAAAAAGTCTGTCAAATAGTCACATCTGCCGACATCTGCCATTACGGAAATTTTCATATCCGATATATTTTCTCCTACAATGGCACGTAAATCTTCTTCTTTACAGAATTTCCATTTACCGAAATCTTCTTCGCTAAATTGAGCAGTGCTTGCTTTATATCCGAATTCCATATAGTCAACGCCACATTTTATGTTGGCTTTATAAAGTTCTTTTACAAATTCATCTGAAAATTTAAAGTTGTTACAAAGTCCACCATCTCTGATGGTGGCATCAAGAATTTTTACGTCATCTCTGACGCTCATTAAGTTACCTTTACGCATATCTGACACCTCTGATCATTTTATGCTTTAAAGCTTTAAAGCGATGATATAGTTATTATATCACTACTTTTTTATTTTGTCAAATATTTTTTAAAAAAATCCCTCCTTAAAAAAGGAGGGAGGGTGTTAATATTTTTACTTTACAGCTCGCAATCCGTTACCTGACGGTCAGTTACGACTTTATGCACATATTCCCGTACTGCCTGATGTAATGGATGAGCCTGATAAAAATCGAGTGCTTCAGGGCTTTCAAATTCGCTTACTAAGCATAAATCCATACCTTTTGGGTTGTAGTTGATATTAACCTGAGCGGAAATAAGGCCGTCGATTTTACCTACTAAAGCTTCAAGACGCTCTTTGATAATTTCACAATTTTCTTTTTTTGTTTTGCCTTCGGCTTCATCTTTTAAATTCCAAAAAACAATGTGACGAATCATAATATACCTTCCTTTTTAAGATAATGTAATATAAACAAATGATAATATCATTGTCAGCGCATAGGGGATTACAAAAGATAAAATTAACGCTAATTTTGATGTACCGCCTTTTGAGGTTAAAATTTTTGTATAATCGGGGTCATCCTTTTTTTCTTTTCTTATTTTATGTACGCTTTTGAATACTTTATTTGCGTACAGTTTATTTGCAAAAAACGAAAACAGGAGTTTTACAGCAAAAGAGAGAAATGAGCATATATTTGAAATAATTTCGAAATTTGCGGGAAGTTCAGTCTGAACATTACCATAAAAAAACATATCCTTGAAAATATATAAAGAAGGGAGACTTAAAATAAGAGAAATAACAAAGACGATTGCTGCAACTCCCCACATTTTACGGTAGATAAAGAAATAAAATTCAAAGAAAAATGCTGCCCAGTTAGGTCCTGTTCTTCTGTTTTCTGCGGCTGCTTTAAATCTTGGAATATAATAGCGGGTATTTGTTTTAACAAAAAGTGCTAAATCCTTTGCAGGAATCTTATCAATTTCTTCATCAGGTGAAACTCCGCCCAAGGGATCAAATAATGAATTGAGCGGTATATTGTTTACGGTAAATCGGTCATTGTCGGATGAATCTTTTTTTTCATTGTTAAGAGATGCTTTGCAGAGTGTGCAGTTTGTTGTTTCGGGAGGGTTGGGAGTTCCGCAATTATTGCAACGGATATATTGGTCATCATTGATATTTGCAGGTGATTTCCATATTTCACCTTTTTCATGAAGTTCATTTAAAATACAACCACTTTCCTTAACACAACTTTTGTGATATGGAGCACCACATTCAGGGCAAACCGCTATTTCATCGGTTTTTAAAAGTTCCTTATTACATATAGGGCATATAGCTCCTGTGTATTTAAACATTTTCTCAAATACCTTTCTGTCATGATATAAAAATATTATAACATAAAGATGTATTTTTATCAAACAATTCTTTACAGAATTGAAAATCTACAGTATAATATAAATAGTTTTTTAAACGGAGGAACCGCAGATGCTTCAATTTGAAGAAGAAAAGTTAAATTTAAGAGCATTAAAACCTGAGCTTGATGAGCTTAAATCGGCTTTGGGTATAGATAATGTAAAAAAAGAAATAGCAGAGCTTGAAGAGATAGCTGCAACTCCCGATTTTTGGGACGATACTGAAAATTCGCAGAAGATTTTGAAAAAAACAGGGGCTTTAAAGACTGTTGCAGAGAGCTTTCAAAATCTCTTAAGCCTTTATGAGGATGCTGAAACAATGCTTGAAATGGCTGAGGAAGATGATGACGAAGCGATGCTTTCAGAGACTTCTGAGATGATTTTAAGTCTTAAAGAAGGCATTGAAACTCAAAAGCTTTCAACTTTGTTATCAGGTGAATTTGATTCAAAAAATGCTATTTTAACTTTCCACGCAGGTGCAGGCGGTACAGAGGCACAGGACTGGGTAGAAATGCTTTATCGTATGTACTGCAGATGGGGAGAAAGACATAATTTTAAAGTAAGCACTTTGGATATTTTAGACGGAGATGAAGCAGGAATAAAAAGTGCTTCAATTTTAGTTGAGGGGCTTAATGCGTACGGATATTTAAAATCTGAAATTGGTGTTCACAGACTTGTCAGGGTTTCACCTTTTGACGCATCGGGACGCAGGCACACTTCTTTTGCTTCACTTGAAGTTATGCCTGAAATTGATGATGATATCGAGATTGATATTCGTCCTGAGGACTTGAAGGTTGATACTTATCGTTCAAGTGGCGCAGGTGGTCAGAAGGTAAATAAAACCGATTCCGCAGTGCGTATTACTCATATTCCTACAGGTATAGTTACTTCTTGTCAGACAGAGCGAAGTCAGTATCAGAATAAAGATATGGCAATGAAGATGCTTAAATCCAAGCTTTATGAGATTAAGGAAAGGGAGCATCTTGATAAAATAGAGGATATAAGAGGCGACCAGAAAGAAATTGCCTGGGGAGCTCAGATCCGTTCTTATGTATTTATGCCTTATACGCTTGTCAAAGACCATCGTACAGGTTTTGAAATGGGAAATGTTAATGCAGTTATGGACGGAGACCTGGACGGATTTATAAATGCTTACTTGAAAGCATTGGCACATGGTGAACTGAATTAAAAAAGGTGTTTAACGGCGTCTTCAGTTAGGGATAATTCGCCTAAATCATTACTTGTTTTGCGAACTAATATGTTAAAAGTCCACGGTATGCGTCAGCATTACCGTGGACTTTTGCCTTTTATTTCATCAAAAAAGTTAATGATTTAGGTGTTATACAGTTTTGTAACAAATATATTCGTGAAAAACCGAATTCTCCCTAATTGAAGACGTCGAAAAACAAATTGTTTTTAAACACCTTTTTTTATTATTATAATTTATTTATAGTTTCCTGATCTATTGTTTTGATATTGTTTTGCTGCATTATATCAGCAATATCTTTCTTTTCCATATCCTGTGAGGATAAACGTAAAACTATTGAAGCATTGTTTTCAATAATATAATTGAGCGAATACAAATATTCAATAGAGATATTGTTTTCTTCTATAACAGAGAGGACTTTATCAAGTCCTGCCGGTTCATTCGGAACTGAAACACAGAGAACACGGTTTGTTTTAGAAATGAATCCGTTTTCACGAAGGGAAATAACTGCAGATTCAATATCAGATTCTCTTACGATAATTCTTACGATACCGAAATGAGTAGTGTCTGCCATAGACATAGCAAGAAGGTCGATGCCTTTTTCTGCTAAAATTTTTGTAAGGGAACGCAAAGTACCATTACTGTTTTCAAGATAAACTGATATTTGATTTATAAACATAACTATCCGTCCTTTCTTATTTTGTGAGACCTCTGTTATCTATAATACGTTTGGATTTTCCTTCAGAACGGGGAATTGATTTAGGAGGAACAAGTTTTACTATTGCTGATATGCCGACAACCGATTTAATACCCTCTGAAATAGCGTTTCTTATTGATTCAATGTCAGAGATTGTATCAGAGAAGATATCTTCTGTAAGCTCTACCTGTACTTCGAGGCGGTCAGTCGAATTTACTCTGTCAACTACTAACATATAATGGGGTGCAACGCCCGGAATTTTTAATAAGACAGATTCAATCTGACTTGGGAATACGTTTACACCTCTTATTATAAGCATATCATCGGTACGTCCTGTGATACTGCTCATTCTTATATGAGTTCTTGAGCAGGCACATTTTTCTTCGGTGAGGGTACATATGTCGTGTGTGCGGTAGCGTAGCATAGGCATACCTGTTTTGGTGATGGTTGTGAGTACGAGCTCACCGCTTTCACCATAGGGGAGGGGTTTTCCTGTATCGGGATCTACAATCTCAGCGATTACATGGTCTTCGTTTATATGCATACCTGCTTTTGCACTGCACTCATATGCAACACCGGGACCTGCGATTTCAGTTAATCCGTAGATATTATATGCATTTATATCGAATAGACTCTCGATTTTGTCTCTCATTTCCTCTGTCCAGGGTTCAGCACCAAAACAACCTGATTTTAATTTGAAATCTTTTATATCATAGCCCATTTCTTTAAGGGATTCACCTAAGAAAATAGCATATGAGGGTGTGCAACAAAGCAATGTAGAACCAAGGTCATGCATCATCATAAGTTGTCTGTTTGTATTACCGCTTGACATGGGGATAACCATAGATTTAATTTTTGAAGCTCCCTGATGTGCACCGAGTCCGCCTGTGAATAAGCCATAGCCATAAGTTACCTGAACAATATCATCTTTACCTGCACCTGCTGCTGTGAGTGAACGGGCAACCATTTCAGTCCATACATCTATATCATTTTCGGTGTATCCCGAAACGATAGGTTTACCGGTTGTACCGGAAGACCCTTGGATTCTTACTATTTCTGATTTGGGTACAGCGAATAATCCGTAAGGGAATTCATCACGTAAATCTGATTTATTGGTGAATGGAAGAAGATGCAAATCATCAATGGATTTTATGTCATTGGGGGTTACGTTCATTTCGTCCATACGGGCTTTATACAGTGGTACATTTTTGTATATGTGAGCCACTGTTTCGCGTAGTCTTTTGCTTTGAAGCTTTTTTAATTTACTTCTGTCCATACATTCAATTTTCGGGTTGTAAATTTTGTTTTCTTCAATTTTCATAAAAATCATTCCTTTAAATAAAAATTTTTTTATGTAGCTTTTTAAAATCAGAAAATAAAAAAGTCTCTTTAACAAACTTTAAAAGTCAGTTAAAGAGACGAATTTATAAAATCCGCGGTACCACTCTTTTTGTATATATCAAATAATATATACCACTTTAAGCCTCTAAAAAAGCCCTTTGCACTTACGTAGCATTCACGGGAGGAACTACTCGAAATAATCTTTCCCTTCTCCAACTCGGAAGTGAAAGGCTAAAATATACTCCACCAACGACTCGCACCAAACGTCGCTTCTCTTATCGCTTCATATATCCGCCGTCTTCGTCAAAGTTATTGTTATTATGATATACCTTGAATTTTAATTTGTCAAGTGTTTTTTATCTGTTAATTTTGTCGGGATAAAGTTTTGCGGTTTCCAGTAAAATGTGAATCGCTTTTGAAGATGCAAGATAGCGTATCATTTCGCGTGAATTTTCATCACGACTTACTATATTAAGCTCTATTGCTTCAGATTTAAGCTCACTATCGACTGCAATATACACAAGTCCTACCGGCTTTCCCTCGGAGGCTGAGGGACCTGCATTACCCGTTACTGCTATTCCTATATCGGCATTTGAAAGTTTTCTTACTCCTTTAGCCATTTCAAGTGCAACCTGCGGAGAAATGGCGGTAAATTCCTGTAAAGTATTTTCCTTTACAGATAAAACTTCTGATTTTATCCTGCTTGAATAGCTTGATATGCCACATTCAAATACTTTAGAGGCTCCGTCTATTTCAGTAAGGCGTTTAGAGATGTATCCTGCGGTACAGCTTTCTGCAGTTGCAACCATAAGCCCTTTTTTCTTAAGAGTATCTACTGCTGCCTTTTGTAAACTGCCTACGTCTATACCATACAGATATTCTCCGACTTCACTTTTAATTTTGTCAATTACGGGTGTCATCATTTTTTCAGCTTCATTTTTATCCTTTGCCATAGCGGTTACACGCACCATTACTTCACCTGTTTTAGCATACGGGGCTATGGAGGGATTTTTATTGTTTTTCATTAAATCGTACAATTTACTTTCGAGTAATGATTCACCTATTCCGTAAAAATGAAGATTATGGGATAAAAGTATATTATCACTTTTTTGTGATAAAAAGGAAACGACAGAATTATCAAACATCTTTTTCATTTCATTCGGAGGTCCGGGGAGCATTATTGCAATTTTTCCGTTTTCTTCTATTGCACAGCCCGGTGCGGTTCCGTTGGGGTTTGGGAAAATGATGGAATTTTCGGGCATCATAGCTTGTTTTATATTGTTTTTTGGCATTACTTTATTTGATTTTTTATAGTAATCTTTAATTGCTTTAAGTGAATTTTCATCGAGTATAAGTTTTCTGTTAAAAAACTGTGCAATTGTTTCTTTTGAAAGGTCATCATAAGTAGGGCCAAGTCCACCGGTTGTTATAACAATATCTGCTCTTGAAAAGGAGAGAGCTAAATTTTCTTTCAGACGTTCTGGATTATCACCAACAACCGATTGATGATATACGTTTATTCCTAATTTTGTAAGTTCTTTTGCTATATATGCGGCATTTGTGTTTACAATATCACCCATTAAAATTTCAGTTCCGATACAAAGAATCTCTGCATTTTTTGCTTTCAAAACAAATCTCCACCTTTCAATAATATTTTATCATATAAAGTATTATTTGCAAAGTAGTGGTAAGATATTTTTTGAGTTGAAATATTTATCAAAAGATGTTAAAATAATATTTTAAAAGGAATTTTAATATTTTTTAGGGAAGGGGAGAATTTTATGTCGTTTTCAAAATGGGTAATGCCGAGCTTTGACAAAGACAAAAGCAGAGAAATTCAGGCAGAATATGGCGTTTCTGCAATGGTTGCTGATATTTTAGTGGCACGTAACTTTTCAAAGCAGGAATTAGACGAAATTTTAGATGACAAAAATGTAATTGCTGACCCTTTTTTACTTGATGATATGGATAAAGCGGTAGCCCGTATAAACAAGGCGATTGAACTTAATGAAAAAATTGCCGTGTATGGGGATTATGACTGTGATGGGGTTACTGCTACGGTTATAGTTGTTTCTTTTTTACAGTCTATGGGAGCAGATGTTTTTTACTATATTCCTGAGCGTCAGGAGGGATATGGGTTAAATAATGCTGCTATAGATATGATTGATGAAAAAGGTGCTAAATTACTTATTACTGTTGACAATGGTATATCAGCTTTTGATGAGATAGATTATGCAAATTCAAAGGGAATTGATGTTATTGTTACTGACCATCATCAGGTGGGAGAAAAAATTCCATCGGCGTTGGCGGTGATAAATCCCCACAGAAAAGAATATAACGGATTTAAGGAGCTTTGCGGTGCAGGGGTTGCTTTAAAGCTTTGCGCAGCAATTGACGGAGATTACGAGAATATTTTTGACAGTTTTTCAGTTTTGGCGGCTATTGGTACTATTGGTGATGTTGTTAAACTTAAATCCGAGAATCGTCTGATTGTAAAAAAAGGGCTTGAGCAGATTTTATATACCGATAATATAGGAATAACAGCGCTTATAAAGGCAAGTGGACTGGAAAATAAAACTTTAAATGCACAGCGGGTTGCTTTTAGTATAGTGCCGAGGATAAATGCAGCGGGAAGAATGGGAAAGGCTAATTTAGCGACTGAGCTTTTATTTTGTGAAGATGAAGAAACTGCATTTGATTTAGCACAGATGATAGAAGATTTAAATGCTCAAAGACGTGTTGAGGAGGAGAAAATACTTAAGATTTTGCAGGGAAAAATTGAAGAAAACCCACAAGTTCTTTTAGACAGAGTTTTACTTGTAGAAAGTGAAAATCTTCACCATGGTGTTTTGGGAATAGTGGCTTCACGTCTTTCAAATCTTTACGGAAAGCCTGCATTTGTCCTTTCTGCTGAGGATGAGCTTTCTATGGGTTCTGCAAGAAGTATAGGGGATTTTTCAATTTATTCTGCCTTAACTTACTGCGATGATATTCTTATAAAATATGGAGGACATAAGTCTGCGGCAGGTGTGACTTTGAAAACTTCGGATGTTAATGAATTCAGAGAGAAGCTTAATGAGTATGCATCTGAGAATTATGACCTTATGCCTGTTGTAACTAAAAATATCGATAAAGAGCTTCATATTGATGATATAAATGTAAATTCGGTGAGTGAGCTTGAGATTTTAGAGCCTTGCGGAGAAGATAATTTTCCTCCTGTATTTTTGCTCAGAAACTGCACAGTAGAGGCTATACAGCCATTGGCAGGGGATAAGCATTTAAAAATTAAAGTTAATTTTGAAGGTAAAAATATTAATCTTCTTTATTTTAAAATGTCTTCTGATAAATTTATTTATTCTGTAGGCAACAAGATAGATGTTTTAGCTAATCTTGAAATCAATACCTTTCATGATGTTATTTCAATTGCAGTTAAAATATCTGATATAAGGCCTTGTAATTTTGAAGATGTGAAGATGATAAATGCAGAGCATTTTTATGGAAAAATTCGTCGTAATGAAAAGGTTGACAAAAAGATTATCGATATTTCTGTTCCAAATACAGATGAATTAAGAACTACTTATAAGATTTTAAAAAAGCTTGATGACAGAGATTTTTGTCTTGATGATATTTATCTTCTGGCGTTTTCGGGCAAGATAAATTATTGTAAATTTAAATTGATGATAGATATTTTAGAAGAGCTTTCTTTGATTTTTGTATCCAGAGATTTTTCTTCGGTGAAAATTTTAAAAACCGAAAAAGTGGATCTTGAAAGCTCAAAAATCTTATCAGATTTGAAGAGGAGGTGCCTTTGTGAGTAATGATAGCATGATAAAAAAACTTTTAGATGCAGTAAAGTCAAGTGACAAAAATTACGATGTTGAAAAAATTAAAAACGCTTATGAGATTGCAAATTCTGCTCATGAAGGTCAGTTCAGACAGTCGGGAGACCCTTATATAAGTCATCCTGTTTCTGTGGCTATTGTATTAGTGGATTTAGGTATGGATACCGATTGTATCTGTGCTGCACTTTTGCATGATGTTGTAGAAGATACCGATGTGACTTTAAGTGAACTGAGTCGTAAATTCGGTGACGATGTTGCACTTATGGTAAACGGTGTAACTAAATTAGGTCAGATTCCGCTTGTAACAAAAGAAGAACAACAGGCGGAAAATATACGAAAAATGCTTTTAGCTATGAGTGAAGATGTCAGGGTAATTATTATAAAGCTTGCTGACAGACTTCATAATATGCGTACGCTTAATTTTAAATCTGACAGACGAAGAAGAGAAATTTCTCTTGAAACTATGGAAATCTATGCTCCTATTGCGCATAGATTGGGTATCAGGGCGTTAAAAGAGGAGTTAGAAGATACAGCTCTTAAATATCTTGACCCCATAGGTTATAAAGAAATAGAAGAAACTCTGGCATTAAAGCAGGAGGACAGAGAAAAGTTTATTCATGAGATTAAGGATAAAATTTCTTTAAGACTCGATGAATACGGGTTTGAGCCACATATCACAGGCAGGGTAAAGAGCATATTCGGTATCTACCGTAAGGTGTATATGGCAGGTAAATCTTTTGAAGAGCTTTATGATATTTATGCGGCCAGAATTATCGTGAATACCGTTATCGAATGTTATAATATCCTCGGTATAATTCACGATTTGTTCAGACCTATTCCAAATCGCTTCAAGGATTATATTTCTACTCCAAAATCAAATATGTATCAGTCACTTCATACCACTGTTATTGACAAAGAGGGAATACCTTTTGAAATTCAGATACGCACCTGGGATATGCATTATACTGCTGAGTTCGGAATTGCGGCACACTGGAAGTATAAAGCTGGTATTCAGGGAAAAGACAGACTTGAAGAACGTCTTGCCTGGGTAAGACAGATTATTGAATCTCAGCAGGAGGCTGAGGGTGCAGAGGATATTGTAAAGAATATCAAGACTGACTTGTCACCTGATGACGTTTTTGTTTTTACGCCTAAAGGTGATGTAAAGAGTTTGCCGGCAGGTTCTACCATTGTTGACTTTGCTTATGCTATTCATACTGCTGTAGGAAATCGTATGACAGGTGCTAAGGTTGACGGACGTATCGTTACACTTGATTATCAGGTTAAAACGGGTGAAATTGTCGAAATTATGACGACAAAATCTCTGGTCGGATCTCCAAAGAGAGACTGGATTAAATTTGCTAAAACAAGTGAAGCGAGAAACAAAATCAGAGCGTGGTTTAAAAAAGAACGCCGTGATGAGAATATTGCCGAGGGTAAAGCGGAACTGGAAAAGGAATTTCGGAGAAATTATATTTATTTCGATGATGATGAAAGTTACCGCAATTTTATGGAGCCTGTTATTAAACGTCAGCATAAAGAGTCACTTGATGATTTTTATGCGGCGATAGGTTACGGCGGAATTTTCATAGCGAGGATTATGCCTCGTATCAAAGATGATTACGCTAAACTGATGAAGACGGATATTGAACCGAAAATCACTGCTTTAAAAGTGGATAATGGTAAAAAGCACAGTAGCGCAGTTGTTGTTGAGGGAATTGATAACTGTCTTGTGAAGTTTTCGCAGTGTTGTAATCCTCTTCCCGGTGATGAAATCATCGGTTTTATCACAAGAGGATATGGCGTTTCGGTGCATAAAAAAGATTGTGTTAATGTTATTTCTTCAATGAATGATGTGATTCAGAGAGAACGTTGGATTAATGTGCATTGGGCTGATAATAACGTAACTCATTTCAGGGCCGCTTTGGATATTGTAGCTCATGACAGAAATTCACTTGTAGCAGATGTCAGTGTAGCACTTTCCAATATGCGAGTTCCCATTCACGAATTTAATGCAAGAGAACTTAAAAACGGAAATGCAAGTATTACTGTAACTATCGGTACCCAAGGCAAAGAACATCTGGATACCATTATCCAGAAACTTTCAAAAGTAAAGGGCATTATATCTGTAGAACGTTCAGGAAAATAGGTGATAATATGAAATTGGTAATTCAAAGAGTAAAAAAGGCTTCAGTTACTGCTGACGGAGTTCTGACCGGAAGTATTGATGACGGACTTGTGGTTTTAATCGGTGTTACCGATGGGGATACCGAGTCACAGGCTGAGTACCTTGCAGGTAAAACTGCGAGACTTCGTATTTTTACCGATGAGGAAGATAAACTTAATTTGTCGGTTAAGGATATTGGCGGAAAAATTATTGTGGTATCTAATTTTACTCTGGCAGGAGATTGCAAAAAAGGAAACAGACCTTCTTTTGACAAGGCGGCAAAACAACCTCTTTCAGAACAGCTTTATTTAAAGTATGTTGAATATCTTAAGGCGTTTGATATTGAGGTTTATACCGGTGTTTTCGGTGCACATATGGAAATTGATATGGTGGCATCGGGACCTATTACTATAAATATGGATACTAATGAAATGGGACATTAAAATGAAAATATTTACTTTAGAAGTGGGATATATAGGCACTAATTGTTATGTTGTTGTAAACGGGGATAATGAGGCTGTTGTCATTGACCCCGGTGACGAGGCAGGAAAAATCAGAGATTTTTTAAAGGAGAATAATTTTACTTTAAAAATGATTTTTTTAACTCATGGACATTTTGACCATATAGGTGCAGTTTCCGAGCTTAAAAATGAGTTTTCGGTTCCTGTATATATTCACCCTGATGATTATGAAATGGCAAAAGATCCTCTTAAAAATGAGTCACGAAATTTTGGCGGACCTGAAGTTTTCTGTGTTCCTGATAAATTTTATAATGACAAGGATATAATCCCTTTCGGCAGCGAAAGCTTTGAAGTTATGGTTACTCCCGGACATTCAGAGGGAAGTGTATCACTTATTACAGGTGATAATATCTTTACAGGTGATACTCTTTTTGCCGGTAGTATAGGTCGTACAGATTTATATAAAGGGAATTATTCTGTTTTAGCTTGTTCGCTTAAAAAGTTTTTGGATATTGAAAAAGATTTTAATATTTTTCCGGGACATGGTGAAGCTACTTCTCTAAGCTATGAAAAAAGATTAAATCCTTTTCTGAGGTTATTTTAATGACAATTTTTTATAATGGAAATAAGTATAAATATGAAATGGAAAATATTTTAAAGCTTTTTTATCCCGTAAGGCGATTTAAGCATATATATGAATCTTTTGAATATCCAGAAGATGAGTATGTGAGTATTGACGTTTCAAATGCAGGGGAAGGTATTTTTGACTTATCGGTTACAGTCAAAAAAGGGGACTTTTTTAAAACTTTAAAAACTTTAAATCATCCTGATAAAGATTCTGAAATGGAATGTGCAAGGCTTCTTTATACCATTTTGAATGAACTCACCGGTATCAGACCTGCCTGGGGAGTTTTAACTGGAATTCGTCCAGTTAAATGGGTGGAGCGCAGAATTTTAGAAGGAAAAACTTATGATGAGATAACAAAAGAATTTAATGAAAAGCTTTATATAGATAAGGATAAAATTGATTTAAGCATTAAAATTGCAAAGGTGCAAAAGGAGATTTTAGCGGATAATAATGAAAAGGATATAAGTCTTTATGTGTCAATTCCTTACTGTCCGTCGAGGTGTAGTTATTGTTCTTTTGTTTCACATGCTATAACAGGTCAGAAAGCTAAAAATTTGTTACCTGAATACATTAAAAAGCTTGTAAAGGAAATTACCTTTACAGCGGAAATTGTCAGTAAAAAAGGACTTTCTCTGAAAACTGTTTATATTGGAGGAGGTACTCCGACAGCTTTATCGGCTGATGACCTTAAAATAGTTACGGACGCTGTAAAAGAGAATTTTCCGATAAAAAATATTGAATATACTATCGAAGCAGGACGTGTTGACACTATTGACCGTGAGAAACTTGAGGTTATAAAAAACTCAGGTGCCAACAGAATAAGCATAAATCCGCAGACCTTTAACGATGAAGTATTAAAGCGTGTAAACAGAAATCATACTGCAAAAGAGGTGGAGGATTGCTTTTTTCTTGCAAGAGAAATGGGATTTTCGTCAATAAATATGGATTTTATAGCGGGACTTCCGGGCGATACCTTCAGTGGATTTTGCAAAAGTATAGATAAGGCAATATTGCTTTTACCCGAAAATATTACTGTTCATACCCTTTCTTTAAAACGTTCATCAAATTTATTTAATGAGCTGAGCGATAATGAAGATTACTCTGAAGTTCAGAAGATGGTCGAGTATGCATATAATGTACTTACAGAGGCAGGATATCACCCGTATTATCTTTACAGGCAAAAAAATACTATGGGGAATCTTGAAAATGTAGGTTATTCAAAAAAAGGGCATTTCGGAAAATATAATATTTATATTATGGACGAAATCCAGACTATTTTATCGGTTGGTGCAGGTGCAGTTACAAAAATTGTTTTACCTGATGATATAGTGAGATTTTATAATTATAAATATCCTTACGAATATATTTCACAGTTTGATGATATACTTGCAAAGAAGCAAAAAGCGAGTGAATTGCTTTAATTTACAGTTTATTATTGATTTAACCGTTTTAAAAGATTATAATAATATTTAAGAAAGGAATTGATATTATGGGTATTTTAGAAGATTTAATGACAGGTGCTAAAAATGTAGTGGATTTCGCAGAAGAAAAAACTACAAGTGCTGTTGAATATTCAAAACTTAAATATCGTAGTGCACAGCTTTCAAAGGAACTTTCTAATTTATATGAGAAGCTTGGTTCTTCTGTTTATTCAATGGCAAAATCAGAATATGAAAATAAAGAACTTATCGATTCTTTGATTTCAGAAATAGATGAGATTAAAAATTCTCTTGATGAAATTAATCAGAAAATTGCTAAAAAGGGAGATAAAAAACTCTGCCCTGCTTGCAACACTTCAAATCCAAAAGATTCCGTTTATTGCTCAAATTGCGGAAATCGATTGGATGAGGATTTTTAAGAAATTTAATTTTAATTTTTATACCGCCACATATTTTAAGTGGCGGTAATAAACGTGTTCAGAGGTGTTTTATTTGCAGAAAAATAAAGGACAAAGCCTGCTACAAGGAGCCGGAATTTTAGCGGCATCTATGATTACCGTTAAGCTTATCGGTGCAATTTTTAAAATTCCTCTTGGAAATATCTTAGACGGTGACGGAATGGGATATTTCTCTACAGCTTATAGTGTTTTCAGTATGATTTTTGCATTTTCAACAGCGGGACTTCCTGCCGCTATTTCTAAAATGGTTGCAGAGCAGTCGGTGCATGATAATTATCGTGATATCCGTAAAATCCATAGAATTTCCACGAGATTATTTTTCTTTATGGGACTTTTAGGATTTATCCTTATGGTCGCATTTTCCTGGGGATATGTGAAAATTGCAGATAATGAAAATGCCTGGCTTTCGGTTATTGCGATTTCTCCTGCTATCTTTTTTGGTTGTATTATGTCTGCATACAGAGGATACTACGAGGGACTCCGCAATATGATACCTACTGCGGTTTCGCAGATAGTTGAGGTTATTGCAAAGCTTTTATTCGGACTTTTGCTTTCTGTTTTAGCTATTTATATAGGTATGGCACAGTTTGAAGCAGGTAATCCTGTTTTCGGCAGAATAGTAAACAGTGAGCAGGAGGCACGTGCTGCGATTATGCCGATTGCTTCAGCGGCGGCAATTTTCGGAGTTACTTTAAGTACTTTTATCGGTACCGCTTTTCTATTTTTGAAGGATAAATTTAAAGGCGATAATATCACATCAGAAGATTTATCTAATTCTTCTGAGCCTATGAAAACTAAAAAGTTGATTGTAAATCTTATAAAAATTGCAATCCCGATTTCACTTGGCTCTATTGTTATGAATGTAGCACAGCTTATTGATACTCTTACTATTATAAATCGTTTAGGTGCGGGATTTGAGTCTAATTACGAAGGTATGATGCTGATGCTCGGAGATTATCTTAAAGAGGGGATAAATTCATCTGAGGCTGCAAACTTTATATTTGGCTCTTACAGTGGTTATGCACTTTCTATTTTTAACCTTGTACCTGCTTTTACCAGCATTTTCGGAAAGAGTGCTTTGCCCAATGTGGCAGCAGCATGGGAAGCAAAAAATATAAATTCTGCAAAGATTAATATTGAGTCGGTTATAAGAATGACTTCACTTATTTGTGTTCCGGCAAGTTTTGGCATTATGTTTTTGGCAAATCCGATTTTATCACTTTTGTATCCGATTAAGTATTCCGAGGTTGCGATTGCTTCGGGAGTTTTAAGCTGGCAGGGAATTAGTCTTATCTTTTTAGGACTTACTGTTCCGTTGTTTGCAGTGTTGCAGGCTTTGGGAAGACCTGATTTACCGCCTAAATTTATGCTTGTAGGTATGGTTATTAAGTTTTTGGTTAACTGGTACACTATACCACTTGCGTTTTTCAATGTAAAAGGTGCGGCTTTAGGTACCGGTGCTTGTTATATAGCGATTTTAATTTTGTGTCTTGTTTATCTTAAAAAGATTACAAAAATTCCGTTTAAATTTATCTCACTTATGTATAAAACTGTTTTTTCAGGTTTCATCTGCGGATTAAGCGGGAAAATTATTTATGATTTACTTTCAAGATTTATTGATAGTAATGTAAAAACTTTAATTTCTATTGCTTTTGCAGCAATTATTTATGTAATTTTTCTGCTTTTTACCCGTTCTATATCAAAAGATGACATTTTAATGCTCCCAAAAGGAGAAAAATTTGTAAAAATACTTGCAAAATATAAATTAATAGGGTAAAATAAAAAATAGTGGTTAACTGTAGCAAATGTAAAAGAGGGATTATTCTGGATTTTAAGATTAAACCTAAATATGATATTTTGGATTTAAGAAAGATAATGGCATTGCTCAGAAGTGAAAATGGTTGTCCATGGGATCGTGAGCAGGACCATAAAAGTATCCGTAATAATTTTATAGAGGAAACCTATGAAGTGGTTGAAGCTATTGATAAAGAAGATGTCAATTTGCTTCGCGAAGAATTAGGTGATGTCCTCTTGCAGATTATCTTTCATTCGCAAATGGAAGAAGAAAATAATAATTTTACATTTGATGATGTTGTTACAGAGCTTTGTAATAAGCTTATTATAAGACATCCGCATGTCTTCGGTGAAAAAGAAGTCGGCGGTGTTGATGATGTTTTAAATAATTGGGAGAATATCAAAAATAAGGTAAAGGGTACTGAAAGTTTCACCCAGACTTTAAAATCTGTGCCGACTACCTTTCCTGCACTTATGCGCAGTCAGAAAATATCCAAGCGCGCAGCAAAAGCAGGTATGGATTATCCTGATGTTAATTCTGCTTTTAATGACCTTGAAGATGAGGTAGGCGAATTGTGGGAAGCAATTGAAAGCGGCAATCGCAGTAAGATGGAAGAAGAATTGGGCGATTTGCTTTTTGCTTGCACAAACGTCGCTTATAAGCTTGGAATTGATGCTGAAGAGATGCTTGGTCGTTCTTCGGATAAATTTATAAGCCGTTTTGAAAAGGTTGAAAAATTAGCAGAAGAACAAGGTGTAGCTATGGATAAATCCGATCTTGATTTTCTTAACAATTTATGGAAAAAGGCAAAGAAAATGTAATCTATGGTGAAAACCTGGATATAAAAAAATTGGAGGTCTATTGTTATGACAAAAACAGAATTGATCAGCGTTGTTGCTGAAAAAACCGGTTTCTCCAAGAAAGATGCTGATAAGGCAGTTGCTGCTGTAATCGACAGCATTTCCGGAGCTTTGGCAAAAGGAGAAAAAATTCAGTTGGTAGGATTCGGTACTTTTGAAGTTCGTGCTCGTGCTGCTCGTGAAGGTAAAAACCCTGCAACAGGCGCAAAAATCAAAATCGCTGCTACCAAAGTTCCTGCATTTAAAGCAGGTAAAGCTCTTAAAGAAGCAGTTGCTAAATAATTTAAGTGCTATCAGAATCCTATACCATTTTCGGTATAGGATTTTGTTTTTTTAAAAAAGAGGGGAAAAGCTATGAGACTTGATAAATATCTTAAGGTCACAAGACTTATAAAAAGACGTACTATAGCAAATGAAGCCTGTGATGCAGGACGCATACTTGTAAATGGTATTGAGGCAAGAGCGTCTTATGCTGTTAAGGTCGGAGATAAAATTACTATAAATATGGGTAAACCTTTAACTGTGAAGGTGCTTAATGTTTCGGAGTATGCTACTAAAGAGAATGCATCCGAGCAGTATGAAGTTATAGGTTAATGAATATATCTCTCCATATCGGAATATAAATTATCAATAAAAGATATGGAGGGACAACATTATGCAAGAAGTAAAATCATTGGTGATGCCTCATAATATTATTATGGAGGACAGAAAAAAGCTTTCGGTTTCGGGAGTTCAGGACGTAGATTGTTTTGATGAAACTTTAGTGGTACTTTTTACCAATATGGGAAAGCTTATTGTCAGCGGAAAAAATCTTCATGTCAATTCTTTTGATGTTTTACAGGGCGATTTTTCAATGGAAGGCGAAATTGATACTTTAGAGTATTCTCTGGAAAATCGAAAGAGAGGAATGAATTTCTTTTCAAAATTGTTCCGCTGAAAGGGGCATTTCTATGACAATTGCAAGGGAAACAATGATTTTCTTTTTTTCCTTAATATTGGGAGCAGGTCTCGGAAGCATTTATGATATATTCAGAATATTGAGAATTGCTTTTCCGTCAGGCAATAAGTTGATTTTTATTGAGGACGGGATTTTTGTTTTAATTTTTACTGTCTTAACGTTTTTGTTCAGTGTATCATTTTGCAACGGGTATCTGAGACTTTTTGTATTGACAGGTGAAATTTTAGGATTTATACTTTATTATTTTACTGTCGGTATGGTAGTTATTAAATGTTCAAAAGTTATAATTTCCTGGTTTAAATTTTTGTTAAAGAAATTATATGCATTTTTTATAAGACCTTTGGTTGTATTTTTTAAGTATATTTTACATAAAGTGGTTAGCATATTTAAACATATTTCACAAAAATTTTTCAAAGGCTTTTTTGCTAAAAAGTTTCACTTGAAAAAACATAATGTTATGATGTATAATGAAGAAGATAATATGGGACTTGTTTCAGCTGAGGAGAGTGGGACAAATCGTGAAAAGGAAAAAAAGCATACTTAACCGTATTGTAAATGTAGCGATTATTGCTATGTGCTGCTATCTTGCTGCTTCTTGTATTGTTCTGTTTATGGATGTTGTGGCGTATAAAAATAAAATTGCCGAAGTTTATGAACAGTGCGAGGAACAGAAACTCAGCAATGAAGAATGGGATGCTTGGGTTAAGCAAAGCTCCGATAAGGAATTTGTTATAAAAATGGCTCGTGAAAGATTGGGGCTTATTTTCCCTGACGAACGAGTTTATTACAATGCTTCTGAGAACAAGTAACCTAAGATTTTAAGGGAGGCACATAAGCACTTATGCAGCTTGAAGTAGGAAAAATTTATGAGGGTAAAGTAACAGGTGTTACAAAATTTGGAGCATTTGTGGAAATTGCTGAAGGGACAACAGGTATGGTACATATCTCTGAGGTAGCTTCTACTTTTGTAAAGGAAATTTCAGAATTTATTACTCAGGGCCAGGAAGTTAAGGTTAAGGTAATGAATATTGCCGATGACGGTAAGATAGCCTTGTCGATAAAAAGGGCTACCGAGACTTCTAAACCTGCTCCTCGTAATACAAACCGCAATTATAATGGCGGTGGAGGTAACGGAAATAAGGGCTCTAACAGTAATAAGGTGAGTTCTTTTGAACAACCTCCCCAGCAGTTCGAAGTGTATCAGGAAGGAAGTAAATCTTTTGAGGATATGCTGAGTAAGTTTATGCAAAAAAGTGATGAAAAGATTTCTGATTTGAAAAAAGCCAATGATAACAGAAGAGGTTCTTATCAGAGAAAAAGATAAATTAAAGAGGCTGTATTTACAGCCTCTTTTTTGTATCTGATTTGATGAAAATAGATAATCTTATCTTGATTTCCTTAAAAAATATGCGATAATATTACTATAAATATATAAGAATGGGGGAGTAAAAATGGATAATATTCAGAATTTTAAATGTCCGTGTTGTGATGCAGGACTTGAATTTTATCCGTTAAACGGTAAACTCCATTGTTCATCCTGTGGTAATTATTTTGAAGTTGTTGCAATGCAACAGATGACTGATGCGGAAAATTCTGTCCTGAATGCGGTGCTAAAAGGGCTGATGGACAAGATGATGGCTGGACTTGTTCCTGCGGTGCTGTAAATAAAGGCAAATTCTGTTCAGAATGTGGTTCGAAGAAATCTTAAAATGTAATAATTCTTATTTTAAAAATATGAAGAGTAAAAAAATCCCGTTCACTTTTGTGAACAGGATTTTTGGTGCCGCTGACCGGACTTGAACCGGTACGGTATCGCTACCGAGGGATTTTAAGTCCCTTGTGTCTGCCTATTCCACCACAGCGGCGACTATATTATTCTATATGATTTTTTTTACTTTGTCAAGGGGTAGAATTTTATTTTTTATAAAAAATAACGCTTGTCTTGTTTTAAGTTAAGATGAGCGTTATTCTTTTTCAAATTTTATAATATCTGATACTTCGCAGTCAAGAACATAACAGAGTGCATCAAGCGTTTTAGTGCTTATGGCTTCTCCTTTTTTAATTCTGTGCATAGTGTTAGCAGAAAAGCCTTGTTTGAAAATCAGATAATATTCTGTTAATCCTTTTTTTAAAAGCGTTTCATAAAAAGGCTTGTAACTAATCATAATCATCACCAATTAAATTTTATCATACTTAACCTATTGACAATACTCAATAAATTGAGTACAATGTATTCACAAAGTAATATCTTGTCACATTAAGTATCATTAAAGGAGGAATTTAAAATGAAAAAGATATTAGCAGTTGTTGTAGTATTAGTTTTGGCATTTACATTGGTAGCTTGCGGTAAAAAAAACACAAATACCGTAAAAGAGGAAAATATAACCTCTACGTCTGAAAGTTCAAAAACAGATGAAAACAATGTAATTGAATCTGCTACTCAAGAGGAAAAGGTTGTTGAAGAGATTGTGGAAACTGTTTCAGAAGAAATAGTCGAAAGCAAAGAGCCTAAAAAGGATAAGGATGTTCCTGACTGGAGAAGCTTTTTAAAGGAATATGAGGACTGGGTGGACGAATACATCAAAATTACAAAGAAGTATAGTGAAAATCCGACAGATTTTTCTATTTTAGGTGATTATACCGATATGCTTTCCGAGATGACTGACTGGGCAGAAAAAACAGACGAAATGGAAAAGGCTTTAGAAGATACATCAGTCGATGAATTGTTGGAATATACAAATGAATTGGTAAAAATTGCTGCTAAAATTGCAGAAGCGGCTTATTAAATCTGGAGGTTATTATGAGAAGTAAAGTTTTACTTGTTTCCAATATACTTGCTACAATATATGTTGGAATTATATGGTGGCTTTTTGGAGGCGCTTTTATAACTTCGGGTGGTATTGAGTTTTGGTCAGAATATTTAAGCATATTGAATTATTTATTTGAGTTTAGTTCTGATGCAGTAAACATTATATATGTTTTGGTTGTATTGATGACTATACATATAGGTATGTTTACTTTAGGAACTATTTTTGGTTGGATTGGATATGGTGTAAAGAAAAGTGGTTTAGCAAAGTTTTCAGCAACATTATACCTTATTGGAACAATAGCTTTCCCGATTTATATATTCTTTGGACTTCCACTAATTATATTGGGATTTATAGGCGGAGGAAAGCAAAAGAAAATAAATCTTTTAAAAAACAATTAAAAAGTGTTTCAAGGCGGTGGGGAAACCCATCGCCTTAAATTTATCATTTTTTGTAAAATTGTTCATAATAAGTTCATTACGATAGTATATAATGTAAATAACTAAACTATCGGGGAGTGGATATTTGTTTTGAAAATCGAAAATATCAAAAAGAAATATATAGTTATTGCTGTTATTGCAATAGTTTTAATTGTTCTTATAGCGATAGGCTCTAAGGGATCTGATACAGAGGCTTATGAGTCTGAAACCGTAAAGATGCAGAATATTACCACTTATTTTAGCTTTAGTGGTAATTTAAAGCCTATTGAGAAAAAATCTTTTACTTCAAACGGTAACTGTGAAATAAAGGAAATTATTGTTAAGGAAGGGGATTTTGTCAATGAAGGCGACATCCTTTATACCGTTGACAATACCGATTATGACAATACAGTAAAGCAGGCAAAGGCGTCCCTTGATATTGCGAGAGTCAACTACGAAAGTGCAAAGGATGGCTCGGGTAAGCAACAGCTGATGCAGGCTGAAACGGCATATAATTCCGCAAAGTTAAATTTTGAAAATGCCGAAAAAGCTTTAAATAACAGCAAGGTACTTTTTGAGGCAGAGATTATTTCAAGAAACGATTACGATAATGCTATGACTTCATACACCAATGCAAAGCAACAATATGAGACTGCAAAAAGTACATATGAGCTAACAAGAGATACTCTTGTGGCAAATAGCGAAAAAGCGGCTGAAGCTCAGCTTAATCAGGCGCAGGCAGTTTACGATTCTGCTGTTTCTCAAAGGGTTGATGATGAGGTGAAGGCTGAATTTTCGGGTGAAATCACCAAAATATACATTAACGATGGCGATACTGTCATGAAGGGAAGTCCCACAGTCGATATTGCAGATTTTTCTCAGATGATAGCAACTGTTAAGGTCGATGAATACGATATGTCTGCGATGAGTATCGGTAAGGAGGTAACCTGTACTGTTGATGCTTTGCAGAAAAGCTTTGATGGGGTTGTGGACAAAATTTCCAAAACTGCCGTAGTTCAGGCAGGTATTTCCTATTATGAAGCAGATGTTATAATTCCTTCCGATGGTACACTTTTGGAGGGAATGTCGGTTGAGGCAAAAGCTTTAAATCAGAATATCGAAAATGCTGTAACAATTTCAATGAAGGCGTTGCAGTTTGACAATGAGAATAAGCCTTTTGTATATTTAAAGGAAAAAGGTAAGCTTAAAGAAAAATATGTAACAATCGGTGCAAATGACGGGCTTACCGTTGAGATAAAGGAAGGGCTTAATGAAGGGGATACTGTATATTTCCCCAAGAATATGTTTGAATTTCCGATGAGTTAGGCGGTGAAGAATATGGAGCTTGTTCATATGACTGATATTGTCAAGACTTACATTACCGGTGATGAAGAACAGGTAGTGCTTGACAAGGTGAATTTTTCCGTCAGCGAAGGGGAATTTGTTTCTATTTTAGGACCGTCAGGTTCCGGAAAATCTACCATGATGAATATAATCGGGTGTCTTGATGAGCCGACCTCAGGAGATTACTTTCTAAACGGAAGAGAGATAAAAAATTTAGATGAAAAGACACTTGCCCACATAAGAAATAAGGAAATAGGCTTTGTTTTTCAGTCTTTCCAGCTTTTGAAAAGAAGTACTATCTGTGAAAATGTTGAGCTTCCTTTAATGTATGCAGGAGTGTCTTTAAAAGAAAGGCACGAGCGCGCAGTTGAAATCTTAAACCGTATGGGGCTTTACGAAAAGATAAATTTCTATCCAAATCAGCTTTCAGGTGGTCAGCAGCAGAGAGTTGCAATTTCAAGAGCTGTTGTGACACAGCCTTCAATAGTTTTGGCTGATGAGCCTACGGGTGCTTTGGATCAGAAAACGGGTAAGCAGGTTATGGAGCTTTTTAAGGAATTAAATGCCGAGGGAAGAACTATAATTATGATTACCCACGATGCCAATATTGCAAAAAACGCTTCCCGTATCGTCAAGATATTAGACGGAAAGCTCTCGGAAGGAGACCTTGACGATGCTTAAAGAGAATCTTAAATTATCTTGGAAAAATATCGTTCAGAATAAGCTTCGCTCATTTTTGACGGTATTGGGAATTGTTATTGGTGTTACTGCGATTATTGCCCTTATTACCATTATTCAGGGCGTTATAAACAATGTAAATGAGCAGTTTGAAAGTGTCGGAGCCAACACTATTGTTGTGCAGGCTTACGGTACTCCCTTAAAGCAGGGACTTTCTGAAAATGATATTAAAGCTTTAAATGAGATAGATGGAATTATGGGATTTGCACCTACTGTAACTTCTACTGTTGATATTCCCAACAATAACGGAGTCGAGGAGGAAATTTTGCTTGAAGGTAAAAACGAGGTCTATTTCAAGAAGAATCCCGATATCATTGTTGAGGGCAGAGGGATAAATATTCTTGATGTCAACAACAAAAATCACGTCTGTGTTATAAATCGTGATATGGAGCAAAAGCTTTTTACGGGAGAGAGTGGTATCAATAAATCCGTTATAATTGGCGGTATAGATTATACTGTTATCGGTATAACCGATACTACCGGAAAGCTTGATTCGGTTATGACTACCTTAGCTCATAATGAAAATGTAATTATGATACCATATACCAATGTTATGTATTTCACCGGTACAAAAAACATTATGGCGGTTGAGCTTTATATGGACGCCAATGCAGATTCAGAAATAGTAGTTAATGATGTAAAGGCTTATCTTAACGAAGCTTTTAACTATAAGGATGACAGCTATGTCGTAATTGAGATGAATAGTCTGCTTGATATGATGAAATCAATGCAGAATATGATGCAGACAATGCTTGTGGGTATTGCTTCTATTGCTTTACTGGTAGGAGGTATCGGTATTATGAATATGATGCTTGTATCCGTTACCGAAAGAACAACCGAAATAGGACTCAGAAAGGCACTTGGTGCCGAGCCTAAGACGATACAGTTTCAGTTTTTGACAGAGGCTATAATGCTTTCACTTCTGGGAGGCTTTATAGGGCTTATTTTAGGACTTACGCTTTCAATAGTTGTGGCGATAATAATAGGATATGATTTTGTGTTATCGGTTTCTGCAATAGGTCTTGGAGTGGGATTTTCTGCGGCAGTCGGTATTATATTTGGTTTTGCTCCCGCTAAAAAGGCGAGTGAGCTTAATCCAATTGATGCATTAAGGAGTAATTAAATGAAAAAGATAATTTCATTATTTCTGGTTTTAGGATTTATTTTGTCAATGCCTTTTCCTGCTTTTGCAAAAACCTTGGAGTACAAGGACATTGAGGAAGAGGTGCTCGAAAATAATTTGCAGATTAAAAATAACAAAGCAACCATTAAGAATTTAAAGCTTAATCGTGTTGTACCCAATACAGGTTTTGAAACAGATAAGGCGATGGAATCGGCAATTGAAGGAATGGATAATATTACGGCAAATCCTATGGTTTCACCCGATGTTGCCATAATAGCTCAAAGTACCAAAATGTCACTTTCCATGCTAAACGAAATTTTAAACTCAATGACTTCACCGCAGGGCTCTGTGTCTGGCTATAATCAACAGTTAAATCTTACAAAGATTCAGCTTGAGCACGCTGATAAGCAGATTGTTAATGCAACAAAGGGATTATTTGCAACCTGGCATCAGCTTATTTCAAATCTTGAAGTTCTTAATGCGAGTAAGGAAAATATGGCACTTTCTGTCAATGCAGTTAAAGTAAGAGCATCTTTGGGACTTGCCACAGCGCTTGAAGTGAGCGAGCAGGAAAAAAGCTACAATTCGCTTGTAGTGAATATCACAGATCTTGAAAATCAAATCATTATTATAAAAGGGGAGATAAACAAAATGCTCGGCAGATCCTTTAATGAGGAGTTGACCGCAGGAAAGCTTCCCGAGCCTGATCTTAAATATATTGACAGTATAAATCCCGAGAAGGATTTTGTATCAGCAAAAAGTAAAAGCTATGATTTAATATATCTCAATAAGGAATACGATTATCTTAAGAAAAACGATTCAACTGTATCTTACAATAATCGTATGATAAAAAGAAATGAGATTACTGCTGAAGAGGGAGCGCTGATGACCTCTCTTGTCCAAAAGAAAAATGATATTTTAAAGCAAAAAGCAAATCTTGAAATCGAAAATAAAAAGCTTTCGGACGAGGAAAAGAAGTATTCAGATATCGAGAAAAAATATGCTCTAGGTATGGCGTCCGGGATTGAGGTAAAGTTTCAGAAAAATACCCTTAAGTCGCAGAAAGCATCAGTGGAAATTGCAAAAAGCACACTCTTTTTGGAAATCGAAAATTATAAGGCGATTTTAGAGGGAATTTCAGTTTAAAATAAACAAAAACCGATTTAAATAAATCGGTTTTTTTTATTTATTTTATAGTGGACATTACAGTAATATTGTGATAGAATGGAGAACGAATGAAAATAATATTTTGAAAGAGGATAATTTTATGAGTACATTATTATCAGTTTCTATTGCTTTATTAGTGGGGCTTTTGATGACAAGGTTGTTTAAAAAATTAAAGCTTCCTAATGTTACTGCTTACCTTATTGCCGGTGTATTGATTGGCCCTTATTTTATGGGACGTCTTGGTGTTGATGGATTAGGATTTGGAAGTGGTGAAGAGGTTGCTTCTTTATCACTTATTGCTGAGGTGGCATTAGGATTTATTGCTTTCTCTATTGGTACAGAATTTAAATTAGATGACCTTAAAAAAACCGGTAAACAAGCTACTGTAATTGGTATATTGCAAGCGCTTGTTGCTACGTTGTTTGTTGATTTGGCACTTTATGGTGTGCATCTTCTTATGCCCGATAAGCTTACTGTACCTCAGCTCATTATCTTAGGTGCTATTGCTACTGCCACTGCTCCTGCTGCTACATTGATGGTAGTGCGTCAGTATAAGGCTAAAGGACCGCTTACAGATTTGCTTTTGCCGATAGTTGCTCTTGATGACGCTGTGGGACTTATCGTTTTTGCAGTTTCATTCGGAATTGCGAAAACTATCGTGCAAGGTTCTGTTGACTTTATTTCAATTTTTATTAATCCTTTAGTTGAGATTGCTTGTTCACTTATTCTCGGTGCAATTATGGGCTTTATTCTTACTCAGTTTGAAAAGATGTTTAACTCTAACACCAATCGCCTTAATATGACTATTACTTTTGTATTTTTGACAGTTGCACTTTCTATGATAGATTTACACATCGGTTCTGTGCATATCGCATTTTCATCACTTTTGGTTTGTATGATGCTCGGTACAGTATTCTGTAATATTTGTCCGCTTTCTTTCGATTTGATGGAAAAATCAGAAAAGTGGACTTCGCCACTTCTGGCACTTTTCTTTGTAATCAGTGGTGCTGAGCTTGAGCTCAATGTTTTCACGGATTGGGCAATTGTAGTTATCGGTTTAGTTTATATTATTTTCCGTTCCCTCGGAAAATATTATGGCGCCTTTGCGAGTGCTAAAATGACAAAATGTGAGCCTCAGATATGTAAATATCTTGGTATTACTTTATTGCCTCAAGCGGGTGTTGCGCTTGGTATGTGTGCTACTGCTATGCAGATTGGTGAACAAGGTAATCTTGTTAGAAATATTACTTTGTTTGCAGTACTTATTTATGAGCTTTTCGGACCTATATTTACAAGAATGGCTCTCACCGCTGCAGGGGATATTAAGCCTATGGAAGAGCACGTTAAAAACCGTCGTAAGATTAAACTCGATATGGTTAAAAAATAAAGATAAAAGGCGATGTGATTTCACATCGCCTTATTTAATTATTTAAGTCTTTTAGGGGGAGCAATTATCTTATTAGGTTCTTTTCCGTAAACGTCTTTATAAATCATTAAAAGGTAGTTAGCTAAATTTTCACTTCCTGCATTTTTAACGCTTTCTCTTACCGAGTGCCTTAAGATTTCTTTTTCTTCAGCTGATTTTTTTTGATAATTTTTAAGCTCATTATACATCTCCTCAGCATTAAAGAAAATATATCCGTTTATGCCGCTTTGGACTTGTCCTTGGTTTAATCTGTCAAAACGATGAAGTACGGGTAATCCAGTGGCCATAGCTTCAAGCATAGAAATTGAATTTGTATCGGAAAGTGAAGCGGTTACATATATGTCACATGCAGCATAGTAGGGTGGGAGGTCTTCGTTGGGAATAGCACCTGTAAATATTACCATATCCGAGATATTTAAATCTTTAGCTTTAGTTTCGAGTTCTTCTCTGCAAGGTCCGTCACCGATTATAATGAGTTTCATTTTATCATCGGGTTTTATAGTTTCTGCCCAGTAATTTAAAAGGACATCTATGCTTTTTTCTTTACCGATTCTACCGCAGAAGCAGACAAGCATATCATCATCTTTGATACCATATTTTAATCTGAATGCGTGTTTACTTTCGTCAGTTATATTGGAAGGGGCAAATTTATCAAGTTCCACAGGGTTTGGAATAACATTTACATCTCTATCAATTTTACACTCATTTTTTATGTATTCATCACATTTTTTTGAAGGACCTGTAATTGCGTTTGCAGATTTGGCAAACATTTTAAAATACTTATGTGAAAGTTTTGTTACAAAAGGAATCAAAGGTTTTGGTGCTACATAGTATATATATTCATCGTACATGGTGTGAAGGGTATATACTACGGGCTTTTTCAATCTTTTTGCGATATGTGAAGCGGAAATTCCTATAGTGAATTCCTGGTGAATGTGAATTATATCAGGATTAAATTTTTCGATAAGTTTAAGTCTTTTGTGACTGATAGGAGCAGAGATACCATAATTATAAAATTTCCTCATTGACAATGCAGGACAATGCAAGACATTATTCTGAATATAATGGTGTTTGGTATTTGGGTCAGCAGTTACAATCAATACTTCGTGCCCCATTTTTTCAAGCCCTTCTTTTAAAAGCTTTATGTGAGTAACAACACCATTTATAAATGGGAGGTAGGTTTCTGTGAAAATCGCAATTTTCATAATAATTTCCTTTCTTAAGAAATTTTATAATAATATTATAGCTTTAAAATAAAAATATTTCAAGTTAAGTGAAAAAATATTTTTAATTTGTTATTTAGACTATCATAATTTAAAAAAATGTGATATAATTAAAAAGATATAAAAAATAAAGGAAGGTTTGGGGCATGGAGCCTAATAAACGTTATAATCAGCTTGTAGATGAATTAAACTATCACAGTAAACTTTATTATACCGATGACGCTCCCGTTATCAGTGATTATGATTATGATATGATGATGGTTGAGCTTAAAAAAATAGAAGAACAGTATCCGTTATTTATCCGTCCTGATTCACCGACGCAAAGGGTAGGTGATGTCTTATATAATACCTTTGATAAGGTCGAGCATAAGGTTCAGATGGGATCTTTGCAGGATGTTTTCAGTGTGGATGAGCTTTATTCATTTGATGAGAGATGCAAATCTTCTGTTAAAAATATAAGTTATGTAGTAGAACCTAAAATAGATGGATTATCTGTATCGCTTGAATATGTTGATGGTAAATTTAAAAGAGGCTCAACGAGAGGTAATGGCCTTGTTGGCGAAGATGTTACTTTAAATCTTTTAACAATTTCGGATATTCCTAAAGAGCTTCCTCAGAAATTACCTTTTTTAGAGGTAAGAGGGGAAGTTTATATGTCAAGGGCGGTTTTTGATGAGCTTACAAAAAAACAGATTGAAAATGGCGAGGAAGCTTTTAAAAATCCGAGAAATGCTGCCGCAGGTGCTTTGAGGCAGAAAGATCCTAAAATCACTTTAAAGAGAAAGCTTTCAATTTTTGTTTTTAATGTTCAGCAAATTGAGGGCAAAACTCTTTCTTCACATAAAGAATCGCTTGATTATCTTTGTAATCTGGGATTTAAGGTTACGCCATTTTATGAGAGATTTGATGATTTTGATAAGGTGATTGAAAAAATCAAAGTAATAGGTGAAAACAGGTCTGAATACCCATTTGATATAGATGGAGCGGTTGTAAAGGTGGATGACTTTACACAGCGTGAAGAGCTGGGTTCGACGGTGAAATTCCCAAAATGGGCGGTGGCTTTTAAATATCCGCCTGAGGAAAAGGAAACTATCTTAAGGGCAATTGATATAAATGTAGGACGTACCGGTGCATTGACACCGACTGCCGTTTTTGATCCGATTATTTTAGCAGGTACAACTGTTAAAAGAGCGGTGCTTCATAATCAGGATTTTATCACCGAAAAGGATATAAGGATTGGAGATAAAATTTTAGTCAGAAAGGCGGGGGATATTATTCCCGAAGTTCTTCGTTCTTTGGAGCATCAGGAGGGAAGTACTCCATATCTGATTCCTCAATATTGTCCAGTTTGCAACAGCGAGACAGTTAAGGACGATGATGAAGCTGTTATAAGGTGTGTAAACCCTTTATGTCCTGCAACGCTTTACAGAAATATAATTCATTTTGCCACAAGAAACGCTATGAATATAGAAGGGTTAGGCCCTGCGATTGTTGAACTTTTACTTGAAAATAAACTTATTTCTTCTCCTGCTGATTTATATGCATTAAAGGCAGAACAGCTTGTAGTCTTAGAGCGAATGGGTGAACTTTCAGCAAAGAATTTGCTGGATTCAATAAATGAGTCAAAACAAAGAGGCCTTTCAAAGCTTATTTTTGGCCTTGGCATAAGAAATATCGGTGAACGGGCGGCTAAGCTTTTGGCAGAACATTTTGGTGATATAGATAGTATCATAAATGCTTCGATTGCTGAAATTACTGCTATTGAGGGATATGGAGAGGTTATGGCACAGAGTGTTGTGGATTATTTTTCAAAGACTGAGAGTTCAGAGCTTATTGAGAAATTAAAAGGCTTTGGCGTTAAACTTTCTGAGGAGATTACTAAAAAGACCGATTTATTTTCAGGTAAAACCTTTGTACTTACGGGTACTCTTCCGACTTACAGCCGAAATGAGGCAAAGGAAATTATCGAGAAAAATGGTGGAAAGGTAAGTTCTTCTGTGTCTTCAAAAACGGATTATGTATTAGCAGGTGAAGATGCGGGAAGTAAGCTTACAAAAGCTAATTCGCTTGGTATTAAAATACTCACTGAAGATGAGTTTAATCAAATGGTAAAGGATGAAAATTAAGATGAAAATTGATATGAAACGACTTGCAAAGCTTTCAAAATTGAAATTTTCTCCTGAAGAGGAAATTAAATTTGAAAAAGAGATGGAAAATATCGTAAATATGGTTGAAAAACTTCCGGACATTGATGCGACAGGTGCTTTGATAGACCCTGAAAATCCTATGCAGATGCGTGCAGATGTAGCAGAAAAGAATTTTAACCGTGAAGAGCTTCTTAAGAATGCATACGAAGTTCAGGCCGGTTGTATTGTTGTTCCCAAAGTAGTGGACTAAGAAAGGATTGTGAATATGGATTTATTTAAGCTTGAAGCATCTACCCTTTCTGAGATGCTTAAAAATAAAGAATGTTCTTCTGTTGAAATTACAAAGTCTGTTTTAAAACGTATAGATGAAAAAGAACCCGAATTGGGGTCTTATATTTCGGTTGATTCTGAGGGTGCTTTGAAAAAAGCAGAAGAAGTTGATAAAAAGCGTTTAAATGGCGATGAGCTTCACCCTCTTGCCGGTATTCCGATAGGTATTAAGGATAATATATGTCTTAAAGGTATGCCTACTACCTGTGCATCAAAAATGCTTGAGAATTTTGTTCCTCCTTATGATGCAACAGTAATCGAAAAACTTAATAAAACTGACTGCGTTTATCTTGGAAAGCTCAATATGGACGAGTTTGCTATGGGTTCTTCAACAGAGAATTCTGCCTTTAAGAAAACTAAAAATCCACATAATATAGAATATGTTCCCGGTGGTTCATCGGGTGGAAGTGCCTGTGCAGTTGCTTCGGGTGAAGCTATTATCACTTTAGGTTCCGATACGGGTGGCTCAATTCGTCAGCCTTCTGCTTACTGCGGAGTCGTGGGCCTTAAACCTACTTATGGTTCGGTTTCAAGATATGGGCTTGTTGCTTTTGCATCTTCCCTTGACCAGATTGGACCTATCGGAAGAAGTGTAAAGGATATAGCTTTAACTTATTCTGCAATCTGCGGTAAAGATAATATGGATACTACTACCGTTTTAAGAGAGTATCCTGATTTTTTAAAAAATCTTAATTTTGATATAAAGGGAATTAAAATTGGTATTCCGAAAGAATACTTTGCTGAGGGTGTTACCGAAGAGGTTAAGGAAGCTGTAATGCAGGTAGCAAAGGAATATGAAAAACTGGGTGCAATTTTAGTACCGGTTTCTTTGCCGAGTACCGATTATGCTTTGTCAGCATATTATATCATCGCATCTGCAGAGGCATCTTCAAATCTCGCTCGTTTTGATGGAGTAAAATATGGCTATCGCAGTAAAAATTTCAGTAACCTTGAGGAACTTTACTTAAATACAAGAAGTGAAGCTTTCGGTGCTGAGGTAAAAAGACGTATTATGCTTGGTACTTACGTGCTTTCATCAGGATATTACGATGCTTATTATAAAAAGGCAAAATTCACTCAACAGCTTATTCAGAAGCAGTATGATGATGCTTTTAAACAATGTGATTTGCTTTTGACTCCCACCACTCCTGATACCGCATTTAAAATCGGTGAAAATGTAGATGACCAGGTAAAAATGTATATGAACGATATTCTTACTGTTATGATAAATATTGCAGGACTTCCTGCTATCAGTATGCCTTGCGGTTTTGACAGTAAATCTCTTCCGATAGGTTGCCAGTTGATTGGTTCAAAATTCAGCGAACAGATTTTATTCAATGTGGCAGGTTGCTATGAAAAACTTATCGGCGGATTTGATTATTCAAAGACATTAGGAGGGGACAAATAATATGGCTTATAACGATTATGAAATCGTGGTTGGACTTGAAGTTCATGCCGAGCTTAATACTGAATCTAAAATTTATTGCAGTTGTAAAAATGCTTTCGGACTTGAAGTAAATACTCAGTGTTGTCCTATCTGTATGGGTATGCCAGGTACTTTGCCAACACTTAATGAAAAGGTTGTAGAATATGCGGTAAAGATGGGATATGCGTTAAATTGCAGTATAAATCCTGTTTCTAAACAAGACAGAAAGAATTATTTTTATCCTGACCTTCCTAAAGCTTATCAGATAAGCCAGTTTGATATTCCGCTTTGTGAAAACGGTTATGTCGATGTTTTGGTTGACGGTGAGGAAAAACGTATAGGCGTTACAAGAATTCACATCGAAGAGGATGCAGGAAAGCTCATTCATGATGACAGCTTTACCGGTACTTTAGTTGACTTTAATCGTTGTGGTGTTCCGCTTATTGAGATTGTTTCTGAGCCTGATATGAGAAGCTCAAAGGACGCTAAAGCGTATCTTGAAACTATCAAATCCATCTTGCAGTATATAGGAATTTCAGACTGTAAGATGCAGGAAGGTTCCATTCGTTGCGACATCAATGTTTCGGTGCATAAAAAGGGTGAGCCCTTTGGAACACGTGTTGAGATGAAGAATGTCAATACTTTTTCAGGAGCTGTTCGTGCTATCGAATATGAGGCTGACAGACAGATTAAAGCACTTGAAAATGGTGAGGTAATTTCTCAGGAAACACGTCGCTGGGATGATGCAAATGGTGTCAATGTGCTTTTAAGAAGTAAAGAAGATGCGCAGGATTACAGATATTTCCCCGAACCTGACCTTTCTACTATTGTGCTCAGTGAGGATTATCTTGAATCTATTAAGGCAACTATTCCTGAACTTCCCAATAAAAAGATTTTCCGTTATATGAAGGAATATGCTCTTCCTGAGGAAGATGCTATGTTAATTGTTGATAATATTGAGAAATCTGCACTCTTCGAGGAGATTGTAAATTCAGGTAAAGTTAAGCCTAAAAATGCTTCAAACTGGGTATTGGGCGACGTTTCAAGAGTTATCAATGAACTGAATAAGCCTCTCAGTGAGCTTAATATCAATGCTTCACATCTTACAATGCTTATCGAATTGGTGGAGAAAAATGTAATTTCAAATTCAGCGGGTAAAACTGTTTTTGAAGAGATGCTTAAGTCAGGAAAAGAACCTAAATTAATTGTTGAGGAAAAAGGTCTGGGACAGATTTCTGATGAAGGTGCTTTAAAGGCAATAGTTGAGCAGGTGGTTTTTGATAATCAGAAGTCAATAGATGACTATAAAAATGGTAAAACCAATGCATTAGGTTTCCTTGTAGGTCAATGTATGAAGGCTTCAAAAGGCAAGGGAAATCCTGCTGTTATGAAAGAATTACTTATGGATTATCTTAAATAAAAATAAACCCGTCGGATTTTCCGACGGGTTTTTAATTTAATTAGATAACAAATTGTTCCATATAACGTTTTGCAAGGATTAAAGAAGCTTCAACTCGTTCTTTGCTTCCTTCAAAAGCTTTATCTTCGATTTCAAGACAGGTAAAACCATCAAAGCCAATATCTGTAAGAGCGGATACATATTTACCCCAGTCAACATCGCCAAGTCCCGGAAGTTTAGGTGACATAAAGGAAAGGGGAGTTGCCATAATTCCGCAATCGTTTAATTTGTCTTTATAAACTTTGATGTCTTTATAGTGAACATGGAAGATGCGGTCTTTGAATTCATAGATGGGTTTAATATAATCAATCATCTGCCATACGAAATGTGACGGGTCATAGTTAATACCAAAGTTTTTGCTCGGAATAATTTCAAAACATTTTCTCCAGATTTCGGGAGTAGTGAAAAGATTTTGTCCGCCGGGCCATTGGTCATATCCAAAGAGCATAGGGCAGTTTTCGATAGCTACTTTAACATTATTTTCTTCGGCAAATTTAATAATATCGGGCCATACTTTTTTAAATTCTTCGAGATTTTCCTCAACGTTTTTGTTTTGCATTCTGCCTACAAAAGTTGTAACCATACCGATACCAAGTTTATTTGACGCTACAATAACCTTTTTTAAGTGGTCGATGTTTGCAGCTCTTTTTTCTAAATCTTCATCCATGGTGTTGGGATAGAAAGCCAAAGAAGAAATCTCGACATTTTTCTTAGCACAGTATTTTTTTATGTGATTGATATTTTTGTCGCTCATATCTTCGACATCAATATGGCTGACACCTGCGTAACGGCGTTCTGCTTTACCCTGAGGCCAACAAGCCATTTCAACGCATTTAAACCCCTTATCACTTGCAAAATCAATAACCTCTTCAAAGGTGTATGTGTCTAAAATTGCACTGACAAAACCTAATTTCATAAATATTCTCCTTTTTCTTTTATTATAGCTTGATTTTAACATATAATTTTTTACAAGTCAATAAGAAAGCCTTCCCTAAGGTGTGTACTCCTAAAGATTAAAGGTTCTCGCGAATTTGCGAGAACCTTTAATCTTTATAAAAACAATATAATTCCCATTTTAAAGGGTTTGTGTCCATGTATTCACATATTTTCTGGTAATTTTTTCACCACGTATAATGTGGTCATGAAATGATTTCTGAAACAATCTTTTATTAAATGGTTTAAGCATACCTTTTTTAATATCACGGATATATCCTTTTAATCTTGTTGGTTTTCGTTTTGGCAAGTCCATATTATTTATTCTTAACTTATTTCTTGTTCTAAATTGTCAAACAAATTTGATTTAAAAAAATCACGTATTGAAATATTTAGTCCATCACAAATCTTTTTTATTGTGGATATAGTTGCACTATTATTTCTACCGCCGACAATATTACTCAATGTAGATTGAGTTATGCCACTTATGGTTGCAAGTTTATTAATAGTTATCCTGTTTTCTTTGCAAAGTTCAAGAATCCTTAATTTTGTAGCTTCTCCTATATTCATAATATTCACCTCAAGGTTATTTTAACTTTTTTGAGTTAAATAAATTACCTCTTTTGAGTTGACTTTTAAATATAGTTATGATACAATTTAATAAAAATTGTCGAAATAAGGAGAATGTATGATGGCAAAATATTGTATTCATTGTGGTAATGAAATAAAAGAAAATGCGGTTGTTTGTGTTAAGTGTGGTTGTATGGTTAAATACACTAATACCAATAATATCGATTTAACAACGGAAACTTCAAAGAAAACACAAATATCATTAATTCTTGGAATAATAGGTATTGTGTTTGCTTGGTTATTTGCTCTTGTAGGTCATATTATTTCTATTATAGGTATTGTTATCGGTATCAAAGAATACAAAGAAACTGAAAAGATGACCGGGCTTGTATTAAGTATAATTGGCGAAGTGTGCTCTATTATTTCATCAATTATTGGGGCAGTTGCTATGTCGAGTATTTATTAATACATATAGTCGTGTACTATCAGCTACATATAGTTGATTTGTATAAATCTTGAGAAAGGAGGATAAACAATATGAAATTTTGCCAACATTGTGGTAAAGAGGTTTTAGATGAAGCAGTTATTTGTCCTGCCTGCGGTTGTTCTGTTCAGGTAAATAATAATGCAACGGAAGTTGATGATTCTGTTAGTGCAGGTTTAGTTGTATTGGCTGTGCTCATTCCCTTGTTTGGTATCATCTATTGGCCTGTAAAGGCGAAAACTCGTCCCAAGTGTGCAAAGGCTTGTGGTATTGCAGCAATTATTTCTTGGGTGGTAAGTTTTCTACTTATTATGTCTATGAGCGGAATGTGATTTTATGCATTCAGATAAAAATAGAGCACAGAGTTTCGTTTGAACTATTCTCTGCGCTCTATTTTTGTTAATTAAAACGTTTATTATAAGTTATTATAATTTTCTTTAGATACCTTTTTAAACGAGAGGCTTTTTGTTATTCTTCTGCACAGTCAAGTTCAGAAAGACGGGGAGGGAAAAATTCATTTACGGGGAATTTAATCTTTCTGAACAATTCGCATGGGTCACAAGATGTATCGTTCGCTGTGCATTCTTTATCAGGGACGCTGTAATCGTAAACCGGTATCATCATTTGTACTTCGCGTTCAAGCTGTACAATAGAGAAAAGTCCGATTGAAACATAAACATATCTCTCAACTTCACCTGTAACAATATTTCCACTGAAGAGGCAGGGAAGTCTTTCGGGGATTGCGGTGTTGTTACAATCACAATCAGGTTTAGGTGTGTCACAGATTTTAAAAGCAAGGCAGATGGGATCAACCACCTGAATACGTGCAACGGGAGTGTTTTTAGGTAATGTGCAGTCGTCACCCGTGATAAATTCACAGCCTGTAAGTGATGTGAAGTTTTTGACGTTACCTTCTGCTCCGTAAAGAATTACCTTTTTACTGAATACAGAAATTCCCTGAACGGTTGTAGGTGTCTGGCAGGTTTGTGTGGTATAAGTATCGAGTGTAATTAAAAAATAAAAGGTGGTATCTACTGAATAAAAACCTTTATTGAATGGTACTGATTCTACTTCCATTGAGACATTAACAACTTCTACTTTTTTCACTTTAACACTTTGCGCATTATTTATGATATTTTGATTTTCCTCAGTAAAATATACACGCAAATTTTCAAGACAATCCTTGTCGCTGCAACTGTCATAAATTCTGCCTGAATTTATGCATACAGCTTCTTTGAAGTAATTTGCCCCTGTTGCATTGTGATTTTGTTCTGCCATAAAATAGCCTCCTTGTAACTATTAAACCAAACTTGTGGGTTAGTATATAATATGTTAAATTTTAAAAAAGGTTCGTATTTTTGAAAAAATAAAAGAAAAAAGGCTCATTTTTAATGAGCCTTTACTTACATTCAGGGCAGATGCCAAAAATTTCAAAGGAGTGGCCTGTTAAAGTGAAACCGCTTTTTTCACAGGCATCGGTTGTGAATTTTTCTACCGGGCAACCGTCTATTCTGACACAGCGTTTGCATCTTATACAGATAAGTTTATGTTGGTGGTTATTTGATACCATTGAATAATATTGTTTATCTGAGTCAGGAAAATCGGTTTTTTCTAAAATTTTGTGTTTTTGCAGTAAAGAGAGTGTGCGGTAAACTGTAGAAAATCCGAATTCAAAACCCTCTTTTTTTAAAGAAAGATATATATCATCGGCGGTTAATTCGCAATTTGCATTTATAAGAATAGATAAAATTTCTTCACGCTGTTTTGTTACTTTAAGCCCTGAGTTTTTTAGTAATATTGCAGATTCCATAAAATCAAATCCTTCCTGCAAAATGGATTATAATTCCGAAAATTACTGAAATTATGAATGTAGTAAATAAAATTTTAAAAGCTTGTTTTTTATCTTTACACTCTTTAAAAAGTATTAAATATCCAAATCCGCAACCTGCAGAAAGTCCTGATATTAATGAGCCTAATGAAATACTTCCGTTTATAAATAATTCTGTGATAAGCACAGACCCTGCACAACCCGGTAAAAGTCCGATAATCGATGTGAGCAAAGGCTGAAATAAGCTTTCTGACAGCATAAACTGAGAAAGAGTATTTTCCCCTATAAGCTCTATTGCTAAGTTTATAACAAGCATTGTAACAAAGATAAATACTGATATTTTCAAGGTGTGAAGTAAACTACTTAACAGCATTGAACTGTTGTTGCAACAGCAGTTGCAGTTTTTGTCACCATGATTTTCGTGATGATGATTATCATCATGCGAATGTTCTTTATGGGTGTTGTTATGAATGGGGTGGCAATGACAATGATGTTCGGGGACAGGAGTTTTTTCTTTGAAAATAGTGTATTTTAAAAGGTATCCTGCAAAAAATGCCATTATAAATTTTATCATTATAAGTAAAGGGATAAATTTAATTGTTGCGGTGTCAGATAAAAGAAGCGGTATAGCTTCATCTGAGGTTGAAATAAAAATTGCGATAAGGGTAGAAGCTGAAATCATTTTTTCACTGAAAAGTGATGCTGAGGCGGCTGAAAATCCGCATTGGGGAATAAGTCCACATAGAGCACCGATAAATGGTCCGAAACGTGAGGTTTTTTGATTCATAAAACGGGAGAAATTAACACGGTGTTCGAGCCATTCAATGAAAAGATAGGTTAAAAACAGAATGGGTAACGTTTTTAATGTGTCAATCAAGGTGTGAAAAACTGAGTGAAATATAATCTCCTGCATATAAACGTCCTTTCTAAATGAGAATGATTATCATTTACAATTATATATCAGGATTTTTAAAATGTCAATATATAAAAAGGCGATGCTTTAAGCATCGCCTTTTAAAAATATTATCTTATTTTTGAGCCTGCAGGGATTGAGTCATCCAAAAAGATTACTTTTACGTCATCTTCACTGCAATCGGCAGCTAAAATCATACCCTGACTTTCCTCACCGCAGAGTTTTGCGGGTTTTAAATTGGAAACCAGAATAATCTTTTTACCGATTAAATCGCAGGGTTCATACCAGTTTGCAATTCCTGAAAGCACCTGACGTTCTTTCTCACCGTCATTTACCTTTAAAACGAGGAGTTTTTTGGATTTTTTAAGCTTTTCGCAGGATACAATTTCACCGACTTTGAGTTCAACTTTCATAAAATCTTCGATGTTTATAAGTTCTGCAATTCCTTCAGGGGCAGATTTCTGAGCCGCTTTAATCTGAGGTTCTACGATTTCTTTCTGAATTTGCTCTAACATTTTTGCTTCATCAATACGTGCAAAAAGTGCAGCAGCAGTACCTACTTTACGAGCTTTGCCTTCGCCGAATGTTGCGTTTTTAAAATCAGCATCGGGGGCATTTATCTGCTCTAAGATTGATTTTGAAGTTGAGGGCATAAAGGGAAGAAGAGAAATTCCGATAATTCTTATAGCTTCAATCAAGTTTGAAAGCACTGTTTTAAGTCTTGGAAGTTCATTTTCATCTTTTGCAAGTGCCCATGGAGCAGTTTCATCGATATATTTATTTGAACGTTGTGCGAGCGATATAATTTTTGCAAGGGAATCTGCAGTATGGTAAGAATTCATAAGCTCAACGGTTGCTTTAAAGGTTTCATCTGCACATTTTTTAAGGTCTGCGTCCAAATCATTCTGAACTTCGGCTTTTAAAATTTCACCATCAAAATATTTATTTGCCATAGTTACAGTACGGTTTACCAAATTACCTAAAGTATTTGCAAGGTCAGAATTGTATTTTCCGATAAAGGTTTCGTATGTGATATTTCCATCCTGAGCATAAGGCATATTGGAAAGGAGATAATATCTTACCGCATCGACACCGAAAAGACGTACAAGGTCATCAGCATAGATTACATTTCCTTTGGATTTACTCATCTTATCGGTACCGAATAAAAGCCAGGGGTGACCAAAAACCTGTTTCGGTAACGGTTCACCTAAAGCCATCAGTATAATAGGCCAGTAAATAGTATGGAAACGCAAGATGTCTTTACCTATGATATGAACATCAGCAGGCCAGTATTTCGGATAAAGGTCGCCCTTATTTCCGTCAGGGTTATATCCTAAAGCGGTGATGTAGTTTGAAAGTGCATCAATCCATACATATATAACGTGTTTATCGTCAAATGAAACGGGAACACCCCATTTAAAAGAACTTCTTGAAACACATAAATCCTGAAGTCCCGGTTTTAAAAAGTTATTTACCATTTCTTTTTTGCGGGATTCGGGTACGATAAAGTCAGGATTTTCTTCGATATGTTTCATAAGTCTTTCCTGATATTTGCTCATTTTAAAGAAATATGCTTCTTCTTTTGTGGTCTGAACAGGTCTTCCACAGTCAGGACAACAACCGTCTTTTAACTGACTTTCGGTAAAGAAGGATTCACAGGGAACACAATAAAGTCCGCTGTATTCTGATTTATAGATGTCGCCCTGGTCATAGAGCTTTTTGAAAATTTTCTGCACAGCTTCTTCGTGGTAATCGTCAGTTGTGCGGATAAATTTATCGTAAGTTGTGTCCATAGTGTCCCAGATGTTTTTAACCATACCTGAAACGTTGTCAACATATTCTTTTGGGGTAATGTTTGCATTTTTTGCGCAATCTTCTATTTTCTGTCCGTGCTCATCTGTACCTGTGAGGAAAAATACGTCATATCCCTGTGCTCGTTTTGAACGTGCAATTGCATCAGTTAAAACTATTTCATAAGTGTTTCCTATGTGAGGTTTTTGAGAAGTATATGCGATTGCCGTTGTAATGTAAAATTTCTCGTTCATAAAACCATCCTTTCAAAATAAAAAATCCCGTCTTCATAATGAAGACGAGATAAAATTCCCGTGGTACCACTTCAATTCACGCATAGCGCCTTATTGCCGCTGTAACAGGCGGACCTGTTGCATCTTAAAATATTCGGATGCACCATTCAGAAACCATCTTCAGCCCTGCCGTCTGCTTTTTCACACCAACCAAAAGCTCTCTTGAATCGGGGGAGGGGCATACTCTTTTCATCACAATGTTTTAATATTGATTTAAGTATAGCACAAAGTTTTAAATTTGTCAATCACATCAAAGGTGCGAAAAGTTTTAAAAATCCTCTTATTGCCGCTTTGTACCAGGGGATTTTGCAATCGGATAACGTTATTTTTTTTGAAGCTTTCAAAATGTTTTTAAAATCGTCGTAAGCTTTATAAACTGCGGTGGATTTATACATCCAGACACCACATTCAAAATGCAGATATAAGCTTCGGTAATCAAAATTTTGTGTTCCTATTACTGCACATTCTCTGTCTGCTATTATAATTTTTGAGTGGATAAATCCGTTTTTGTATTCGTAGATATTTACGCCTGATAAGATAAGCCTCTTATAATATGAGCGGGTTACTTCATGCACAAACCATTTATCGGCAATACCCGGGGTTATTATATTTACTTTAATTCCGCTTTTTGCTGCCAAACAAAGGGCAGTCACCATTTCATTGTCGATTATAAGGTAGGGAGTTTCGATAGAAATGCTTTCTTTAGCGGAATTTATCATATTCATATAAACATTTTCGCCCGTTAATTCGTAGTCTATGGGAATATCGCCGAAAGGAAGTACATATCCGTCACTTGCAAAGGCAGAGGTGGGGGCATATTTTTTGTTAAATGATTCTCCCCAGAGGTTTAAAAACATCTGTGTAAGACTTAAAACAGCTTCACCTTTTAACATAACAGAGGAATCTTTCCAGTGACCGAATCTTTCGATTTCATTTATATACTCATCAGCCAAATTTATTCCGCCTGTAAAAGCAATATCGCCATCGATAATACAAATTTTACGATGGTCGCGGTTATTCATAAAGATATTTAAAGAGGGTAGGAAGGGATTGAAAACCTTTACCTTAATTCCGAGATTTCTTAATTTTTTATAATAAAGCTTCGGGAGTGTTTTTATACAGCCTATATCGTCATATAAAAGTCTGACTTCGACACCTTCTTTTACCTTTTCTGTAAGAATATCGAGGATTGAGTTCCACATTTTTCCTTCTTCGATTATAAAATATTCCATAAATATAAATTTCTTTGCTCTTTTAAGTTCTTTAAGCATAACAAAAAATTGTTTTTCCCCCGGGGAGAGAAAAAGAGTTTCGGTATTCTCATAGACAGGGTATCCTACAGAATTGATATAAGAAGCTTGTTTTTTAATAAGAGGGGTTTCGTTTAACTTTAAAAGAATATCTTTGTTTTTGTCTTTAAGTGCGTTGTTTTCAATGTTATAAAGGATATTTTTAATCCGTTTTGAGGAAGGTTTTTTTCCAAAAAGAAGGTAGAATAAGCCACCCAGTACAGGTACTGTCAATATAGGAATTATCCAGGCAATTTTATACATAGGGTTGTCCTCTTTTGAGACAATATAAAAAACTGCAAAAAGGCTTACAAGCTGACAGAAAAAATAAAAATAGACAGAGATTTCCTGCAATTTTAAAATGCTTAAAAGGATAACCGATATTTGTAGTATTATAAGCATTGCAAAGATAAAAAGCCGTGATGTAAAAAGATGAAATATTTTTCTCATAAAATCCCTCCCTTTACTTGTATGATAGCATATCAATAAGCTTTTTTAAAGTTTAAGGAAAAGATTTTACAAAACATTAAATTTTTATTTTTTATTTTCAATATCAAAATCTCTCATTATTTTTACATTTTCGTCGGGAATTTCAAGTGAATCTTTTTCGCCTTTTTTAAGTTGTGTCAGCGGGAAAGTCTTAAATGTGGGTTCAAAATGCTCATCTTTTTTTATTGAGGTATTATTGCCTTCTTTACCATTTATTGATTTATTTATCATAATTATTCTCCTTTAATATTTTTTATATTAATATACCTTTATAAAAAGAATATATACTTTATTGAAATATATTCTTTTTTGTGGTAAAATTTAAATATTGTTTTTGAAAGGAATTGTTTTTATGGAGAATTTAGGATTTTATAAAGGTGATATATTGATTCCCAAAGAAAATCTTTTACAGAATTTCAGTGTAGTGGCATGTGATCAGTTTACTTCACAGCCTGAATATTGGGAAGAGGTTAAAGAAAAGGTGGGGGATAATCCTTCTGCTTATAATATAGTTTTCCCCGAAGCTTATCTTGAAAAGGTGGATTTCGAGGGAAAAATCAGTGAAATCAATTCGGCTATTGATAGTTATCTTAAAGCTCAGATTTTTGATACCTTCCCTGACAGCCTTATTTATGTTGAACGCACTTTGAAAAACAAAAAGGTGCGTCGTGGTGTGGTAGGACTTATTGATTTAGAGTGCTATGATTATAACAAGGGCTCAGGCTCTTTGGTTCGCGCTACCGAGGGAACGGTTTTAGAGAGGATTCCGCCTCGTGTGAAGATAAGAGAAAATGCCAAAATTGAAGCTCCTCATATTCTTATTCTTATTGATGATATTGAAAAGACTGTTATTGAGCCTATGAGTGAGGATTTAGCTAATCATCATAAGCTATATGATTTTGATTTGATGATGGACGGCGGAAATATCAAAGGTTATCTTTTAGAGGATAAAGATTATAAGAATATCAAAAAGGCACTCAAAAAATTAGGTAATAAAAAGGCTTTTGACAAAAGATACAATGTCACCGATAAAGAATTGCTTTTATATGCTGTGGGTGACGGAAATCATTCACTTGCGACTGCAAAAGAGTGCTGGAATAATCTGAAAAAGAACCTCAGTAAAAAAGAACAGAAATCTCACCCTGCACGTTTTGCACTTGTTGAGCTTAATAATCTTCACGACGAGTCACTTGAGTTTGAAGCAATTCACAGAGCTTTATTCGATGTGGATAATGAAAAATTTGTAAAAGAATTAACTGAATTTGCGGATAAAACTTCTAATGAATCTGATATTTCGCCGCAGGATATTGAGCTTGTAATCAATGGCGAAAAGAAAAATCTTACCATAAAAGCTCCGGATCACACTTTAGCTGTTGGCACAGTTCAGAATTTTATTGACAGATATATCAAAGAAAACGGAGGTAAAGTCGATTACATTCACGGGGAAGATGTAGTTTTGAGTCTTTCCCAAAAAGGTGCAGTGGGAATTTTACTTCCCGTTATGAAAAAATCAGAATTGTTTATTACAGTAATCAAAGAGGGTGCTTTGCCAAGAAAAACATTTTCAATGGGTGAAGCATGTGAAAAGAGATATTATCTTGAATGCAGGAAGATAAAATAAAAAAAGAGTGCTATTAGCACTCTTTTTTATTATGGACATACATAAGCCCTTTTTTAAATCATATAGATAAGCGAAAGGGGGTTTATTTATGTGGCTTCAGCTTATATCTTATTTTTTTTCTAATTTCATTTTCTTTGCATTACATCTTGACAGGCAAAATCATTTTCCCAAACCGCTTTCTCTTTCTGAGGAAAAGGAATGTTTTTTGAAGGTGCAAAACGGGGATTTGGAAGCGAGGAATAAGCTTATAGAACACAATCTGAGATTAGTGGCACATATCGTCAAGAAATATAACGTTTCGGCTAATGAACAGGAGGATTTACTTTCTATAGGCTCAATAGGGCTTATAAAAGCGGTATCCACTTTTTCTTATGATAAGGGAAGTAAATTTGCGACCTATGCGTCAAAGTGTATAGATAATGAAATACTTATGCATTTCAGAAGCCTTAAAAAGATGGGGAATGAGCTTTATATAGATGATCCGATTGAAACTGATAAAGACGGAAATCCTCTTACTTTGCTTGATTTAATTGCAGATGAGCATAATGTGGTGGATATTATAGATTTAAAGATAAAATCTGAAGAGCTTTATCGTTATGTAAAAAGCCTTGAAAAAAGAGAAAAAGAGATAATAACATTGCGTTACGGGCTTTATGGTAAAAAGGCATTGACGCAAAGAGAAATTGCAAAGCTTTTAAAAATATCCCGTTCGTATGTAAGCAGAATAGAAAAAAAGGCACTTGAAAAATTAAAAGAACAGTTTTCAAAATGAAAAAAGTCCTTAAAAAAGGACTTTTGAAAAGTATGTGATTATTACTGCAAATATGATAGAGGGAAGTAAGTTTGCTACTTTTATTTTTTTGCCCCATATAAGATTCACGCCTACGCAGAAAATTAAAATTGAACCCGACAGTGAAAGATTTGCAAGGACTTCGGTTGTCATTAAAGGCTCGATAATTTTTGCCAAAAGAGTGATACTTCCCTGAAAAAGGAAAACGGGGATTGCTGAAAAGATACAGCCTTTTCCGAGTGAAGCAGTTATGATAAAGAGAAAAATCATATCAAGTGCGGATTTAGCTAAAAGAATGGAGTAATCTCCGTAAATTCCGTCTTTTATGGAGCCTACCACCGCCATTGCACCGATACATACAGTAAGCGAAGAGGTTACAAAACCGTCAATGAAACGGGTATCACCTTCGCTTTTTGTTTTATTTTTAAGGAAATTTCCGAAAATTTCTATATTTTTTTCTAAATTTAAAAGTTCTCCCAAAAGTCCTCCTAAGCAGAAAGAAACAATGAGCATCATGGTCTGACCTGTGGATATAAGTTTATCGTCTGATACTTTAAGCATACCCTCAATACAACCGCTGATACCGATAAAAAGAGTACAGAGACTGGCACCTTGTATAAGTGTTTCCCTGAAACGTTCAGGAATTCTTTTGCCGAAGAGAAGTCCTAAACTTCCACCGAAGATAATTGCAAGACTGTTTATAATGGTACCTGTCATATTTTACTCCTTAGTAAGTATATTTTTACGATAAAGTTCTATCGTAAAGGAGATAATAAATGGGTTTATGATTGAGGAAAAAACAGCTGTAAGTAATGTTATAAAATATATTCCCAATATGGATGTAAGCATATTCGGAATTAAAAAAACAAAAATCACAGCAGGTAAAACAGAAATTAAAACTGAAAATAAAAGGTATTGTATGATATTTTTAAATGGATGCTTAAAAAATAATTTAATTCCTTTTAATATAGCTTCCGAAATTTTTATATTTTCTGTTGCGTGTGTTATAAAAATGAAATGTTTAACAGAGTCAAGTATAATAGAAATAGCTGAAAACACAATAATAAGAAGGGAAAAAAGCAAAAGCGTTAATTGCCAGTGAACAAAAAATAGCCCTGAAACAATACTTAATAAAGAAAATATTAAACAAATTAATACCGAAAAAATGATAGTTATAAGTCCTGTTATTAAACTTAAAATACCAAATGGTAATTTTTTTAAGTTAAATCGTTCTTTGAAAGTATATGGCCCTTCGGGAGAGGGATTGGTAAGTGCAATAATTAAAGGTAAATTGGAAAAAATGGGGATTAATACCATAAAGACGCAGGAAAGAACAGATGAAAAAATCTTAGGCATCGGTAAAAGTACTATTATCGAAAGGGGAATAAGCATTCCGTAGATTACGGCTGCTTTAAGATTAGTTTTGATATTTTTAAGTGATACGATAATCATTTTAATAAAAGTCATAACAACTCCTCCTGATTTAAAATTCTATCACAGTTTTAAAGAAAACACAATTCATTTTTGAGACTTCTTGACAATATTTTGAAAAAGCAGTAAAATTAATGACGATAATAAATATCTCTGGAGGTAAAGATAAATGGATTTTAAAACCGTAAGAACAAGATTTGCACCCAGTCCTACAGGTTATATGCATATCGGTAATCTTCGTACAGCACTTTTTACTTATTTGCTCGCTAAAAAGAATGATGGTAAATTTATTTTGCGTATCGAGGATACTGACCAGGAACGTTATGTTGAGGGTGCTGTAGATATTATATACAAAACTCTTCGACGTACAGGTCTTACATGGGATGAAGGCCCTGATATCGGTGGTCCTGTTGGCCCTTATGTTCAGAGTGAACGTATGGGAATGTTTAAGGAATATGCTTTAAAACTTGTTGAAAGCGGACATGCTTATTATTGTTTCTGTGACAAGGACCGTCTTGAGGAAGTGCGTAAAATTCAGCAGGCTTCGGGAATTGCTCCTAAATATGACGGACATTGTCGCAATCTTTCCAAAGATGAGGTTGAAGAAAAGCTTAAAGCAGGAATACCTTATGTTATTCGTCAGAAGTGTCCTACAGAAGGTACAACTACTTTCCATGACGAGGTTTTTGGTGATATTACTGTTGAAAATGCTGTACTTGACGACCAGATTTTAATTAAAGCTGACGGTATGCCCACATATAACTTTGCTAATGTTGTAGATGACCACACTATGGGTATTACACATGTTGTAAGAGGTAATGAGTATCTTTCTTCCACACCTAAATATAATCTTCTTTATGAGGCATTTGGTTGGGAGATACCGATGTATATCCATGTTTCTCCTGTTATGAAAAATGCTACTGAGAAACTTTCAAAGCGTAATGGTGACGCATCATTTGAAGATTTGGCAGCAAAGGGATACCTTGATGAAGCAATTGTAAATTATATTGCCCTTTTGGGTTGGGCTCCCAAAAATGAAAATGAAATTTTCACTATGGACGAGCTTATAAAAGAATTTGATGTCAAGGGAATTTCAAAATCCCCTGCAATTTTTGATACACAGAAATTAAAGGCTATAAACGGAGAGTATATAAGAAAGCTCACTACTGAGAAATTTATCGAATATGCAACTCCTTATATCCGTGAGACCTGTAAACGTGAGGATATTGATATGAAGCTTATGGCTGAGCTTTTACAGCCACGTACCGAGCTTTTTACCGATATTCCTGAGCAGGTTGATTTTATCGATAATCTTCCTGATTATGATATTGAGATGTACACTCATAAGAAGATGAAAACTGATTCCGAGAATTCACTTGAAGCTTTAAAACAGATTGTTCCCGTTTTAAAAGAGGTTTCTGAGTGGACAATGGAAAATATCCATAATGCACTTTTTGGTTTGATTGAAAAACTGGAAGTTAAAAACGGAAGAATTTTATGGCCTTTGCGTGTTGCAGTTTCAGGTAAACAATTTACCCCCGGTGGCGGTGTTGAACTTGCTGAAATATTAGGAAAAGACGAAACCTTAAAACGTATTGAAAAAGGTATAGAAAAACTTTCAAAATAGTTGTAAAGGTTTTCGCTTTACAAAAAGCCGTGCCTTATAGGAACGGCTTTTTTTGGAAAAAGTATTATCGTTATGAATCGTACAAAAAAGGAATAACGATAAGAAATGGTATGGAGTTTTGATAAATATTATAGATAAAAAAGACTGTAACGGCTGCGGTGCATGTGCTGATAGTTGTCCTTTGAACCGTATTACTATGACTTATGATGATGAAGGTTTTTTTATATCCTTTAATTGACAGTAATGTATGTGTAAACTGTAACAAATGTCAGGAAATCTGTCCCGTAAACAACCCTGAATTAAATGAAGAGCTTTTTAATAAATATGCTCCGGTTACTTTTAGGGTACGCCTTGAAAAGTTTTTAAGAAATCTTTTTGCCAAACTTGGTATTTATTATAAGATAAAAAGAGGAAAGTAAGTGTTTAAAAAGGCTTTAAAAGATACAGCCCCGGTGCTTACGGGATATATGGTGCTTGGATTTGGCTTTGGAATTATTGTAAAGTCGTCAGGCTACGGGGTTATGACTTCATTTTTAATGAGCGCTTTGATTTACGCAGGTTCGATGCAATATATGGCAATCGGACTTATTACGGGTGGCGCTTCGTTTATTACAATAGCTTTTACCACTTTGATGGTAAATGCCAGACATCTTTTTTACGGGATTTCAATGATTGAAAAGTATAAGGGTATGGGTAAAATAAAACCTTACCTTATATTTTCTCTTACCGATGAGACCTATTCTCTTTTATGCAGGGAGGATATAAAGGTTACCGACAGAAAAAGATATTTTTTATCTGTTTCTTTGCTTAATCAGATTTACTGGGTATCAGGCTCGGTGCTTGGAGCTTTGTTTGGTACTGTGGTGAGCTTTAATAGTACGGGTATAGATTTTGCACTGACAGCACTTTTTTTAACGGTATTTACCGAGCAATGGCTCAGCACCAAAAAACATCTTCCCGCCATTATAGGCTTAATCGCTTCTGTGATTTCTATTTTTGTTTTCGGCAAAGATAATTTTCTTATCCCCGCTATGATTATGATGGGAGTTTCACTTTGCCTTTACAGAGAGGAGAGTACAGATGCCTGATTTACATACTTTAATTATTATTTTAATTGTGGCGGTTGTGACAGCTTTTTTAAGATTTCTGCCGTTTTTAATTTTCGGTAAGAGTAAAACACCACCGGTTATCGAAAAATTAAGCCGTATATTACCGTTTGCAGTTATGGCTATGCTTGTGGTGTATTGCCTTAAAGATGTGAGTTTTTTATCTTTTTCAGGCTTTTTGCCTGAACTTCTGGCATCATTTGTGGTGGTGCTTTTGTATCTGATAAAGAAAAATACTTTGTTAAGTATTGTATCGGGAACACTTTTTTATATGATTTTGGTTCAGTTTGTATTTTAAAAAAACTTTCGGTTTTATTAAAACCGAAAGTTTTTATTTTGCATTGAATATTTTTTAGGAGTTATTCCTTTTATTTTTTTGAATACCGCAGCAAAATAGTTGCTGTCATTGAAACCACATTCAGTAGCGACTTTTGTTATTGAATGATTGGTGTTTTTAAGGAAATGCTCTGCTGCTACGATTCTTGAAATATTTATATATTCATTGAGGCCTACACCTGTCGTTTTTTTGAATTGCTTAGAGAGATGGTTCGGACTTATACAGTATTTTTTTGCAAGTGAATTAAGCGACAGATCAGCATTGTAGTTTTCGGATATATATTTTGCAATATTTTGTATCAAAAGATAAGAGGAATTAATTTTAATGTCAATTTCATTAATGCGATATCTTGAAATAAAAATTAAAAGCTGCTGAAGATAAATTTTACGGAGTTTTTCAAAACCATTTTCTCTTTTTTTTTCTTCTTTTTCCAATTTATTCATAATGTCCTGAATTTTGTAAAAAAATTCATTAGTGAAGCGTATATGCTTATTTTTTGCAAATTCCTTTGTATATTCCGAAAATTCTTCACCGATAAAATCATCAGTGAAAGAAAGGACTATTCTTTCAATTTCATTACATTCTTCATAATCGGTTTTATGAAATATACCTTTCGGTACAAATATCATATCACCTGCGGATAATATAAATATTTCGTTTCCGATAAAGTATTTTACATTTCCCTTAATAAGCCAGTATAATTCATGTGAATTGTGTACGTGAGCTTTTGGCATAGTAGCACTATTATCTGTTTTTTGTTTATTAAAAAAATACATTTCTTTTTCTGCGGACATAAAATCACTTCCTATAGTAAATTATAGCACATTTTTTAATTTTGACAATAATATTTTACTGTTTTTTAAAAAATAGCTGATATTTTAATAGAAAACCTATTTATTTTGTATTAAAATAATTGCAGGGAGTGATAAAATGAATTACAATGGAAATAAAGCAGAAAATTTAAAAATCGCATATATTGGTGGAGGTTCAAGAGGTTGGGCATGGGGGCTTATGAGCGACCTTGTGTCTGCAAAAGATATTTCAGGTGAGGTTTTACTATACGATATCGATTTTGAAGCGGCTAAGAATAACGAAATAATCGGTAATAAATTTAACAGCTGTGAAGGTGCAAATACAAACTGGAATTATAAAGCGGTAAAAACTATAAAAGAGGCATTGTCAGGTGCTGATTTTGTGGTTATCTCAATATTACCCGGTACTTTTGATGAAATGCATTCCGATGTGCATACACCCGAAAAATACGGAATTTATCAGTCGGTGGGTGATACTACGGGTCCCGGTGGCATTGTGAGAGCTATGCGATGCTTACCGATGATTGAGGAAATTGCTGAAAATATCAGAAAATATTGTCCCGATGCGTGGGTTATAAATTATACAAATCCGATGACACTTTGTGTTAAAACACTTTATAGGGTTTTTCCGAAAATCAAGGCATTTGGTTGTTGCCACGAGGTATTTGGCACACAGAAGATACTTGTCGAGGCGTTAAAGGATATTTGCAAAATTGAAAACGTTGAACGAGATGAAATTAAGGTTAATCCCGTAGCAGTTAACCATTTTACATGGATTACCAAAGCTCAGTATAGAGATATTGATTTATTTGAGGTTTATAAGAAATTTGCCGATAAATATGCTGAAAGCGGTTATTTTGAAAATATCGATAATAACTGGATGAACAGAGTTTTCATTTCAAAAGAAAGGGTAAAGCTTGATCTTTTTAAAAGATATGGCTATATTGCCGCTGCGGGTGACAGACATTTAGCTGAATTCTGTGAGGGCAGTTGGTATTTAAAAAATCCTGAAACCGCCGAAGAATGGGGATTTTTGCTGACACCGGTTGATTTTAGGAGAAAGGATTTGGCGGTAAGGCTTGAAAAAAGCGAGAAGTTGAGAAGCGGAGAAATAAGCCCTGAAATTAACAAAACCGGTGAAGAGGGCGTTAATCAGATGAGGGCTATTTTAGGGCTTTCTAATCTGATAACAAATGTAAATATTCCAAATAACGGACAGATAGGAAATCTTCCAATCGGCGCTGTTGTTGAAACAAATGCGGTATTTTCTGATGATAGCGTAACTCCTGTTATGGCAGGGAATATCCCCGATGAAATTTATCCGATGGTGGTAAGAATTGTCAGTGAGCAGGAAAATATCAGCGATGCTGTCGAAAAAAGAGATTTGAAAAAAATATTCAATATTTTTATAAACGATCCGCTTGTGACCTGTTCTCTTGAGGATGCAAAAGCACTTTTTAAAGAGATGGTTTTAAACACTAAAGAATATCTTAAGGATTATGATTTAAGCAAGTTGGAGGAGATTTAGCGATGTATAATTCTTATGAATATATAATGCATAGAGTAAAAAATGCTACTCCTTTAATGAGATATAATTATGATGAGGATTTTACTGTCTGGCAGAAAAAGGCTAAAGAAAAATTAGAAGAATTACTGGGACTTCCTTTTGAAAAATGCGATGATTTATTTAAAATTACCTCTGAAAAGGATTTCGGATTTTATAAAAGATGTGATTTTGAATTTCAAAGTGAAGAAAACTATTTTGTGAAGGGAAGTTTTTTATCTCCCAAAGATATTAAAAAACCTTTGCCTGTGGCAATCTGTTTGCAGGGACATTCTACAGGTATGCATATTTCTTTTGATGAAGCCAAATTTGAAAACGATGAAAAAGCCATTGCCGGTGGCAGAAATTTCGCTGTGAGGGCAGTAAAAGAAGGAATATGCGCTGTAGCTATTGAACAGAGATATATGGGCTTGGCAGGTCAGAATGAAAAGGGAAGTCCTGCATGCATTTCTGATTTCAGAATGGCTACTCCCACACTTTTGCTTGGAAGATGTGCAATTGGTGAGAGAGTCTGGGATATTATGCGTCTTATTGATGTGCTTTTGAAATATTTTTCCGAATACGTTGATATGAATAAAATTATTTGTCTTGGTAATTCGGGCGGAGGTACTGCTACTTTTTACGCTTCCTGTCTGGAGGAGAGAATATCAATTTCCGTGCCTTCGTGTGCATTTTGCACTTATGAAGATTCGATAATGGCTATGGATCATTGTGATTGCAATTACATACCGGGTATCAGAAAATATTTTGAGATGGGAGATTTGGCAGCATTGACAGCACCGCGCAGGCTTTTAATTGTTTCGGGAAAAGAGGACGGAATTTTTCCTATAGAGCCGGCTAAAAGCAGTTTTGAAATTGTAAAAAAAATATATAAAATGCTCGGTAAGGAGGAATTGTGCCGGCATTTAATAGGCGATAAAGGACATCAATTCTATCCTGATGAGGTATGGCCGATAATACATAAATATATCGGAGGAATAATATGAGTAGCAGGGTGGAAAAGATTATCCAGTTTGGAGAGGGCGTTTTTTTACGAGGCTTTATCGACTGGATTATACAAATCATTAATGAAAAAACTGATTTTAATGTAGATGTTGTGGTAGTGCAACCGATAAAAGAAGGACTCTGCGACAAACTGACCGCACAAAAATGTAAGTATACTCATATTATGCGCGGATTAAAAGACGGAAGCGTTGTTGTTGATAAAAAACAGATTGATGTAATTTCAAGATGTGTAAAGTGTTATGATGATTACGATGAATATTTAAGACTTGCAGAAAATCCGGATTTAAGATTTGTTTTTTCAAATACAACAGAATCCGGCATCAGATACGATGAAAATGATAAGTTGACTGATGCACCGCCTAAGTCTTTTCTTGCGAAAGTTACCGCTTTGTTATATAAAAGATTCACTCTCGGACTTACCGGTTTTATTTTTATGCCTTGTGAGCTTATAGAAAATAACGGTGATACTTTAAAAAAAATCATTTTAAAGTATGCAGACCTTTGGAATTTGGGAGAAGCTTTTAAAAACTATATTTTTAGTGATAATATTTTTTGTAATACACTGGTTGACCGAATTGTAACGGGCTATCCTAAGGATGAAAAGATAGATTTGGGGTATGAAGATAATATGCTCAACACAAGTGAACTTTTTCATCTTTTTGTAATTGAGGGACCGGAATGTATTTTAGAAGAAATTCCATTTGATAAATCAGGACTTAATATAATTATTACAAACGACCTTTCGATGTATCGGACAAGGAAGGTGAGGATATTAAATGGTGCTCATACCTCTATAATTCCTTATGCTCTTCTTAAAGGAGTTACAACAGTTAAGCAGTGTATGGAAGATGAGGAAATATATTCTTTTTTGCGAAGATGTATTTTTGATGAGATAATTCCTTCTCTTGATTTGCCCGAGAATGAGCTTGTGTCTTATGCAAATAATGTTCTTGAGAGATTCAATAATCCTTATATCAACCACCTTTGTGAGTCTATATCGCTTAATTCTGTCAGCAAATTTAAAGTAAGGGTTTTGCCATCTGTATTGGGGTATATTGAAAAATTTAAAAAAATGCCTCAAAATCTTATTTTTTCATTGGCAAAGCTCATTGAGTTTTATAAAGCCGGCACTCCTTGTGATGATGAGAAGATAATTTCATTTATGAAGGAAAAAAGTATTACGGAAATTCTTGAAAATAAAGATTTCTGGGATGAGGATTTAAGTTTTTTAAGTGATGAGGTAGAAAAATATTTATGATTATAAATAAGCTTGATAATGTTGAAATAAACTTAGAAAATGGCCATAAATACGCGATTTGCGACATTAAAGAAGGAGAGTATATTATTAAATATGGCGCTTTGATAGGTTATGTTGTTCGTGATATAAAAAAAGGCGAACATATACATACACACAATATTAAAACTACTTTATCAAATAAGCTTGAATATAGCTATAATTATAAAGATTATGGTGTAAAGTCAAAAACTTCACAACTGACTTTTAAGGGCTTTGTAAGGGAAAACGGTGATGTGGGAGTAAGAAATGAAATCTGGATAATAAGCCTTGTTGGTTGCGTGAATAAGGTGGCGCAAAGGCTTTCGGATGAGACAGGTGCGATACCTTTTACGCATCCATATGGTTGCTCACAGCTTGGCGATGATGAAAACGTAACCCGACTTATTTTAAAAAATCTTGTAAACCATCCGAATGCAGGTGGTGTACTTGTATTGGGACTTGGGTGTGAAAACAATAATATAAAGTCTTTTAAAGAGATTTTAGGCGCATATAATGAAAAAAGAGTTAAGTTTTTAAATTGTCAGGATTTTGAGGATGAAATTGCACAGGGTGTTAGGCTTATAAATGAGCTTAGAGAATATGCTGATAAATTCAAACGTGAAGAAGTGAATATTTCAAAGCTCTGTATTGGGCTTAAATGCGGCGGAAGTGATGGTTTAAGCGGAATTACTGCAAATCCGCTTGTGGGAAATGTTTCGGATAAGATTATTTCTTTTGGCGGAAGCAGTGTTATTACTGAGGTGCCTGAAATGTTTGGTGCTGAGCATTTTCTTATGGAAAGATGCAAAAGCAGGGAAGTCTTTGATAAAATGGTTTCCCTTATAAATGATTTCAAGGATTATTACACTTCTCATAACCAGGTTATATATGAAAACCCTTCGCCCGGTAACAAAGAAGGTGGAATTACAACACTGGAGGAAAAATCTTTAGGTTGTGTGCAAAAGGGTGGTTTTTCCGATGTGGTTGATGTGATAAGCTATGGAGATACCGTTACTGAAAAGGGACTGACTGTTTTAAACGGACCGGGTAATGATATTGTTGCAGTCACTAATTTAACTGCTGCGAAAGTACATATTATACTTTTTACAACCGGTAGGGGGACTCCTCTTGGCGCTCCTGTTCCGACAATAAAGATATCTACCAACAGAAATCTTTATGAAAAAAAGAAAAACTGGATTGATTTTGATGCATCTTGTTTGTTAAACGGAAAACCGATAGATGATTTGGGCGATGAGCTTGTTGATTATATATTGAGAGTGGCTTCAGGTGAAGAAACCAAAAATGAAATAAATAATTTCAGGGAAATAGCTATTTTTAAAGATGGTGTTACATTATAGCTTTTTGTAAGGGAGATTAAAATGGGAATTATAAATGACAGCTTTATGCTTAAAAACAAAACTGCAGTGAAACTTTATGAGTATGCGAAGGATATGCCTATCATCGATTATCATTGTCATTTGTCACCTAAAATGATAGCTGAAGATTATAAATTTAAAAATGCTTATGATTTGTTTTTGGGCGGTGACCATTATAAATGGAGGCAGATGCGTTCAAATGGTGTTGATGAAAGCTTTATTACAGGCGATAAGGATGAATTTGAAAAGTGGCTTAAGTTTGCTGAAACTATGCCGCTTTTAATCGGAAATCCTCTTTATCACTGGACTCACCTGGAATTAAAAAGATATTTTGATAT
>JAZRIW010000021.1:0-34471 GCA_045645505.1 Fumia sp.
AAACCCAAAAACAGCAACAAAAAACTCCCCAAGACCAGAGTCCCGAGGAGTTGTAAGTCGTATTGAGTTGTCTCGAAACGTATAAATTAACGTTTTGAGAACTGTGGTGCTCTACGAGCTGCTTTAAGACCGTATTTCTTACGTTCTTTCATTCTCGGGTCACGAGTTAAGAAGCCGGCTTTTTTGAGTGTAGGACGAAGTTCAGCATCATACTGAAGCAAAGCTCTGGACAAACCATGACGGATTGCACCTGCCTGACCTGTTACGCCACCGCCTGCTACTGTGCAAACGATATCAAATTTGCCTTCTGTTTCAGTCAAACCAAGAGGCTGACGAACGATAAGTTTCAAAGTATCAAGGCCAAAATATTCATCAATATTACGGCCATTAATTGTAATTGTACCGGTACCCTGGTAAACTCTTACTCTTGCAACAGAGCTTTTTCTTCTACCTGTACCGTAAAAATATGGTTTAGATTCGTACATTTAAATTGCCTCCCTTCGTTAATTAAAACTCGCATACTTCAGGTTTCTGAGCCATATTGTTATGCTCAGGACCTCTGTACACTCTAAGACGACGGAGAGCCTGACGTCCGATAACGGTGTCAGGAACCATTCCCTTAACAGCAAGCATCATTGCTTTTTCAGGGTTTGTTTCCATCAAATGTGCGTATTTTACTTCTTTAAGATGACCTACCCAACCGGTGTGCCAACGGTAGTATTTTTGCTCTAATTTTTTACCTGTCAATACAGCTTTTTCACAGTTGATGATAATAACATGATCACCACAATCCATATGAGGAGCAAATGTAGGTTTTGTTTTACCGCGAAGAATATCAGCAGCTTTTACTGCAACGTGTCCCAAGGATTTGCCTGCAGCATCAAGCACATACCATTTACGACTGATATCAGCAGCTTTTGGCATTGTTGTAGACATAATCTTTACCTCCAATTTTTTCTTGAAAACAAGTTTCATCTTCAGGCAAAATTAAAATTTCACCTTAGTTTTCACAACAAGACATATTATATAAAATATTGAAAATAGTGTCAAGTCAAAATTTGGCTATTTTTTAATTTATAGCCCTCATTCTCTTTAATTCTCTCTGTTTTTCTCGTTTTCTCTTTAAATCTCGTGTTTCATTTCATTTTGTGAGTTAATTATGATATTTAAAGAAAATCAGAGTAAATTAAAGCAATCAAGAGTATTTTCACTATAAATTACTTATTTTTCTTCATAGTAAGAGAAATGCGTTTTTTATTGACATCTACGTCTAAAACCCATACTGTAACCACGTCTCCTACCTTGACAACCTCAAGGGGATGCTTGATGTATCTGTCACAAATCTGGGAAATATGAACAAGCCCGTCCTGATGAACTCCTATATCCACAAAAACACCAAAATCGATTACATTTCTGACTGTGCCCTTTAATTCCATTCCGGGTTTTAAATCCTTCATCTCCATAACATCAGTTCTGAGCATAGGAGGTGGCAACTCGTCACGGGGGTCACGTCCCGGTTTCATAAGTTCATCAATTATATCCCTCAATGTAGGCTCACCCACTGAAAGCTTTTCAGCCAAAGTTCTTATACCTATTTCATCTGCCCTTGTTTTAAGCTCAGATAAATTGCCTTGTTCTGCGTCTTTTAAAGTATAATTACACTCTTTTAAAAGAGACTGTGCCGCTTTATAAGATTCAGGGTGAACTCCGGTATTATCAAAAATTGATTTTCCACCTGAAATGCGAAGAAATCCCGCGCATTGTTCATAAGCTTTTTTACCAAGCTTTGAAACTTTTAAAAGCTCATTTCTGTCAGAAAAAGCTCCATTTTCCTCACGATATGCAACAATATTTTTTGCAACACCGCTATTAATACCGGCAACACGCGCTAAAAGAGGCTGTGACGCAGTATTAAGGTCAACACCCACCGAGTTAACACAAGCTTCAACCACACCGTCAAGTGCTTCAGAAAGCTGTTTAGGAGCCATATCATGCTGATACTGCCCTACACCAATAGCTTTAGGATCAATTTTTACAAGCTCAGCGAGTGGGTCCTGAAGTCTTCTTGCAATCGAAACAGCAGAACGAAGTGAAACGTCAAACTGCGGAAATTCTTCTGCAGCAAGTTTAGATGCAGAATAAACAGATGCTCCTGCCTCAGAAACCACCATATAAGAAACAGGACTGTCAATTTCTTTTATCATTTCCGCAACAAATTTCTCACTTTCCCTTGAAGCTGTTCCGTTTCCTATCGCAATAGTAGTAATACTGTATTTAGCTATCAATTCTTTTAACTTCTTTTTAGCTCCTTCGATATCATTATGTGGCATTGTAGGATAAACCACTGTAGTATCAAGTACTTTTCCGGTGCCATCTACAACTGCAATTTTACAACCGGTACGATATGCAGGGTCAAAGCCTAAAGTAACTGCATCTTTTACGGGAGGTTGCATCAAAAGCTGACGAAGATTTGCAGAAAAAACCTTGATAGCTTGTGTACTTGCATTTTCAAAAAGTTGATTTCTGATTTCACGCTCAATAGATGGATAAATAAGCCTTGTAAAGCTATCTGCACAAGCATTTGCAACTATCTCTCCACAAGGATTTTTAGCAGTAACAAAAGTATTATATAAACCGGAAATTGCAGCGTCAGTATCAACTTCGATACTCACTTTCAAAAACTCTTCACGTTCGCCACGTTCAACCGCCAAAATTCTATGTCCTGCAATTTTATTAACAGGTTCTGAGTAATCATAATACATCTCATAAACTGATTGAGCATCTTTATCAGTTGCTTTAGTCACTACACTACCCGTACGATACACATAAGTACGTAACTCTTTTCTTATATTTGCATCATCTGAAATATCCTCAGCAATAATATCCTGAGCACCTGAAAGTGCCTCTTCTATATTATTAACACCTTTTTCTTCATCTATATATTTCTCTGCTTCACCCATTAAATCGCAAATTTTCTGCTCTAAAATAAACTGCGAAAGAGGTTCTAACCCTTTTTCTCTTGCTACCGAAGCTCTTGTTTTTCGTTTTGGACGATAAGGGCGATACAAATCTTCAAGCTCTGATAAAGTCTTTGCATTTAAGATAGCTTCTCTGAGCTCATCAGTCATCTTTTCCTGATCCTCAATATGAGAAATAATTTCTTCTTTTCTCTTCTCAAGTCCTCTTAAATATTCAAGTCTTTCGAAAATTTCTCTCAAAACCTGATCATCAAGTGAACCTGTGGCCTCTTTACGGTATCGTGCAATAAATGGAATTGTATTTCCCTCATCAATAAGCTTCACAGTATTTTCAATCTGATTAATGCCGACTGAAAACTCTTCCGAGAGCTTTTTATTTATATCCATAAAACTTCCTCCTATATTGTAATAGCAGGGCAGACAAATCCGCCCTGCATTTTTTAATAATCCAATAGCGGTTTTTCACCGTTTCTGACCTTTTCAAGATTAGATATAATCTTATCTACATATCTGCGTTCCGTGAGGAAGCTTTCAGCTCCATTAAGTGAAATTATACATCTTCTCTCATCACAAGCAAAAAATTCGATAACGTCATCTTTTATTTTACTATCTCGATACTTATAAACCACTTTTACAATTGACTCGCCTTTAACTTCACCATAATTAATCTCTTTGGCAATAGCCGAAATCAAAAATTCATACATTGTACGATAATTAACAGTATCTATTTCATTACCATCAAGTGTAGCGGTTAAACTGTCTTTTTCGCCTTTTGACTTAAAGACATGGCTCTCACCTTTAAATGAGAGTGTTATAGTATCAACAGTATTGATATTAGGTATCAATACCAAATCGTTATAAAGTTCATCAATAACTGTATCTGTCCACGGAAGTAACGATGCATCTACCTTATAAATTATGTCGCTCTTATCGGTCATAACATATCTTGCAGGTACTGAATCTATATCAGTGCTATCTCCTATATAAAGCTTACCATCAATACCGTCTTTAGTGTAATCAATTACTGCATAAGGACTTGAAAATCCGTACTCAGCACCATTACCGACAGCTGCAATCTCTTCCGCATATAAAGTGTAGAGTCCCTCTACAACCTCTTTACCTTCAAATGAATTAATCTCCGCTTCAATAGGACTTTTAATAAAATATTTCTGATTTTCATCAAGTTCGATAATCAAAGGTTTTTCCTTAAAATTAGCACCATCAACCCTTAATTTCTCAACGAAATTATCTTCAGTTTCCCTTATGATAAAATGGTCGATATAATCAACAGCTTTATAAAGTAAATTAGCAACATCCATTTTTGCAACCGCATAAACTGTTGTGTCATCATTTATCATTGTATAATATCCACCATCGGTAGGCAACATTTTACCAAGTTTTATGGTATTTACTGTACCATCTTCAAAAGTTACCGATGCAGTAGCAACAGGATTGTTAAATCCATATTTTTCAATATCTTCAGGGTTTTTCTCTACAACTCTGGTAGCAGTAAAGGTAGAGAGTACATTTTTTAAACTTATAAATTCATTAGCAATCAACGGATAATCTGAAAGTTCATCGATTACCAAATCACCTTTATCATTTTTAGATACAATGTAATTTCCTTTATCGTTATTGACTTCTACCTTTTTGATGCTGTCAACATCGTGTTTCCACAAAACCACCACAGATGAATTTTGTAAGCCCTGCTCATTCTGCTCTTTTGGTTTATCGGTAAGCACCAGAATCAACATAGTGATTAAAAGCAAAACAAGTGCTATACCACCTATAATTATCGATTTAATCTTATTACCCATATATTAACGATTCCTCCTGCGAATAAAGACAATCATACCCGCAATTATAATTATAACCGGCAAAACATACTGAAAAATAGTTACAATAACATTTCTGTCAGCAAGGCTTATTCCAAGTGTTTTTATACCCGCTGTCTTAGGTGCAACTATGTTACTGTTCATCTTTCCACAAAGTTCATTACTCATAACAGTCAGAAATTCAGCATTTTTAAAAAGTGCCTGTGTAAGGAATGTAGAATCAGCAACAGTAGGTGAGCCGAAAGCCACTACCGAAGAGGTTGTTTTGGAATTTGTATTTGCATCAGAAACTGTTCTTTGTCCTAACAAAATAGCAGGGTAACTCTTTCTGTCATCTGCATCAAACTTCCAGTTTTCATTAGCATTAAAAGGCATTAAAATTCCTGAAGGATATGAAGAAATTACAACCTTTGTGCTGCGACTCGCATCTTCTTCAAATAGTTGTTCAAGCGGTCTGTACTGCACAAAATATAAATATCCGTTTGTATTTCCCAATTTATCAGCATACAAACTGTTAGCTATATCCTGCTCAATAAAAAAGTAATTCTGATTATAGACCTTATTTGCGTCCGACTCAAAAATTATTCCATCACCTATTTTAATTCCCCATTCAGCTAAAAATGCCTCAATATTAGGAAGCTCTGGCTGTTCGGGATCTGCGAAATAATAAAAATTCCTATTATACTCTCCTGCAGTATCCAGATATTCATCTATTTTCTTTAATGATTCAGCAGGTAAATCTGACTTAGGAGCTGCTAAAATCAATATTTCCGTATCATCACTGATTGTACCGGTAAGAATATCGGTTTTAGTGAGTTCATATCCGTTATTTCCTAACAAGTCAGTAAGTCCTGAAACGTCGGAACCGGTAATACCGGTAAGCAAAGTAACCTTTGTGGGATTCGCATTGGAAACCAGTATTATAGATGAAGTAATTGCATTCTCAACATTTGACTTGTCAACATATCCTGTCTGCATATCAACAGAAAACAAATCGCTCAGAGTAAGTATGCGATGACGTCCATCACAAGAAACTACTATACTTCCAAGCCCCAACTTCCCTTCTGAATATTTAGAAATAACATCAGGGTTTGTATAAGGATCATGATACTCAACTGTTATATTTTCAAATCGATCATATTTCTTTAAAAGCTCAAGTGCAGGAGCTGCAAAATTTGAAAACCCATAAGTATTACCAAGATTGATAAAATCTTCCTCAGTAGAAAAAAGTTCAATCTCAATTGGAGTTTCAAGGGTTTCAAGGAAGCTTATACTCTCATCCGAAAGCTCATAAAGTTTATTATCGGTTAAATCTATATTAACAGGCAAACGATCCGCAATCATAGATGCAATAACATTAACAAGTATAACAAGTACAACTAATCCGATAGTCATAACCGTCGCAAGAGAACCATGTTTAAAACGACGATTATTAAAAATATTCTTTTTCATTAAAAACTCATTCCCTTCCAATAATTTAACTCCAGCGTCTTTTTTCAAGTACCCTGACAGTGAAAAAATTAAAAATCACACCGATACTTAAGAAAAACAGCACATTGGAAAAATTCAAAACTCCGGAAGTGAATTCAGAGTATCTTGCAGTAAAAGAAATACTTGTAAGAGCCTTTGAAATCCATCTTATGTTAACCATTCCGACAAAAGCATCCATAAGATAAATAAAAAGCATAACTGCAAAAGTACCAATAGCGGCAATCATCTGGTTTTCAGTTAAAGAGGAAATAAAAACTCCTATCGAAATCATTGCAAACCCTAAAAGCAAAGCACCTAAAATATTTCCCGCAACAACCATCCATTGTGGAGAAGCATATCCTGAGAGTACAATAGCGTAAACAAGGGTTACCAATATGCCAAGAGAATATATGCAAAAAGCCGCCAGACACTTTCCGTAAACAAGGCCGGAAAGACTTACAGGTGAAGTAAGCAAAAGCTGGTCTGTTTTTTGTTTTTTCTCTTCGCTCATAAGACGCATGGTAAGAAGTGGGATAAGCACCAATAAAATTAAGAACAATGAGCTGAAAACCGGTGAAACATCTGTGGAGTTTGAGGTGACAACGTTATTAAAAAATACACCTGAGAAAAAGTAAAATACAGTAAGGTAAATATATCCTATAGGTGAAGTAAAATATGAGATAAACTCTCTTCTGAAAATAGATGTCATTATTCTTCACCTCCGTCATCTTCGCGAATTTCCGCAATAATTTCAGAAACATCTGCACTCTTTCTGTCACCTGAAGTAAGCTGTAAAAAGATATCTTCAAGTGTCATTTCATTGGATTTAAGGCCAAGCAAACGATTGCCTGACTCTTTAAGTTTATCAAAAAGCTCACGTCTTATTTCAGTATTCGGCTTCGCCTCTAAAATAAACTCAAAGACTCCTTCTTCTTTTTCTCCTAAACAAATTACTTCTTTCATATTTGAAATACCGTTAAGTAATTCTGTGAGTTTATCCTTATCACCCTCGATACGAGCAGTATATCTGAAATCATCGCTCATATTCTTAGATAAATTATCAGCGGTATCATTAGCAACAATTTCTCCGGCATTGATAATAACCACCCTGTCACAGATAGCCTGGATTTCAGGTAAAATATGTGATGAAAGGATAACTGTGTGATCATTCCCAAGAGATTTTATAAGATTTCTTATATCAATAATCTGCTTCGGGTCCAAGCCAACAGTAGGCTCGTCCAGAATAAGCACCTCAGGATTTCCGATTAAAGCCTGTGCAAATCCTACACGCTGGCGATATCCTTTTGAAAGATTTTTTATAATACGATTTTTAACATTATCAATCTTAACCTTTTTGCAGATCTGATCTAAATGTTCTTTCATAGGAAGTTCAACTTTTTTAAGCTGATATACAAATTCAAGATATGATATAACCGTCATATCAAGGTATAATGGCGGATGCTCAGGAAGATATCCTATACGCTTTTTAGCCTCGTAAGGATTTTCCAGAATATCAAATCCGTCAATTTTAGCCTCACCGGATGTAGAAGAAATATATCCGGTAAGAATATTCATAGTTGTAGATTTTCCTGCACCATTAGGTCCTAAAAATCCTAAAATTTCACCACGGTTTACAGTAAAACTTATATTATTTACCGCATGTTTATCACCGTAGCATTTAGTTAATTTGGATACTTCAATCATTTTTTTGAAACTCCATTCTGTTACTAAAATAAGCCTTAAAAAGGCACAATTTAATTTTACCAAAAATCAAAGTTAAATTTGTAAACAAAGATTAAAAAATATGTATAAAAGTTATTTTCAGGCATTTTTATTATCAAGTTCATATTTCATTCCGAGCATTTCATATTTTGCAGGTGCTAAATCATTATAATTTAAAAACTCTATTTTATAATTTTTCGCAAGTTTTCTTACTGCTTCAATATTTTTCTCGGTATCAGTAATCCCCGGAATTTGTGGAAATCTTAATATAAAATCCTTTTTACTTTGTTTAAGCCATTCAATATTCCTAAGAATTTTCTTATTGCTTACACCGGTGTATTTTATATGTTCATCTTCATCCACAAGTTTTATATCCTGCATTACATAATCAAATTTTGATATAACCCTTTTATATGTTTCTTCATCTGCATAGCCGCTTGTCTGAATTGCAGTGTGTATTCCATAAAGATTATCAATCAAATCACAAACAAAATCTGCCTGCATCAATGGTTCACCACCCGAAATTGTTATTCCACCTTTTGTAAGTTCAAATATTGATTTATCTTTACTAAGTCTTTCGGCAAGAACCTTGCTGTCAACTTCTTCACCACTGACAGTAATACAACCATTAGGACAAGCATGAATACATACACCATACCACTCACATTCTGCGTGATTGCACTTTTTTTCACAAAGCATACAATTTGTGCACAAATTGTATTTTTTCATAATTTGTGGTTCTTTTACAAATCCTTCGGGGTTATGACACCACTTGCACCTGAGCGGACAGCCCTTTAAAAACACCGTTGTCCTTCCACCCGGACCATCATGTATTGAAAATTCTTTTATATCAAATATTATACCTTTCATATCACACCTGATACTGTTGACGAAGCATTACATGGTCCTGATATTCCTTATCAAGCTCAACAAAATATGCACTCCATCCCCATATTCTTACAACAAGCTGTCTGTGTTTTTCAGGATGTGCCTGAGCATCCTTCATAAGTTCGGTATTAACAGCATTCAGCTGAAGCTGATGTCCGCCCATATCCACATATGCTTTAACAAGCGTCGCAATCTTATTTATAGATTCTTCATTTTCAAACATTGAACCGGCAAACTCAAGCGTCAGAGGGCCTCCATTTATCGCTTCACTGAAATCAGGCTTTGTAAATGATTTTATTACAGAAAATGGTCCTTTAATTTTTGCAAACAGACTTGCGGAAAAATTAGTCCCAAAAGGCTCACCGTTTCGTCTGCCGTCAGGAGATGCTCCTATCTCATCGGCATGCCACAAATAGTACATGGCACTTCCTGTTCCTGCTCTGAATATTCCGCCACGACAATTTTTTCTGCCTTTTAAGCTATTGGAAAATGCCTTTAAAAGCATTACCGCTTTTTCATCTGCATCATCTTCATCATTACCCATTTTAGGCGCCTCATAACGAAGAATCGGAAGTATTTCAGAATGCTTTTTAAAATCAGAATCAACTGCTTCTATTAACTCCTGCTTTGAAATTGTTTTATCTTTATATACATACTTTTCAATAACAGCAAGTGAATCTGCCGCAGTTGCAATACCTGTACCATGAATGCCGAAATTATTATATTTTCCGCCTTCATAAATATTAAAGTCCATCATAACATTCATAAATGGTGATGGTACAAACCATAAATCCTTTATAGAATTACAGATAATATCTGTTTCTTTACTTATTTCCTTTTTTAAGCATTCTGCAAATTCTTCAAATGTTTCGCAACTGAGTAAATCTTTATGTAAACATCTATCTACTACTTTTGGAAAAGAAAGTGCACCAATATTTGCAACATCTGCACCGACCTTTGGAATAATAAATTCCCAACAAGCTGCAATAGCATAATTTCTGGCATCTTTCAAATCATATCCAAGCTTTAAAAGCCCATCTATAACCACATCATCATTTGAATACTGTGGAAAACCAAGTCCTGCCTTTGTAAGCCTTGTTCCAAGTTCATAAACTTCAAGGGGTGTATTTTTATTTACTCTTAAATTTATTTTGGGATCAATCATCAAAAGGTTTTCACTTGCCTTTAAACACAACTTAGAAAGAAGATTAAATACTTCATTTCCATTTTCATCCATTCCACCGAGAACCATACTCTGCCCATTATCGCCCTGCTGAACACCGACATAAAGATCGCTGTCCTTGTTAAATGACAAAAAGAAATCCTCCAAAAGCTCAAGTGCCGTTTCCTCAGTATAAATGCCGTTATCCATATCTGCTTTTAAATATGGATACATATATTTATCAAATCTGCCACAGGTGTTATGATAATTTCCTTCAAGCCACAAACTGAAATGAATTATTCTGAAAAACTGCAAAGCTTCACGGAAATTTGTAGCACCATATCTTGGCACTCGTTCGAAAACCGCTTCTATATCACTTCTGCCTTGCTTTTTTGCTTCTTCTTTGTATCTGTCGGCGAGACCTATAATTGCATCGATACAGCGCTTTCCATATTCATCTGATGTTTCATATTTTGCTAAAAGGCCACATTTGATAACCTCTTCATAATCAGGAGAAAGATTTGACAAATACCCAAGTTCATGAATATAGTGCTTTGATTTAATATCATTCCATTCTGATTGTGTGAATATATCCGGAATATTCTTTGTTGTTCTGACATAACAAATCTGTTCATTTTTTAAAATAACCGGTTTTTCAGCATCACACATTCTTTCAAATCTATAAGTCATTCTCTCAACTGCTGTCATACCTTCATCAAATTTTATTTCAATCTCTTTTCTGTATTGATGATGTGATTTATTAAGTATATATTTATATAAATCTTTATCCATGAATTACACCCTTTCCTGATTACAACAAAATGTTACCATCTATTATTGAGCGGGCCGTCACTGATTCATTTTATTATATCATAATAAGCCAAAAATCGCAATAAAATTAACATATTTCAGAATTATTTTTCATAATATGTACCACAGAATTTTTAAAGAAAGGATTTTTATCTTTAAGGGATAAAAACGAGGTGCAGATTATGAATTTTTTACCAGAAGGACTTCTCATTGAAAAAGAAGATAACAAGCGTTGTTTTGATAATTTAGCTTTTCTTTATGAAGCCATGGCAAAATCAAAGACCTTAGAAGCTAAAGCTTTGGTGTGCGAAGGAAACCATAATCTTATAGTAGATTTAGGGGTTATAAAAGGGGTTATACCACGAAACGAAACCGCTATCGGAATTTCAGAAGGTACAACCCGTGACATTGCCATAATATCAAGAGTAAATAAACCCGTTTCCTTTAAAATTACCTCTTTTGAACGCGACCCGTCTGGGAAAACAGTTGCCATACTGTCAAGAAAGAAAGCACAACTTGAATGTTATGAAAAATTTTTATCAAACCTTACCCCCGGTGATATAATTCCGGCAAAAGTAACACATTTAGAACAATTCGGAGCATTTGTTGACATAGGCTGCGGAATAATTTCTCTTATACCGATAGATATGATTTCCATTTCAAGAATTTCTCATCCAAAAGACCGATTTTACATAGGTCAGGACATCAAAGTAGTAGTAAAAAACATAGAAAACGGACGCATTTCGCTTTCACATAAGGAACTTTTAGGTACGTGGGAAGAAAACATTTCACAATTTTCGCCCGGAGAAACAGTAAGCGGTATCATCCGTTCTGTCGAAGATTACGGAATATTTGTAGAGCTGACTCCAAATCTTGCAGGACTTGCAGAATTAAAAGAAAATGTTTTTCCAGGACAACAAGCAAGTGTTTTTATAAAAAGTATGATACCCGACAAAATGAAAGTAAAACTGATTATTGTAGATGCTTTTGACGAAAAAACAAAAATATCAAAATTAAATTATTTCATAAATAAGGGACATATTTCAAACTGGCTTTATTCTCCCAAAGGAAGTGAAAAAGTAATTGAAACAGTATTTGAATAAAATGCATACTTATATAAAAAACTGCAGAATTTTAACCTTCTGCAGTTTTTATTTTATTTTGATTTTAATACCTCTAATGCTTTCATAAACTGCGGATCGGTATTTTCATCCAAAGTTTCAAAATTAAGCTGTTGTTCTGTACTGAGTGCAACTTCATAATCAGGCTTTATACCAACCCCATCAAAGTTTATATCGCTACTTGGATTAAAATATGCAACCGTCATTTTAATTGCTGAACCATCCTCAAGCGGGTATGCTCCTTGCATAATACCTTTACCAAAAGTGGTCTGACCTACAAGTTCAGCCGCCTTAAAATCACGCAAATCCGACACAAATAATTCTGCGGCACTTGCAGTTTCACCATTTATAAGACAAACCATAGGCATATCAATATAATTTGAATCAGAAGTATAAACATTTTTAACCTCACCTTTTTTGTTTATCTCTGAAATAAGATTGCCCTCCGGTAAAAGATAATCAAGAATTTCAACTACGCTTTCCATAAGTCCGCCAGTATTATTTCTAAGATCAAAAACTATTCCAAGGGCATCCTTTGAACGCAAATCCGAAACTGCATATTTAAAATCATTAACAGTAGATTTATCAAAATTATCAATTTTAATATATCCATAATCGCCGACCATTCGATGAGATATAGTCGAACTGCTCATGCTTTTTCTTGACAATTCCACAGTATAATCTTCACCTTCTCTGCGAAGTGTCAAGGAAAGTTTAGTACCTTCTTCACCTTTGATGTTAGAACTTGCCTGAGTATAACCAATAATTAAAACATCTTCATTATTTACAGCAATAATTAAATCATTTTTTTCTATACCCGCTATTGCAGCAGGAGAATCTTCGCTGACATCAGAAACAAGAATATATCCGCTTTCGTCCTTTTGCACAGTAATACCAATACCTACAAGAATACCTTCATTTCTTTGCTGATAATTCTTATACTCCTCTTGTGTCATATAATCGGCATATGCATCACCAATACCAAGCATATATCCGTCTGCAACATAGTCGAGTAATTTTTCCTCGTCAATATCACCTAAATACTGATTTCTGACATAGGTATCGATTTCAGATATCTTTTTATAAAGTCTGTCGCGTTCCTCAATATTAGCAATTTTAGAATTAAAAACTCCAAGTGAAAAAAACATTGTCAAAGTAAAAGTAACAGTAGCAACAATAGCCATAAAACAAATAGCTACACCTAATGAAATCTTTTTATTCACCGTTTTTCTCCTTTCATCATTAAAACGAAAGGCTCCATCCGGACGATAGAGCCTTAATCTTATTTTAATCATTATCCGTTATTGAAAGTTTATATATTTTTTATAAAATTAAACCTGTTTTAAAAAATTTTTTAATATTTAACAAAATTTGCAGGATCTTTATGAGTACCATTTACACGAACTTCAAAATGCAGATGAGGTCCGGTAGAATTACCTGTAGAACCAACCAAAGCAATATTCTGACCCTGATGCACACTTTGACCTATACTTACTAAAAGTTTACTTGCATGTGCATATAAAGTCGAATATCCTCCACCATGATCCACAATGATATAATTACCATAACTGTAATGGTTGGTAGCCTGGATTACCTTTCCGGAGGCAGCAGCGACAATATTAGCGCCAAAGACTCCCCCACCTGTAATATCCATACCGCTGTGGAAACCACCCCAACGAGGACCATAAGGTGAAGAAACCCTGCTGAATCCGGGAAGAGGCCAGATAAATTTATTATTGGAAGTTGTACCGTCAGAGGTGCTTGAAGAATGAGTTTTATACCAATTCTGAAGTTCTGCCTCTACCGCTTTTTCTTCTGCTAAAACAGCATCGCGATTACTTTGGTACTTATCCTTTAATGCATCAAAATCCTGCATAGCATCTTTACTCTTAGTGTATGCCTTCTGGAGTTCAGATTGAGTGCTTTCGATTTCTTTACTTTGAGCGGTAAGCTCTTTTTTCCGTTTTTCAATAGCAGCTTTTTCAGCTTCAATATCTGATTTTTCTTTTTCAATATCAGCTTTTTGAACCTTTAAATCATCAATCAATTGTTTATCATGAGCTGAAATTGCTTTCATCATCTCAACATTTGTAAGAAAATCCGAAAAACTTTCAGAAGAAATAAGCATTTCTATAGAAGAATTTTCTCCTGCCATATACATCGCTCTCATTCTCTTTTTAAAAGCCTCGTATGTATCGGAAATTTCTATAGTTTTATTCTCAATATCAATTTCTTTTTGAGCAATTACCTTAGTCATTTCAGCAATATCATCATTGATAGCTGAAACTGTCTGCTCCAAAAGGTTAATTTTCTTCTGATTCAAAGAAATCTGATTATTTATAGACTGCTGTTTTTTCTTTTCAGCATTGATCTGACTGTTTACACTTGAAAGCTTAGATTGAGCATCATTAAGTCTTGCCTGAATTTCCTGCTGACGTTTTTGAATATCACTTAATGAAGTGTCAGCAAAAACCACCTTTAAAGGTTCATAAGTAAAGCAAAAACATAAAGTAAATATAAGACAACACGCCGCTGTAACAGCAAAAATTTTATTTTTTTTCACAATACTCCTCCTTCTAAACCTTTAAATGGCCTCTCATACTCATAGCACTTCCAAAACCACCTACAGTAATACCTGAAATAAGAAAATAACCTAAAATTTTATAAGAAATTTTTCCAAATGGAACAAGGTTATTTGAAATTGAAGAAAGCCATGTGTTTAAATCTGAAGAAACTGCATTCAAAAAGATATTATATCCTCCCCAGATGATAAAAAACGCTGCCAATGCTGCAAACAATCCCAAAGCAACTCCTTCTACCACAAAAGGTATCCTGATAAATAAGTTGTTTGCACCAACATATTTCATAATATTTATTTCTTTACGTCTTGAAAAAACAGATGCCCTGATAGTATTAGTTACAATAACCAGAGAAACAATGATAAGTGCTATGATAATCGCACCGCCAAAAGTATTCACCATTGTTCTCACTCTTAACAAAGTGTTACTTAAATCAGTTGGCGCATCTACCTTTAAAACATGGTCAAACTTTTTGATTTCAGCTAAAATTTCATCAAGCTTTTCGGGCTTTAAAATCTTAGCTCTGAAGGATTCGGGCAAAAAGTCATTTTCCATACCTTCCATAAGTCCGACGTCTCCGTCTAAATACTTATTGATAACATCATCCATTGCCTGCTCTTTAGAAACATATTCTATATCGCCAAGGCCATCAATCTGATTAAGTTTTCCTCTTATAGAAACATTTTCTCCTACCGGAACATCTAATTCCAGAAAGACAACTATCTCATTTTGTTCACCGACAAATTTTACGATATTATCCATATTTATACTTATAAGTGAAGCAACACCTACAATAAGCAAACAAGCCATAAGTGTACCTACTGAGGCAATCGACATCATACGGTTGCTCCAAAGATTTCTAATGCCGCTCTTGACAAGATATCTGAAACTACTTGCTCTCATAAGTGCCTCCTACATAATCATCAAATACAACCTGACCTTGTTCAATATTGATAGTTCTACCACCAAAATATTTAACCATATCATGTTCATGGGTTACCATTAAAATAGTGGTACCACATTTATTGATACGTTTTAATAAATCAACAATTTCATAAGAAAACTCAGGATCAATATTGCCTGTAGGCTCATCTGCAATAATAAGCGAAGGATCATTTACAATTGCCCTTGCAAGAGCAACTCTTTGTTGTTCACCGCCCGAAACCTCATAAGGATACATACGTGCCTTATGCTTTAAATTCATAAGGTCAAGTACATATGGTACCCGCTGACGAATGAATTTAAGAGGTTTATCGATAACACGCAAAGCAAATGCCACATTATCATAGATGGTCATATTGGGAATCAATCTGAAATCCTGAAAAACCACACCTATACTTCTTCTGAAATTTGGAATCTGTCCTTCTTTAAGTTTATTTAAATTATATCCGTTTACAATAACCTGCCCCGAAGTCGCAGTTTCCTCACGAAGTAAAAGCTTTAAAATAGAGCTCTTACCGGCACCTGAAGAACCGACTACAAAAGCAAACTCACCATTATTCACACGAAGATTAATATTTTTTAAAGCTTCTGTTCCGTTTTTATATTTAAACGAAACATTTATCATATCTATCATACTACATCCCTCTCCTGAACGCCCTTTTTTTATTTAAAGGGCAGGTAAACTACCTGCCCTCATTTTATTCCTATACTTTACCGAATCAGAATTTCATAGGATTAGAGGTAAGATATTTCTTAACCATCAATGCAAGTTTAAAAACAATAGCATGGTCAAATTCTCTCAAATCAAGTCCGGTAAGCTTTTTGATTTTTTCCAAACGATAAACCAAAGTATTTCTGTGAACGAAAAGCTTTCTTGACGTTTCCGAAACATTAAGATTATTCTCAAAGAATTTATGGATAGTAAACAGAGTTTCGTGATCCAAAGACTCAATTGAACCGCTTTTGAAAACTTCTCTTAAGAATGTTTCACATAAAGTCGTCGGAAGCTGATATACAAGTCTTGCAATACCAAGATTATCATAACTTACAATAGATTCTTCAGTATCAAATACCTTTCCCACTTCAATAGCAATCTGTGCTTCTTTAAAAGAACGGGCAAGGTCTTTAATACCGATAACATCAGTACCGATACCAACAACAGCCTTGGTATAAAACTCAGAGCTTAAAGTGTCCACTATAGAACGTGCAAGTTTTTCTAAATCCTTTGATTCAATACCAGGTTTAGTTTCCTTAACCAAAACAATATCAGTTTCATTGATATTGAAAACAAAATCTTTTTGTTTATCGGGGAAAAGATTCTGAATTACTTCATAAGCTGATACATCATTAGAAGATATAATTCTGATGAGTAAAGCAACTCGAGTAACATCAACATTAAAATGAAGTTCACGTGCCTTGATATAAATATCCCCTGGAAGAATATTATCCAAAACTACATTTTTAATAAAGTTATTACGGTCATATTTTTCATCATAATACTGTTTAATGCTGGAAAGAGAAATAGAAAGAAGCTGAGCATAACGATTTGCAGTTTCATCTGTTCCTTCAACAAAAACAGCATAATCGGCTTTAATATGAGGTCCAAAAGGTTTATAGGTATAACCATCCCTAATAAAAATATCGCGGGATTCTCCGAAATCAGCCACATAATAATCGCTGCTTGTTCCAATCTTTAAGAGGTCACTGCAAGCAATGATTGAAGATGTTTCATCAACTATACCTATAACACGATCAATAGCGTCCCTCATCTGATGGACGATACCCTGAAAAAGTCGATTTGACATAGTTTAATTACCCCTTTTTCCAATATAATATTTTCAAATCAGTACAAGTTTTTTACCACACTTTATGCAGTTTAACTAATAACTAACATCATACATTATACATTTTAACTCTTTTTTATAAAAAAAGCAAGAAAAATTAGGATATTTTTTTAATTTTTTTTCGAAAAAACACGAAAAGATTACAAATCGGTTACAGAATACCATTCAAATCATACCATAACAACACTTTTTATTTGTTAATAAATACTGAATTTTTTGTAAAAACCACCAAAAGCGACACCATTTTTTTGATGTCGCTTTTTTATCATAATATTATAATGCATTTATCAATACGAATAAACAGAAGTTATACCTAAAAATTCTTCAAGACAAAGTCCGCTTTCATAAACCTCTGTCGCTTTTTCAACTCCTAAATATCTTACATGCCATGGCTCGTAAATGTAACCCGTTATATTTTCTTTCCCCTTTGGATATCTTACAATAAAACCATATTTATAAGAATTTTCCGCAATCCACTTAGCCTCAGGTGTATTTGCAAATGAGTTTGCGGTGGAATTAAGATCAACTGCAAGTCCTGTCTGATGCTCTGAATGTCCGGGACGGGCTGAATATCTGTCAGCTGCTTGTTTACCATCTCTCGCTACATACTTATCATATAATTCCTTTTGTCTGTTATAACTTCTGTAACCTGATGTTATAAAAAGCTTGATGCCATCTTGTTTTGCCGCTTCAAACATAACATTAAGCTGTGCTGACACCTCAGAATCAAGCCCGGGGTTATAACTTTGAGGCAGAGGATATGTTTTATTTGCAATAAGTATTCCATCTATATATGTGCATTGAGGCTCAGGGTTAACAGTTACATTTACAGTAGCAGATACAGCATTGTTATCAGTTGAAGTCACTGTAACAACACAATTTCCTGCACTTACGCCCTTTATGTTACCATACTTATCAACTGTCGCAACCGAAGTATCAGAGCTTTTCCATATCTCGCCCTTGTCGGTGGCATTTTGAGGAGACATTGTAACAATAGGCATTGTTTTATTTCCGACTGACAGTGTAACATTATATGTAGTAAGTGTTATACCGTTAACAGATATATGTTCAACAACCGGTTCAGAACTGATTTCAGTAATACTTTCCTCAGAACTTTCTATAATTCTTTCCTCAATAATTTCCGATTCTTCAGATACTACTGAACTTTCTTCATTAAAAATTTCTGTTATCTCTTTGTTGCAACTTAAAAAAGCCACACACAAAAAAACAGACAAAACAACCAACAACACTTTTTTGCTCATAAAAACTCCCCTTAAAAAGAACTTTCTTTATATCATTCTATCATAAAATCCGACACTTTTCAACAAATAAAAAAACCCGACAAAGTCGGGTTTTAATTATTCAAGTACATATACGTCCATTTTCTTTGCACCAAATGCACAAGATTCATTATAGGTATCAAAGAAAAGGTCAACAAGTACCCTTCCGTCTCTCAAAGCGGTACCGGTATCAGCTGCAATAGCGTAGCCATAGATAAAAGAACCGTCGGTGCTCTTTATAAAGAGTTTACTTCCATAAGGGATAATTCTCGGGTCAACTGCAACATGACCTACAATAGCATATCTTCCGCTTGCAGTTTTAGCGCCTTTCTTGGCACTGTATGCGGTTGCCTTTCCTGTCAACTTTTTAGTGTAATTCACAGGGTTTCCGTTTTCATCAAAAGTGACAGATGAAGGAATCTCAAGGGTAGAAACATGAGCATTCTTGTCACCTGACAAAACAACTTTGGTTACAGGGTTTTTAGTAATAGTTTCTTTTAAAATCTTTGACTCCTCTACAACTCCATTAACAACATGTTCTTTATAAAGTGTAGTTTTCTGTCCGTTCTGTCCTTCCTGCATAACCTTTGTTGCCCCGTTTTTTAAAAGCGGAGAACGTCTTGTTATGGTATCATACAAAATAGTTTCTGTAGCCTCACGTTCACGATTTCTGATAGTTGTGACAACAATTTTTGTTTCTTCATTTACATTTTCAGTTAAAGCAGGGGTAACAGTATCAAGTTCCTCTAAAACAATACCGAGTCGCTCTAAAGCTACCGCAACGGTTTCACCTTTCATGGGAGCCCATTTTTGTTCTCCTCCTGCCATTACCGACACGGGATATGCCCTGTCAATATCTAAGTTATATACTTGTTTACGTTTTTTCTTGTAGGTATAACTATCATACTTACCTAAAGGTATATCAGCTTCTTCCAAAATTGATTCAGGGTCGGTGAGATCGGTGTATAAAATACGCGTATATTTGCCGTCATACACATAAACCAATCTGTAGAAAGTTGCCAAACTGCTGAAAAGCGATGACAACATAACAGCAACGATAATAACAGCAACCGGTTTCACCAAACGGGAAAAAATTGATTTCATAACTGCTCCTTTAATAATCAAGGCAAAATAAGATTCTACCTTTTTATTTATCGGTAAATATACACAATGTATTGTAACCGATTTGTTTCCATTTTATTATTCAGACGGAAATTTGTCAAGGAATTTTCGAGTAGTTTTTTGTGCAATTTAACCAATAAATTATCTGAACAGTTAAAATAATACTTTTTATCTGGTTGTTTTTTCCAATATTTTATGGAAAATTACAATATGGTTACAAACTTCTTTCGTCAGTTTCAACAAATCAGTTGCTTTTAATTAAAATATATGACTAATTATACAATTAAGGCTTATTTTCGACAAAAAACAAGTTTTAAAAATAAATATTGAAAAATATCTCCACAAACCTCCGAAAAAGTGTTATAATTATATAATTACAACAAAGGAGACTCACATGCAAATTCAGGACAATAAAATTTTAAAAATCTTTTTAAGCGGTGCAAAAAGCGGAATACCAATCTGTCTTGGATATTTTTCTGTTTCTTTCACCTTTGGAATGATGGCAGTTGAAAATGGTCTGCCCGTATGGATTGCCGTTTTAATTTCTATGTCAAATTTTACCTCGGCAGGGCAATTTGCAGGAACCGAACTTATTATATCAGGCAGTATGTATCTGGAAATTGCAATAACTACATTTATTATAAACATAAGATATATGCTTATGTCACTTTCGCTCTCGCAAAAAGTCGATGAAAAAATGAGCAATTTAAGCAGGTGCATACTTTCATTCGGAAATACTGATGAAATTTTTGCTGTTGCAATGCAGCAAAAGAACGCTGTCACCTCTCCTTTTTTGGCAGGTCTTATCTTAACCCCTTATATCGGTTGGATAGTGGGTACATTACTCGGTGCTGTGACTATGGGATTTCTCCCCCCAATGCTCAGAAGTGCTTTGGGAATTGCCATTTACGGAATGTTTATCGCTATTATTGTCCCCCCTGCAAAAAAAGTAAAGCCAATACTTATTACCTTTATTGTTTCAATAATTTTAAGTTGTATTTTAAAATGGACTCCTGTTTTTAAAAACTTATCAAGTGGTTGGATTATAATAATTTGTGCAGTTTTAGCATCAGCCTATTCTGCTTACCGCTATCCTGTTTCTGACAAAGAGGAGGACGCTGTATGAATTACGAAAGAATCTTAATATCAGTTTTTTTAATGGCACTTGTTACCTATCTTCCCCGTATGCTCCCTCTTGCCATATTTAAGAAAAAAATAAAAAGCAGATTTATCCGTTCATTTTTGGCTTATGTTCCCTATTCTGTATTGTCGGCAATGACTTTCCCTGACATTTTCTACTCAACGGGAAACCTCATTTCCGCTTTAACGGGAACAGTAGTTGCAATCGTCCTTTCCTTATGTGAAAAAGGGCTTTTAACAGTAGCGCTTTCCGCCACAGCAACTGTATTTATTACTGAACAACTTTTAAAACTTATATAAAACATACAAAGCTCCATAAAACAGTTAAACCGACCTGTGATAGTAAACACAGGTCGGTTTTTAATCTTATACACCGTTGCGGTAGTACCCTTAGCTCCACTTGTCAGGAGAGCTATCAGCCAGTAAGACTGACTGAGGGATAGTTTTCTCTCCCTCATCAGAGAGAGCCTTTTAATTCTATTAATTTCTCAAGTTCTTTTACTTTTTTAGTATCTGCGGTGGGATAAATGTCAAAGGAAAACTCAATCCCCATTTTTTCATATTTTTCCTTACAAAGCTTTTTAAAAGGCAAAAGTTCAACCTTTTTGACACAAGTCTTACCCTTTAAAATCTCATTAAGCATTAAAATATTTTCTTTCGTGTCATTAAGTGTTGGCACTATAACTTGTCTTATCCAGGTATCAATGTTACGTTTTTGCAATTCTTCAAGAAAGAAAAGCACTTTTTCAAGCTTCATACCGATATATTTTTCATAATGATTTTCATTCGTCATTTTTATATCCAGAAGCACCAAATCGGTCACAGATAAGAGTTTTTCAACCTTTTCGTTAAAAACAGCACCGGAAGTATCCAAAACAGTGTGAATGCCCTCTTTTTTACAAAGAGAAAAAAGCTCATACAAAAATTCCGCCTGAAAAAGTGGTTCACCACCTGAAACAGTAATACCACCCTTTTCACCAAAATAACCCCGGTATCTTAAAACTTTTTCTAAAATTTCCCTTGCCGATACCTCAGTACCCAAACTAAAATCTTTTGTATCGGGATTATGACAATATCCGCAGTTAAGCATACACCCTTGCATAAATACTACAAAACGCACACCCGGTCCGTCCAAAGTTCCCATACTCTGATAAGAATGTATTCTTCCTTTCACGAAACAAACTCCTTTACATAGCATCGTGGAAAGTACGACTTATAACCTCTTTTTGCTGTTCTCTTGAAAGTTTATGGAAATTAACTGCATATCCTGAAACCCTGATTGTAAGATTAGGATATTTATGCGGATCCTCATAAGCTTCCATAAGTTTTTCCTTATTAAGAACATTGATATTGATATGATGAGCATACTGTTTAAAATATCCGTCCAAGACATTAGTAAGATTATCAATACGCTCTTTTTCTGTACTACCCAAAGTCTGTGGAGTAATAGAGAAAGTATTAGAAATACCATCACGACAACATTCATACGGCATTTTTGCAACAGAGTTAAGAGATGCAAGTGCGCCATTTACTTCACGATTGTGCATAGGATTTGCGCCCGGAGCAAACGGATCACCTTTTTTACGTCCGTCTGGAGTAGCACCCGTTTTTTTACCATAAACCACATTAGATGTAATGGTAAGCGCTGATAAAGTATGTATTGCATTACGATATGCAGGAGTTTTTGCAAGTTCATTTGAAACATCAATAAGCATATTTCTCGCAATTTCATCAACTCTGTCATCGTCATTTCCGTATTTCGGGAAATCACCTGTTGTCTTAAAATCTTCAATATATCCATCATCATCTCTGATAACTTTTACCTTTGCATATTTGATTGCAGACAAAGAGTCAGAAATAACCGAAAGACCTGCTACGCCAAACGCCATAAAACGTTCCACATCTGTATCATGAAGTGCCATCTGAATTTTTTCATAAGCATATTTATCATGCATATAGTGAATAACGTTCATAGTATTTACATAAAGTCCGCAAAGCCATTCAAGATACTTTTTAAACCGTGCGGTTACCTTATCATAATCAAGTATCTCATCAGGATAAACTTCATCACGAGGGCCTAAATCAATACCGGAAATCTGATCGTGTCCACCATTTAAAGCAAGAAGTAAAAGTTTTGGAAGATTACATCTTGCCCCGAAAAACTGCATCTGTTTTCCTACCTTCATCGCAGACACACAACAAGCAATCGCATAGTCATCGCCATAAATCGGACGCATAACATCATCATTTTCATACTGAATAGAATCTGTATCAATAGATACCTTTGCACAGAATTTTTTAAAGGACAAAGGTAATTTCTCAGACCAGAGCACAGTTAAGTTAGGCTCAGGTGCAGAGCCCAAAGTGTAAAGAGTATTAAGTATTCTGAAAGAGCTCTTTGTAACAAGCGGAACACCATTTTCAGAAACTCCTCCGACACTTTCTGTAATCCACATGGGATCTCCGCCGAAAAGTTCATTATACTCAGGAGTTCTTAAGTGACGTGCCATTCTGAGTTTCATTACAAAATCATCAATAAGCTCCTGCGCGGAATTTTCATCGAGAATACCATTATCTATATCTCTTTTGATATAAATATCAAAGAATGTGCTGACTCTTCCAAGCGACATAGCGGCACCATTTTGTTCCTTGATAGCGGCAAGATACCCGAAATATGTCCACTGAATAGCTTCCTTTGCATTATTTGCAGGTTCTGAAATATCAAAACCATACATCAAGGCCATTTCCTTGAGTTTACTGAGAAAATCAATCTGACGATAAAGTTCTTCAGAAAGACGGATATTTTCTTCCGTCATCAAAAGCTTTCCCTTTTCAACCTTATCTCTTTTTTTCTGTTCAATTAAAACATCAACACCATAAAGTGCTACTCTGCGGTAATCACCGATAATTCTTCCTCTGCCGTAAGCATCGGGAAGTCCTGTGATTACCCCTATTTTACGTGCGGCTTTCATCTCATCAGTATAAGCTCTGAAAACACCGTCATTATGAGTTGTACGATAGGTAAAATCATTTTCTATTTTCTGAGACATCTTATATCCATAAGCCTCACAGGCACTTCTTGCCATTCTTATACCGCCAAAAGGATTTACCCCACGCTTTAAGGGACGATTGGTCTGTAATCCCACAATAAGCTCGTTTTCTTTATCAAGATAACCGGGCTTATAATTTGTAAGTGAAGTAACAGTGGTGGTATCTATATCAAGTACTCCTCCAAAGGCTTTTTCAACCTGCAAAAGAGTATTTAATTGCTTCATTAAATTATCAGTTCTCTCGGTAGAAGAGGCAAGAAAGCTCTCATCACCTTCATAATAAGTATAGTTACTCTGAATAAAATCGCGTACATCTATTTTATCCTGCCAAGAAGATTCTTTAAAACCATTCCATTGTTCAAACTTCATATACATACACCTTCCAATAAAATAAAAAAGGGCAGTATTATGCTATCGCATTATACTGCCCAGACGGTCGACCAAATAATTTTTGTATTTCCTTGTGGTTATCCACAAAATCCGTCAGTTATACAAAAACCTTATAATTATTATAAACTTTAAAAATAATTATGTCAATAGAAAATTAAAACCATTTTAAAATATTTTAAAATTATAAGTTTTAAACTTTTCATTTTTATGGTAAAATAAATACATAATCAAAAAGGAGGTACAAAAATGCTTCATAATATTTTAGAATCTATCATCAATATCGCCATTTTGCTGTTCGAATTTACGGGGGTTATTATAATCATATTATCGGGCATCAAGGGAATTTATGAATATATTACCAAAAGCCCATACACTGGTTTAAATCTCGCAAAGGCTATGGCTCTTGGACTTGAATTTAAACTCGGAAGCGAAATTCTCCGTACAGTTATCATCAGAGAATTTTCAGAAATTCTGATTGTAGGTGCCATTATTGCTTTAAGAGCTGCGATTACATTTTTAATCCATTGGGAGATAAAAAATGCACAAAAAAAGGAGCCGCCCGAAACGGACGGCCAAAGATAATTGGGAAAGGGTATTAAAGGAGTTGCTGTAACTAAAGTTTACCATAAAAAATCCAATTATTTTGTCAAAAAAAGGTGTCATTAAAAAATTTTTTTAAAAAATAAAAGCTCTGCATTTGCAGAGCTTTTATCATTTATTATTCACAGATTACTGTATTTGTGTCGCCTTTTTTCATATTTTCTTCCAAAGCTTTAACAAGTTTTTTGAAAGTATCGGAAGAATGTGTAGCACCTGCTACTGTATCAACCTGATTGATATCTTGTTTTTCAATTAAACCACTTTCAAGCTTCTCACTTGTAGCAGCAGGATATGTTTCAAAACCTGCGCCAATGTAAGCTTCTTTATATGCTTCATCTTCAGATTTCTTATGTCCGTCTTCACTGTTAAGAGAATCAGACTCTACTTCTGTGATTTTTCCGTCAGCAACTGTTACATTAACATAATCTTTCCAGCCATGATCATCAAAATCCTTCATTTCTGCACGATATGAACCGTCTTTAAAGCCTTCATTTTTACTGCCGCAAGAAGTTGCTACGCCCATTACTGCAATTGCAGCAAGGATAATTGCCAAAAACTTTTTCATTAAAAAATCTTCCTTTCAAAATATATCTGTAAAGAATTCTCTTTACAACAAAGTTATTATACCATATAAAATCCTCTTTGTCCAGTATTTAACAATATTTTTTAAAATTTTACAAATTCATAAAAAGCTTTGCCTCATCTTTCCAAAAAGCCTTGCATTATTATGGTTTTGCTTGACAATACTCCATAAAAATAATATCATATAATAGATTGCTGAAACTTGACTTAATGTTATTTTTCACATTTTTAAAGTTATAGTTTCAATAAATTAAAACAATGTTTCAACATTATTATTAATTTTACCCGAAAGAAGTGGTTTTAATTAAAAAAATTTATATTTTTTTTGCTTTTTTATTACTCACTCTTTTTACTGCTTCCTGTCAAAAGCCTCAATATTCATCAGAAACATTTCTGATGGACACAGTTGTCACACAAACTGTAATAGGCACCTCTGCTGAAAGCACCGTAAAAAAAGCGGAAGAGATAATAAAAAACTTAGAAAATACCTATTCAGCATATATTGAAACTTCCCTTACAAATACCATAAATTCCAAATCGGGGATTTCACCTGTTAAAGTAAATGACGAAGAACTTAACCTTATAAAACGTTGTGTCGAATTTTCAGATTCTTCAGACGGGCTTTTTGACCTGACAATAGCTCCTCTCACAAAACTCTGGAATATCAACGGAGAAAATCCCAAAGTTCCAAAAAAAGAAGAAATCGAAAAGGCAAAATCTCTTATCAATTATAAAGATGTTTCAATAAATGAAGAGGAAAATACTGTTTTTTTAAAAAACAAAGGTATGCAATTAGACTTCGGTGCTACTGTAAAGGGATATGCTTCACAGAAGATTTTAGAACTGTATAAACAGGAAAATATCCAAGGCGCAGTCTTATCTTTAGGCGGTAATATAACTGTCTTTGGTGAAAAAAGCGATGGAAGTCCTTTTAAAATAGGTATCAGAGATCCCAAGAAATCTTCAGCTGATTATTTTGCAATTTTAAAAACAGAAGGCAAAATTATTGCAACATCAGGTGCCTATGAACGTTACTTTAAAGAAGAGGACATAATTTACCACCATATTTTAAATCCAGAAACCGGGTATCCATGTGACTCGGATTTGCAAAGTGTCACAGTAATTTCTGAAGACGGACTTTTATCCGACTATCTTTCTACACTTTTTTATATGCTCGGAAAAGATGCCGTTAAAGAAAATTTAACTCATGATAACTTTTCCCTGATAGCTATTGATAAAGAAGATAAAGTTTATATTTCCCCCAATTTAAAATCATCATTTACTCTCATTGAGGGCACAGAATACAAATTAGCTGAATAAAGGAATTTAATATGTTTGCACATAAAAAAGATATTTATATAATTATTTTGATTTTACTGACAGCAATTATAATATGGGCTTTTTCATACAGAAAATCCTCTGACGCTCAGTATGCAGTAATTGAATATGACGGTAAAATAGTAAAAACTGTTTCCTTATCAGAAGACTTTGAATTTACTCTTTCAGAAGATGAAACAATAAAATTTTCAGTTAAAGACGGGGCCATTTCTTTTATCAACGCTACCTGTCCCGACAAAATATGTCAAAATACAGGTTACCTCAGTAAACCGGGACAAACTGCCATATGTATGCCTAAAAAAACTATTTTAAAGGTATCAGGAAAAAATCCTGATATTGATATGGTAGCCACCTAAAGAAAGAAGGGGAAAATACTGGCAAAAGAATATAATATCAAAAAAATTACCGGTATGGGAATGTTACTTTGTCTTTCAATCGTTTTAAGCTTTTTAGAAAGTATGATTCCTCCCTTACCTGCTATGCCACCGGGAATAAAATTGGGCCTTTCAAATATTGTAACCATATATTGCCTGTTTTTCTTAAACACAAAAAGTGCAGTTACAATCTCTTTCTTAAAATCTTTTTTTGTTTTTCTAACAAGAGGATTTTCTGCGGGACTTTTAAGTCTTTGCGGAGGAATGTTATCAATTTTAGTTATGGCACTTCTTTTTAAAAGTAATAAACGTTTAAGTTACCTCATTTTAAGTATTTCAGGTGCAATCAGCCACAATATAGGACAGATTGCGATAGCATCTTTACTATTTAAAACAACAAGTGTGTTTTATTATCTTCCCGTTTTAATTATATCGGGAGTGATTATGGGAACCATCACCGCTATTACAATGAAGATGATACTTCCCGCTTTAAAACACATTTCTGAAAATTAAAATTTTTTAAACTGAGAAAGGATTTGATTTTTAATGCGAAACCTCAACGGAATAAAACTTGCTCATCACAAAAAGTCAAAAAATATGGCAACTTGTGATATTCCGCTTCCAAAAACAGTAGCGATACCTATGCTTCAGCATATGGGAGCACCTTGCATTCCATATGTAAAAGCAGGCGATACAGTAAAAACAGGTCAACTTATAGCTGATACTGAAAATGCTTTTTCTGTACCGATTCACAGTTCAGTGACGGGTACAGTTACAGCTATTGAAAACTATCTCGATTCTTTTGGAAACACACAACAAAAAGTTGTTATAGAGGTTTGTGAAACTCAGGAAACAGTTGATATAACCCCCCACCCTGTTTTCGACCAGAAATCTTTAGTTGATGCCGCACGTCTTTCGGGAATTTGCGGATTAGGCGGTGCAGGTTTCCCCACACACATTAAATTAAACTGTAAAAATATCGATGAAATTGACACTCTCGTTATAAATGGTGCAGAATGTGAACCTTATATCACTTCAGATTATCGTGAAATGATTGAAGCACCTGACGACATTATAGGTGGTATCAAAGAAGTTATACGTTGCCTTAATATCAAAAAGGCAGTAATCGGTATTGAAGATAATAAAAAAGATGCAATAGAGCTTTTAAAATCAAAAATAGACAGCGATAACATAAGCGTCATTACATTAAAAAGCACATATCCTCAGGGTGCTGAAAAAGTATTGATTTATGCCGCAACAGGCAGAATTATAGAAGAAGGCGAAATCCCTTCAAATAAAGGTGTCATTGTTCTTAATATTTCAACAATCGCTCAGCTTTACCGTTTTATCCGTACAGGTATGCCTTTGACACACAAACGTATCACCGTTGACGGAAATTATGTTAAAACTCCAATGAATTTAAGAGTACCTATCGGCACTTCAATTGAATATGTGCTGAATTATGCAAATATAGATACAGAAAAAGCTGATAAAATCCTCATGGGTGGCCCTATGATGGGAGTAGCGGTTTACGATATATCAGCTCCGATTATCAAAAACAATAACGCTATTTTGGTTTTAAAAGACCCGAATCTTAAATACAAAGTATCCCGTACACTCAGTTCCTTCTTACCAAATGCAAGTGACGGAACTGACAACATAGCAGATGCAGAAATAGGTCCTGATAAAACCGTAGTAGGAAAAGCTCTTGCCTTACCTACAACAGATTGTATCCGTTGCGGTAAATGTGTATATGTTTGTCCGATAAATCTTATGCCGGCTGCTTTAGAAAAAGCCTATGATAAAAAAGATTTGGAGAAACTCAATAATCTGAAAGTAAACCTTTGCATAAACTGTGGCTGTTGCTCATACGTCTGCCCTGCACGCCGAAACTTAGCACAAAAAAATCAGCTTGCAAAAGTTATGCTTAAAAATAAAAAATAGGGAGAGCTTTTAACATGAAAAATTTAATAGTATCACCTTCTCCGCACATCCGAAGCGGAAATTCAACACAAAAAATAATGTTAGATGTAATAATTGCGTTATTACCCGCTCTTGCAGTATCAATAATTATCTTTGGCTTTCGTGCACTGCTTGTTACTGCATTTTGTGTGATAAGCTGCGTGATTTTTGAATACTTCTGCAGACTTTTTATGAAACGCACTCAGACAATTTCCGATTTAAGTGCAGTTGTAACCGGTATATTACTTGCAATGAATCTACCTGTTGCAATTCCTCTATGGATGGCTTTATTCGGTTGTTTTATCGCTATTGTTGTTGTAAAACAGTTATTTGGTGGTATAGGACAGAATTTTGCAAATCCCGCTATTGCTGCAAGAGTAATTATGTTGGCATCCTTCTCAAAACAAATGACAACCTACACCGAACCATTTAAAGGTGTAGATGCTATAATAAGTGCAACTCCTCTGGCACAATTAGCAACAGGTGAAGCTACTCCTTCTCTTTTAAATATGTTTTTGGGAGTTAAAGGCGGTTGTTTAGGTGAAGTAAGTGCCGCAGCACTTTTACTTGGCGGTATTTACCTTGTTGCACGTAAAATAATTTCCCCGATCACTCCGCTTACTTTCATTGGAACAGTATTTTTAGGAAGCTTTTTACTGGGTGGACAACCTTTATACCAAATCCTTGCAGGTGGTCTTTTCATCGGTGCTATCTTTATGGCAACAGATTATTCCACAACACCTGTCACCAAAAAAGGTAAAATCATCTTTGGAATAGGTTGCGGTATTATAACTATTGCTATTCGTTTCTACGGAGGTTATCCTGAAGGTGTTTCCTTTGCTATTTTGATTATGAATATTCTGACTCCTCAGATTGATAAATTAACAAAAATAACTCCTTTAGGTGCAAAAGCTGAAAACCCTGAGAAAGCAAAAATCAAACGTATTATTTCACGGGTAATTGTAATTTTACTTGCAGTTATAGTAGCTATGCTTACAGTGCTTACATTCTTTAAACAAGAAGGATATTCAGGTAAAGAATTAAAAGCATATGCATCAGAAGCACTTCCCGAAGCTGACAGTCTTAAATTAGTTAAAACCTCTTTGACAGATGAAGCACTTCTTTACACCTACAAAGCTTCTGACGACAAAGGTATAGCCTTTGTGATTAACTCTGAAGGCTACAACAAAGAAACTCCTATTACAATGATGGTAGGTTTAAACCCCGATGGTGAAGTTCAGGGTATCAGTATTATCGAAAACAAGGAAACTGAAGGTATCGGTACCAAGGTTTTCGCAGACGCAGATTTTATTGCAAAAATTAAACAAACCCCTGATACAGCAGATGTTGTTGCAAACGCAACATTCACTTCTGAAGGTATCAAAAATGGTGTAATAAAAGCTACTGAGCTTTTTTCGGCACTTAAATCAGAAATTTTAGAATAGGAGGACTTTTAAATGAAAATCTTTAATCAAATAATAAAACCAACATTAGTCCTTACTATTGTATGCGCTGTTATATCCGCAGCTCTTGCATTAACGTATAATCTCACAGGAGTTGCAGAATTAGGAAATGGTTATACACCTGAGCAGCTCATAGAATTTTCACAAAAAGCACTCCCTGAAGCTGACAACTTAACAGAGATTACTCCTTCCTTTGAAGATGAAAATCTCCTCTTTGCTTATAAAGCAGATAATGACGCAGGTTTCGCTCTTATCGTAAAAGGAAAAGGTTATTCATCAGATGGTATTACAATGATGGTAGGTTTAAACCCCGATGGTGAAGTTCAGGGTATCTACATCGTAGCGCAGGGAGAAACTCCCGGCCTTGGTGACAAAGTTGCAAACAACGATGCAGAATATCTTAAGAACTTTGTCGGCAACACAAAAGATAATATTTCTGCAGATACAGTTGCAGGTGCAACACGTACCTCAAACGGTATTATCGACGGTGTCACAAAAGCAACTCAATTATTTGAAAAATTAAAAACGGAGGTGGAATAAATGCTTAAAGAATTTTTAAAAGGTATTATAAAAGAAAACCCTGTATTGGTTATGCTTTTGGGTACCTGTCCGACACTCGCCATCACTACTTCCGCTTTAAACGGAATTGGTATGGGACTTGCAACCACCTTTGTTTTATTAGGTTCAAGCCTTGTTGTCTCAATGCTTAAAAAGATTATTCCAAACGAAGTTCGTTTACCTGCATTTATCGTAATCATCGCAGGTTTTGTTACAATAGCAGGATTTTTACTTCAGGTATATGTACCGACACTTTATGATACTTTAGGCGTATTCCTTGCTTTAATCACTGTTAACTGTATCATTTTAGGACGTGCTGAAGCATTCGCAAGTAAAAATTCCGTAGCAAAATCAATTGCAGACGCACTCGGTATGGGAATCGGATTTACGTTAGCACTTTTGCTTATGGGAACAATAAGAGAAATTTTAGGACAAAACACCTGGTTTGGAATTGACGTTTCTCTCGGATTTTTTGAACCGATAAATCTTTTCATAACTCCCGCAGGCGGATTTATGGTATTTGGATTATTAGTTGCAATTGCAAATAAAGTATCAGGTTATAAAATTTCAAAGAAAAAAGGCTGTGCTAATTGTCCCTCAAGGGCCGCTTGCCACAATGAAGGAGAGGTGCAGTAAATGAAAGAGATTTTAACTATTTTAATAAGTGCAATTTTAGTAGATAACTTTGTACTTTCAAAATTTATGGGTATCTGTCCTTTTATCGGCGTTTCCAAAAAAACCTCGTCTGCGATGGGTATGAGCGTAGCTGTTACCTTTGTTATGGTAATGTCCACAGCACTCACCCACCCCATTTACACTTATATTCTCGCTCCTAACGGACTTGAATATTTAAAAACTATGACATTTATCTTGATTATAGCTTTGTTTGTTCAGCTTGTTGAAATTATTATCAAGCGCTTTTTACCACCCCTTTATAAATCACTCGGTATTTATCTGCCGCTTATTACAACAAACTGTGCAGTTTTAGGTGTAACAATCTTAAACATTGACAATGATTACAACTTTGGACACAGCATTGTAAATGCTTTAGGTGCAGGAATTGGCTTTACTATTGCGTTGCTTTTATTCTCCGGAGTAAGAGAACGCATCGACAGCGCAGACGTTCCGAAAATGTTTAAAGGAATTCCCTCAGCACTTATCGCGGCAGGAATTGTAGCCGCATCATTTATGGGATTTTCAGGAATTGTTGAAAATCTTTTCCAGTAAGAAAACGAATTCTAAGATAGGAGAAACTAAACCATGGAATTTTCATTACCTATTATTATTTTCGTGGTACTCGGACTGCTTTCGGGAATTTTGCTTTCCATCTTTTCAAAAATCTTCTCTGTAGATCATGACGCAAGAATTGATGAAATAAAAGATAGTCTTCCGAATGCTAACTGTGGTGCCTGCGGATATTCAGGCTGTGAAGCTTATGCCTCAGCTATTGTAAACGAAGGTGCAAAAACAGGGCTATGTATTCCCGGCGGTGACGTAGTATCAAAAAAGCTCAGCGAAATTATGGGGGTTGCTTTTGAAGATATTATTGAACGCAAAGCAGTTGTACGTTGTAACGGAAAATGCGGAGTAGCAAAAGACAAATACATCTATTACGGAGCAATGTCCTGTGCCGCATCAAATGTCCTTTACAGCGGAAAAAAAGCTTGTACTTCAGGCTGTTTAGGACTCGGTGACTGTGTTAAAGTTTGTAAATTCGGTGCTATCAGCATAGTTGATAATATTGCTGTTATTGACCGAGAAAAATGCACAGGCTGTGGAATATGTAAAAATGCTTGCCCCAATAACCTTATTGGTGTCTTTGAAGAAGAAAAAGATGTTGAAATCATCTGCAGCAGCCATTTTAATGCAAAAGAAACAATAAAAATGTGCGAAAACGGATGCATCGGTTGTCGTAAATGTGAAAAAACTTGTCCAAGTGAAGCAATTACAGTTTCTGAAAATCATGCCGTAATCGACCACGATAAATGTACTGCTTGTGGTGAATGCATCGCAGTTTGCCCAAGAAAATGTATTAAAAAATTATAAAAAAACGGCAAGATTTTTCTTGCCGTTTTTATTTATGTACACATTTTATTCATATTTTACTGATAATATATAAAAAGAAGATTTTGATACGGAGGTAATTTGATGCAACAACTTAAAAATACTCCATTTTTTAATTCAAAAACAACTAAAATATTATTACTGATATTATTTCCGTTTTTTATTTGCTTTATTACCGAATTAGGCCATATACAAAACACCAGAGAATTTTTTGCATTTTCTTTTAATAATTTTGGAATAATAATCTTTGACTTAATTTTAATTTCTGCGATATTCTGGTTTGTAAGTTTACTTTTTAATCATACGTGGATTGGCGGATTGATAACTTGCATTTTATTTTTTGGAAGTGCTTGTGTTGAGTATTATAAGTTCTATATTTCAGGTGCTCATTTCCTCTTCAGCGACCTTGCCATGACAAGAAACGTAGCCGATATGGCTCAGTTCACAAGAATACACTTTAACACGATATTATTTATCTTATTTTTACTTGCTTTACTGTATGCATTTCTGCTTTGGATTTGCGATATAAAAATAAATAAAACTCTTATATTAAGAAGTACTGCTTCCATTACAATAGGATTAATAACTGTTTTAATGATTGCTATTCCCTCTTTCTTTAACCTTGTCTCAAATGCCTTTGGAATTGATAAAAGTTACAGCTTTAATGCAATTTCCGATAATGACAGATTCAATAATAACAACTTCATAACAAATTTCACAGTTTCTTTGAATCAGCAAATAACAAACAAAGTAAAAGAACCACTTAATTATTCAGAAGAACTTGTAAACAGTATGCTTGAAGAAACCGGCACGACTGAAGTTTTAGCCAATATAGTAAAACCAAATGTTATATTTATTATGTCAGAATCTTTTGGAGATTTCAGAAAGCTCAATACTACATCAGTTGGGGAAAATATCTACGAAAAATTTGACCTTATAAAAAATGAAGCTTTTTCAAATGAAGCAGTTGTTCCGACGTTTGGCGGAAATACTGTGAGAACAGAATTTGAGCTCATGTTCGGTCTCCCGGTTAAATCACTTAAAGATGCTACTATTCCCCACTCATTGTTACCTGATGATATAGAATTTGACACATTCGCACAGATGTATAAAGAACAAGGTTATTCCACTACATATCTCCACCCATTCAGCTCAAGTTTTTACAATCGTGAAAATGCTTACAGCGAATATGGATTT
>JAZRIW010000022.1:0-2365 GCA_045645505.1 Fumia sp.
ATTTGTAATTTTTTGAAACAAGTTGCAAAGATAGAGGAATTTCGGGATTTTGTCGGTATAAATCAGAGGGATTTTCTCTAACGAACTCAATCTTGGATAGAAATGCAAAAACAGACTTGCTTTTCAGTCATAGCAAAAGACGACCGTCTTTTAAAAAAACGCGGTGATATTTTGCTTCAAATGCCTCGGCGTTTTTTTAAAACGCCTTGATGTTTCGCAAAGTAAGACTTTATGCATAAATATTTGCATATAAATAAATACTATACAGAACTTTGTAAAAACAGGGTTCACTCGTGTCACGGGCTTGTAATTAATTGAATCTTAATTTTTTAGCGTGAATGCAATGCGTTTTTTCTAGTTTCACGATTTCACAAATTTCCCGTTCGTGTGAAACCGTGAAACTGGTGAATGGAGGCTCCCTTCACATTTTCGCATTGTAAATGAGAGGGTTATACGTCGGTGAAACGGTGAAAGCAGTTTTTTTTTAGTATACACCAACTTATGGAATATGTTCCAGAATATCCGAGACTTTGTAACGCCACAAAGAAACATCTGGATCATTATGTCGTATATAGATATATTCTTCTTTTTCATCTATACAAAGTGGGAAATAGCGCTTACCTAAATCAAACTTAGCTAGAGGAGTTCCATTTAAATCCAAAACTAATAATGTCTTAGGATAAAGAGCCATAGCACTTCGTTGTCTTTTAGCTTCACCACTCTCTACACCACTATAAGCCGCATAAATATACTTCTTCCCAATAGCAAAATCTGTAAATCCTTCTATATTATCACCATGGAAATAAATATTATTATCTTTTGGTAGACTATGTACTTTTGCATAGAAATTGTCCCAGACTTTCGTTATAGTTCCATCATTGCCAATATCATAACGTGCCATATAAGCAAATCGAGTAACTGCATAATAAAGCGAATTTCCTTGAACTTTCAGTATTCCGTTGAAATAACCTGTCATACGATAGTCCGTTTCTTTATCCAAGCCATCATAAAATGGATAATCCCCAAATCGCTTCACCTCATTCAAGTTTTCATCAAACAATGTAAAGAGATCTTTGCTGTTCAATAAACGTAATCCCACATAATAACCATTCTCCAATTTGATTAGCTTGAAAATTCCGTTGTCTAGAACTCCTTCCGGCCTTTTCCCCTCTTTCATTTTTTTACTACCCAAGAATCTATGCCCTACCGTTTCTGAGGAAATACTTAAGCCATAGGCGTTCAGATTCTTACTCATTGTATCAAACATGTAAACCGTATCTTGATTAATGGAAGTTCCAGCAAAATAAGGCCATTGATTCAATTCTCCAGGTCCACTTCCGATGCCCGCTAAATACCCAAGTGTGTCAGCATACTCATTAACTATCAAGCAAGCAACTTCATGCTGAGGCGTAAAAAGGAATAATTTGGATTGGATAAACTCCATTTGAACCGTATTTGGAGTAAGCAATTCCTCCTCCAACAATTCGCCTTCCAAAAGAATAGAAGACATGCTCTGAACATCAACAGGAACTTTTTTCTCCTGTTCTTTACAGGAGAAAAAAGCCATAATAAGTGTCATATAGATGACAATGCGCATTGTTTGTTTCATGGTTATGATCTTGTTAGTCTACTATACTAGCACTATTATATCCTCTTTCCAATATCATACCAGCACCCTCCGGAGTTACTTGCCAAACTTGGCATTCGTAATCATCCGAATATTCGCAACCGTTTGACGGAATATCATAAGCAAATACATTATAAGCATACATTATGCCAATTGTTCCAATAATCAAAAATATCTTTTTCATAACTATAATTTTAAAAATTAAAACTTGAATAATTATATCATAAAGACCACATAATTACTCTTTTGCAAATCAAAACTGACATCGGAAACGAACTATGATTCTATAAAAACGACATCACACATCAACATTATGACAAATTTTTTCTTTTATAAAATCCTTTATAGATAATCATACCGACGAATTAACACATAAACTGTACATGACTCACCTTCTATTCTTATTTCTTTATTCTGTCGTAAATATAAACAATCTTTATAAAAAAAAACAAACTAAGCCATCTATTTTTTATCACATTTAACAAAAAGTGCATGCTATACCAAGAAAGAAGAATCGGTTGCCATTCGTTGTCAGAAAAAGCGCCATAACGTATTTTACATTTTCTTAAAAAATCGAAAGACAATTTTTGTTACAACAAATTCCCTCTCCCATTTAAGCCATATTCCAAAAAAAATTGTTTTCTTTGTATCTAGAAACATAAAACTACAACCACCATGACGAAGAAGAAAGAAAAAAAGGCGGGCAAGCACATGAGAAAGAGCGAATTGGCCGAACAA
>JAZRIW010000023.1:0-7101 GCA_045645505.1 Fumia sp.
AGCCTTCGTAGACTTGTCTGAACTTATGTGGTATATTTTGTGTCGCAGTAGGTGATTTATTATAACAAAATAGCAATCCCATCTTTGTATAATTACAAAGATGGGATTTTGTTTTATTATAAAATATTAATAAATTCATTCTTCTGGATTACATATCATACATGGTTTATACCCATTATTTATAGCATCGTTTAATTTGATTTCTGTCAAATTATTCTTATACTTGATAGCAACACAATGTTTTCGATGATATTTTTTCCCAGCTGATGTTACATAATATGTACTATCGGGAATTATATAGGTTGATGCATCGCCTGTTACAGGTTTTGTTGGTTGTATTATTAAGGACTTAATCATAACTGATAACCCTAAGACACAAGTTATTAGTGCCATCATACCAACTAATAGTTTCCATTTTTTTATTATAAAGAGATAAAATTTAAATATAATACCAGGATTTTTAGTATAACAAGAGAACTCATTTGCAAACTCTTCTCTTGTAATGCTGGAGTTTTGTAGATTGCTGTTTTTAAAATCAGGATCACAAATGTGTCCAAGTTCATGACGCAAAAGTGAGCACTTGTCTTTATCAGAAACATCTTCATTTATAAATACAAATTTAAGGTTGTTATTTATATATAAGAAAGAGTCGTTTTGCTGGATTTCATTTTCAATCCTTAATTTTTTTATAAGTTCAGACACAGGTTTTGAATTACTATGTTTTTTATACTCGATAATCGTAAACTGATTAGATTCAATAATGCGTTGTAAATCATTGTAATCAGTCAATGAGTAAAGTTTATTTTGAATTAGTATTTTGAGTGCCATTTCTTTTGCTAAATTATTTGTCATTATTATCTTTTTTTATTTTGTCTATCAGGTTCATAATTGTTTTTTCTTCATCTGTCAGGGGCTTTCCGGAAGTAATACTTCCATAAGCCGCAATAATAGCATCTTCTAAAAAATCAGGATGAAGCCGTTTGTATTCTGTTTTTGCCACCGAGGTCACAGTATGCTTACCAATATCGTCAAGCGAACTGTAAATCTTTATAAAATCAAGCAGTTCATCATCCATGACGACAGGATGTTCATTAACGGAGTGAATATCAAGTTCTTTTAAAATGGTACTTACCATACCATAATTAGATAATGATACACCATTTTTTAATATAAAATTTATCGTTGTACGCGGAATGTTTGTATGTTTCGAAAAATTTTCTATCGTACTAAATTTGTCTTTTATTCTTTTGCGAATTAGGTCTTTATAAAAATCCAACAGAATCACTTCCTTCATCAATATTGTACAACAAAATGTCTAATTCGTCAATAAAATTAACAAATGTAGTTGACAATTTACTGGTTATTGGTATAATTAAAGACAATACAATATACATCAAATTAAAACAAGACGATAAAATGTGTATATTGTAGCTCTTTTTTGTAAAAAACAGTAAATCATTGGCAACTTCACGGAATATTATTATGTTCGTGGTAAAATACTAATATAACTATAGAAAGGAAGTTGTACAATGACTAAAATAATAACAGAAAAATTAATCGAAAAATTCAAACATTATTTAATTAATGAAGAAAAGGCTTCTGCTACGCTAGAAAAATATATGCGTGATATCAGGGCTTTCTCACAGTGGACTTCGGGATCCGAGTTTGACAAGCGGAAAGTTCTTGATTACAAAGAATATTTGATAAGTAAATATGCTCCTGCATCTGTTAATTCTGTTTTATCCTCACTCAACAGTTTTTTTGAATTTAATAATTGGTATGAGATGAAGGTTAAAATGCTCAAAATTCAAAAGCAGATTTTTGCACAAAAAGATAAAGAACTTTCAAAGGCAGAATACGAAAGATTGCTTGATGCTGCAAAAGCAAAGAGTAACCAGAGATTATATTTGTTAATGCAAACGATCTGTTCAAGCGGAATTAGGGTATCGGAATTACGGCATGTAACAGTTGAGGCAATAAAGTTAAGAAAAGCGACTATTAATTGTAAGGGTAAAATGAGAATTGTAATTTTACCTAAGGAGCTTTGCAGAATGCTCATAGAATACGCGAAAACCCAAAAAATAACAAGTGGCTCCGTTTTTGTAACAAAAACAGGAAAACCACTTGACAGAAGTACTATATGGAAAATGATGAAGGTACTTTGTGAAAGTGCAAAAGTATCTAAATATAAAGTGTTTCCACATAATTTAAGGCATCTTTTCGCACGCACTTTTTACACACTTCAAAAAGACATTGTAAGACTTGCAGACATTCTCGGACATTCAAGCGTAAACACCACACGTATATATACAATGGAAACCGGTGAAATACACCGTAGACAAATTCAAAAATTAGGACTTTTACGTCTATAAATAAAAATACCACATAATCGATATTATGTGGAAAGGCAAATTCACATAATCGATATTATGTTGCAAGGCATCATTAAATTGACACAAAAAGGAACTAAACTACCATATGAAATACACATATTTTTCTAAGAAAGTGCATAATTTTTAGACCGGTTATTGTTAATTTTGTTAAACCGGTCTGTTTCGCTATGTCTTTTTTAATGCATATTGATAATTTTTCTATATAACAACTGTAAATCATTGACAAACACTCCTGAACATGCTATAATATGTACGCTGTAAATATTGAACTCGGCGATAATTCACCACATAATATCGATTATGTTGTAAGGCATATTTTTTTTAACATCTTTTGTAATGAACATTACTTTGCCGAAATATGGGACAAGAATTTCAAGAAAGGGTTGAAAAAATGGATACTTATAATCTGCCTGACAGAAAAAAAGAAATTATAAGAATCACATGGCAATACTTACTCACAACAGGGTTGGCACACGCTTCAATTGGGGAATTATGCAGAGAAACAAAACTTGCACAAAGCAGTTTGTATCATTGGTTTGAAAACAAAGACGATATATGGATAAGTGCCGGAAAGTACGGATTATCAAAAGTCGTTGATGCACTTTTCACTTTTACCCTTAATCACACAGATGATGTGCGAAAGTATTTCGATACACTCTTGGACGAGGTTGAAAAGTGTAAGTATGAGCTTCGACTTGCAATACAGATTACAACCAGTCCTGTTTTCGGTGAACGTATGAGAGATAAGTCAAAGGACTTCAGACTTCTCTACGAAAAGTATGCGGAAAGGATTATGGGTATTTTCGGATGCACTCATCATCAAGCTGAGATTTTTATTTACACAATAATTGCATCTGTAATTGATTATGTTATATGGGATGACGGAGAAAAGACACAAATGCTTCTTGAAAATCTGTACATGAGAATCGTGAGAAAAATATATATTGAACATTAATAGAAAGTGAGCTAAAATTTTGGACTACATCATAGACATATTATTAAATGATAGCTTTTTAGTAGTAATATTTGTAATAATTATCGTGTTTTTTTTGATTCTTGCATTCTTTATAAATTTATATATTCCATTTAAGAAAGAACGGAATTACATAAAAATGGAAATGGCACGTTCATTTGAGGAAGAAGAGTACTTATATTGGAAAAGAAAATTAAAGTATTTGTATTTGAGTTATATTCCATTGATGGGCAGATTTTTTAGATAGATTTTCAACTTTTAAGGTAAGTTGTTATTTTGTGCATCTGTGTTGTACTTTAAGATATGTACATACATTTCTCATTATTTTATAAGCAATATTTTTTAAATTAAAATGAAATGTGGTGATAAATATGAAAAGATACCTGACCGGAGGAATACTAAGGATAATTGTATTTTTTTTGATAGTGTTACAAGTGATGGTAATAAATGTATCGGCAAAAGATAATGTCTTGTCGATATATAAAAATAATCCGGAGGATAGTATCCCATTTAGTGTTACCGGTATGTTTCCCGGAGATTGCGAAACAAATACTTATACTATTAGAGTTTCGTATAATGGCGATATTAAGATATATTTTAAAGCCAATGTAAGAAGTGGCGAAAAGCTTGCAGAGGTCTTAATGTGCAAGGTTGTTATGGGTGACAACAATCAACTCCTTTATGATGGGGTAATGAAGGAAATGCCTGATTTGGAGCATTCATTATCGGCAGTAAACAGAACTGAAGATTTGAAATACGTGATTTCGGTTTATCTTGATAAAAGTGTAGATAACGATTATCAGAATAAAGAATTGGTTGCCGATTTTGAATGGTGGGTATATACTTCAGACGAAGGATATTCTGGAGGTGGAGGAACAATAAAGCCTATTATCCCCCCTAGTGGTGAAGATAAACCTGTGATACCCCCTGACGAAAATGAACCATCAGATTTGCCAACGGATAATGCACAGCGTCCAGAAGGTGAAAGTACAACTTCGAAAGATGCCCAGAGACCTACTGGAGAACTTATAAATCCCCCAAAAACAGGGGATTCCACAAATCCAATTTTATGGATTGTATTAATATGTATATCTCTTTTTGTTATTTTTCTGTTTACATTTTTTAAGAAGAGGAAAAGAGAAACAAAGCAAGAAAGAAATCCGATTATGAAAAAGCTTACTGCCTGTATAGTGATAATCGTAATTCTTGCAATATGCTTGTGCATTACTACGTTTGCTTTGGTGCGTTATACCGTAAATCTTGACAAAAATATCTTTAAAACCGGAACAGTTAATATAAATCTAAACGATGACGCCCCGATTATTAAGCAAGGTGAATTTCTGTTTGAACCAGGTATGACAGTAATAAAAGATTTTTTTATTGAAAATGAAAGTTCAGATTCGGTATATTATAAGATTTATTTTGACAATGTAAATGGCGGACTTGAAAAGGTTTTAGATGTAAAAATTGTTGATAAAGAAACCGGTGCCAAGTTGTATGACGGTAAAGCAGAAGACCTTATAAGAGAGAACTGCCATAGTGAAAAACTTTTGATAAATGAAAGACGAATTCTTACGGCAGAATTTCATTATCCTGAAGATAGTGGAAATGAAACACAAAACTTGAGTATGTCTTTTGATATGTGCGCTGTAGCAACACAGGAAAAGAATAATCCTAATAAAGAATTTGATTAAGAAGGAGCGATAATGTAGTGAAAAAAACATTTAATATAATAAAAAGTGTTTTAGTATGGACTATTTTTGCAATAGCTGTTGCTATGATGATATTTACAATCGTTTCGGTAAATACGTTTGACCAGAACAACAGAAATTTGTTTGGTTTTAAAGCATTTACAGTAAGAACTGACTCAATGAGTGCAACAGATTTTGATGCAGGAGATATCGTTTTCACAAAAAATGTGGATCCCAACACCCTCAAGGAAGGCGATATTATTGCATTTGTTTCACAAAGCGAAGAATATTACGGTGAAATAGTTACCCATAAAATTCGTCAAAAAATAACAAATGCAAATGGTGAACCTGCTTTTATTACATATGGTACAACAACAGGCGTTGACGATGAAGTTCCGGTTGAATATTCATTAGTTTTAGGTAAGTATGTTGGAAAGCTCCCTAATGTGGGTGCTTTCTTCCTGTTCCTCAAAGAGCCTATCGGATATCTTCTTTGCATTTTCATTCCGTTCTTGCTTTTGATTTTATATCAAGGACTTATGTGTATAAAGCTTTTTAGAAGATATAAAAAGGAACAACTGGCAGAACTGACGATAGAAAGAGAAAAAATTGAAGAAGAGCGCAAACAAGCTGTTGAAATGATGAAAGAATTACAGGCGTTAAAAGAACAACTCTTAAAACAAGAAGAAACACCTTTAGATAATGCTTAGGGGGTCAAAAATGGCAAAATTCAATGCAACTAAAGCAACGTTTGTTGGTAGTTTAATCTCTTTGTTTTTAAGTTGTGCTATGCTTTTAGGAACAACATTTGCCTGGTTTACCGATAGTGTTTCAAGCTCCGACAATCGTATTTTGTCCGGCAACTTAGACATTGACCTTTTAATGTATAAATCGAATGAAGATGAATATGTTTCAATCGCAAAAGGTAGGGGAGATATTTTTGTTGAAGCAAATGGAGGTAAGCCTGTAAACTGGGAGCCAGGCAAAACGGAAATTGTTTATCTGGCTGTTGAAAATATTGGAAGTCTTGCACTTAAATATGACGTAAGGCTTGATATTGATGATAAAGGGCTTTCGGGTGCTCTTGAATATAAGATATTAGATGGAAAAGAAGCAAACTTAACAGAAACGCAAAAAATTAAGAACAGTCAAACAGGTAAACTTGAAGCCCTCAAAAAAATCCCTATTGCGAATGGAAAACTTAATAATAAAGATGATAAAAATTATTTTGCTATCGAAGTACATATGCCCGATAATGCTTCAGATGAGTATCAGGGGAAAGAAATTACTGTTGACCTTATTCTTACGGCAACACAAAGTTCTTACGAGCAAGACAATTTTGAACGGTAATGGATATTTTGAAAAGGTTATGACGGAAGCGGGTTCAAAGAATCCAAAACACAATCAACAATTTAATTTGGTTTAGTGTGGAAACAGAACAAATTACTGTTACTGCTTTCGATTACGAAAAATAATCTATTATTAAAATATAGACAGCAAAAAACTGTTTATATATATTCGTCTAACGAAAATAAATTATTAGGAGGTAAAAAATGACGAATAGCAAATTAACAAAGAGATCATTGCTTGCAAGTAGCATATCACTCTTGCTCTGTTTCGCAATGTTTCTCGGAACCACATTTGCGTGGTTTACAGACTCAGCTGCTACCGGTAGTAATGTAATCACCTCAGGTAATCTGGACGTTGAAGTTCAGTACACACTTGATGGTGAAAACTGGGCACCCCTTGATGGTGCAACAGATTTGTTCAAAAAAGGTTTTTGGGAGCCAGGACACACAGAGGTTGTAGCTCTCAAGATTGAAAACAAAGGTTCTTTGGCGTTGAAATATACAGCCAATATGAACATTGTTAACGAGAACAAAGGTAAGACTAAGAACGGAGAAGATATTGTCCTCTCTGACATTCTTACTGTAAGTACTCTTGTACAGCAGGCAAATGATGTAGGTGATATCGCTCTTATGCTTGCATTTAATGGTGAAAACAGTGTAGCTTATGAAAATACATCTACATTCAAGGCAGGTAA
>JAZRIW010000024.1:0-91204 GCA_045645505.1 Fumia sp.
TGCCTTCGCTGTCTTTAAGTTTATATCCGTTTGTACCTGTAAACCAGGTGTATCCTTCATCTGAGGGTTTTGCTGTTTCGGGAGCTACAACACTGTTATCAGGTTCTTTATATGCTCCGCCACCGCCTGTAGAGCCTGCTGAAGGTGTACTCTGAATTTCAAAGTTACTATCAAAAGTCTTATTTTCGATAGTAGCTTTACTGAATTCTGTGAGATACTCTTTAGGTGTGTATGTGCCTTCCATAAGCTGATATGTGTATTCATACATATTACGAACATCGGGTTGGGTGGAAATTGCATAATCATACATTTCCGAACCGCCAACATACCATGCACGATAACAGTTCATACCGTCCATACCATTATCATAAGCACCATTGAAATAGTCAAGTCCCAAGTTATATCTTACAATATCCGAAGCAATACGTCCATCAAGTTCCATCTCAAGACCGGTTTGTCCATAATGACAAAGATATGCAATCTGATCCATATAATCTCTGTCTAAAGCCGAATTACTTGCAGGTGCACCGCCCTCACCAAAGAAATGGCTGGGCTGTCTTGCAGTTACATCAAACCCTACGTCTCTTGACCATAAAATACCATTTGCAGAGTTATAAGGAATCCAGAATAATTTATAGCCCAATTCATGAGATTTATCTGAAGCATAAGTAATATACTTGGTCTCAAATCCTACGTCCTCGTTGAAATAATAATATCCTACAAAATCAACGTAGTCATAACCGCCTTCATTAAAACGTCTTAATACTTCATCAAACCACCAATCAGTAACAAATTTCCAATCTGCAGTTTTTGTGAGGTTATAGTATTTGCCATCAATCGGTCCAAAGTTTGTAGGTGTTTTATTTACATCAATACCGGGGTACATAATAGTAAGTTTTATTTTATAATCAGGATCACCCAGTTCTTCAGAAGCGCGTTTTGCAGCCTTGTTAAGTTCATCAAGGTCGCCACCTTCTTTAAAAGTTCTGTCCAGATACCATTGCCAGTCACTAAACTGAATAGGTTCATAACCTGCACCATTAAATGCTCTTCCTGAAGCTGCATAAATCGCAAGGAAACAAACTCCGTCGAATAAAGTATCTTTAACCTTACCATCGGTGCCTACATAAGTAATTAACGGGCGGAATTTTTCAGCTGTCCATGCACGATCACCATTTGCAGTATATTCAGAATACTGATTATAAATAAGAAGAGTATCATGTATGCCGGCAGTATCAGGACCGGGTTTTAAATAATCACGTCCATGGCTGTCAGGATCATGAATATCAGCAGGATCGCCTAAGAATCTTGTGTTATTTTCATCGATATTAACAGCGCCATCAATGATTCCGTCATATCCAAAAATCTTTACTTCGTCAATCATTGCTTTGCGGACAAGCTCAGCATCCACTCTGATATATCTCGCTCTGATAGCAGTAGCATCAGGAATATAATCTTTATTCTTTGTGTTTGAACGCCAACCAAGTTTAATTATCGAACTTGACCATACACGGCCTAAATCCCAGTCTTTATCGGAAAGTTTAAACCAATTAACGCCATCATCTGAAGCGTAAGTCCAAACATTCCAAGGGTATTCTGTAGCTACATTGGTTCCATAACCTCTTGCTAAAAACTTAGCTTCTATTTTTGTAACAGATTTAGTTTCGCCCAAATCAAACACTATAGACTGTAAACGCACTTTATCAGCTGCGATGCCTGTAACAGAATCGGTGGAAGTCAAAAGAACCCACGCGGGATCGGCAGGATCATTTGTACCGTCAATACCATCTGTTAATTTTGTGCCTTCATAGTCAAACTGATCATTTATATGTGTAGGAGAAATTACATAAGATTTACCGAGTGCCAGATTGTACTCAACATTTTCCACTGTAATTTCTGTAGCATCACTGCATCTGCCACGTTTACCCAAAATTTTAATTTCATCTAAATAAGCCTGCGTATCACTAGTATCAGGAGTATCAAAAGAAATTTTTAAATATCTTGTATAAATCATTTTGGCATCAGGATAGCCTGTGATTCCATCAATTTCGGCATTCCAGGAAAGGTTAACCGCACCCTGAGTGCTATTATCCGAAACAACACCAATCTGCGCCCAGGCATTTCCATCATTTGAAGCAAAAACTTTGATATTTTTAGGAGTTTCTACTTTCTTGGAATCAGAATTTAAGCTTGAAATCAAAACATCACTGACAGAATACTTGTCGCCTAAATCAAATTCCACTTCAATATTATTTAAAGCGGCATTACTGTTCTTTTTAAATCCTGTCCAGTTTTTATCAAAAACAGAACCTGTATCACCAGATAAACCGTCTGTCAAAATTCCTGCAACCTGACGATAATCAGCAGAACGGGAAACTGTATATTCCTTTCCGCGTGCTAAATTAAGAGTTGCACCATTATCTGGTGTAAGTTCATAATCAAGGCCCGGAACTTCATTTTCATAAACCGCTATTTCATCAAGGAAAAGAATTCCATCCTGATTAAACGTAAAACGGATAAATCTTGCAGAATCTTTAAATAAATAATTTTCACGCTTGATTCCGGTGCCAACATAATAGTCGGTAATTTCGTCAACAAGCACATCAAAATTATCGCCATCATCAGAAACTTCAATTAAAATCTCAATCGGATATTTAATTTTAAAGGTACTGCTTTGTGATTTAAGCATACCAATACTTATCTGTTCAAAGGATTTGACTTCACCTAAATCAACAGTAACAGAAAATCTTTCGTCTTTCTTTTCGTCATATCCGGCCCAGTTTTCATCGGTATATAAGTAAGTGCCGCGGATACCGTCAGTAAGTTCTTTCTTATCTTTATCGGTATAACTTTCATTTGCATCCCATGAAGTTTTATAAGGCATATCCAGTGCAAGATTGTTGCTGTCTTTATAAAACTCTTCGGGCTCTTTCTCGGCAAACACAGCTTGTACCGCCAAAACGCACAACTCATCTACTAAAAATGTATCAGTATCATTTATAATAAACTTAACATATCTTCCTTTTGAATTTACAGGAACAACCATATTAAAGTCAGCAGAAGAAACTATAGATTCACCTAAATTATTCCAGCTTAACTTATCATCAGAAACTTCAACACTTACCGAATCAGGTAAATTATCCTTATAAAAACGGGCTGTAACCTGTTCAAAATCCTTTGATTCACCCAAATCAAGAACAAACTCAGTATTTCCTTCAAAACCTACCCAAGTACTGCTTCTCTTATCCGAAGAATAAGAATGACCATCGGTAAGTTTTAAAATATTAATATTATCAGGGTAATCAGCAGAAGCTAAGTTATCAGAAGTATAAGTTTTACCTCGTGACAGAACATTTTCATCTGCTTCTGCAATTGCAGAAGCACTCTTTAAAATTTCAATTTCGCTTAAAAATACCCAGTTTCCATAGCCGATGGTTACTTTAGCATAACGACTCACTATCGGTTTTGCAAAAATATGGCTATAGGTTTTGAAAACCTTATTGGTCATATCAATTTCAATAACACCTGAACCTGCTAATTCCCAATTTTCCTTGTCGTCTGAAATTTCAAATTTATAGCTTTTCGGCAGATAAACGCCTGGGCCTCTTTCCTGCACAGCGGTAAAATTAAATGCTTCAAATGTAGCTCCATAACCTAAATCAAAAATAAAGGAAACCTCGGTTCCGCCATTATATCCTGAAAAAGCGGAAGAAAACATATTATTTGTACCTATTATTCCATCGGTAAGTTCTTTATTCCCGGTATCAGGATATGCAGAAGCTGCATTTGCACTCTTTTCATAGCTTAAGCCCTGCGCCAGATTATTAGCGCCTAAAGCAACTAAATCATTAGTAGGAGTAACACCCGTTTTTTCTTCGAAAACTTCAATTTCATCTATAAAAAATGATCCGCTATAATCTGCAAAAGAAAATTTCAATGCAGTTGTTTTAATGGTACTTAAATCTTTAGTCAGAAAAATAAAATCATTTTTATCTTCGTTTGCATTGATTTCACCTTTAAAGATTGTAACCCATTTAAAATCCTTATAAATTTCTATCTGCATAAATTTAGGAACAGAAACATTTTCTGAAGCTTTTTTAAATAGAGTATAATTAATCTCTTTGAAGCTTATTTCTTTATCTAAAACAAAGGTAAGGTTTATACCTTCAGATCCAAAACCTACATTTTCTCCATTCCATAAATCAGCCGATACACCATCTGTAAGCTTTGAATGGTTAAAATCCTCATAACCATTACTGTAATCATCATCAATTAAATTTGTATCGTATGAAACACCTGCAATAAGATTATCTCCAATATAAGGCTCCACAATCACATCACATTCAACGCTTGTAATCCTTCTCTTAATTGTATTGTTTGTATTGGTAACAACAACTTTATATTTTCCGCTATCATCTACAATACAATCAGGTATAATATATGTACTGCCGGTAGCACCAATAATTTTTTCATCGTTTTTATACCATTGATATGAAAGCTGACCTCCGTCTGAAACAAAAGCTGATACTTCTAAAGCAAGATCATTGTTTGCAGTTTCTGTTTTTGTTTCAGGCAAATTAATATTGATTGAAGGCATCTCAGCATTCAAACTTTGAGATACAACCGTAATAGTACAAGTTTTACTTTTCCCTGTAGCAGTCATACCGTTAAGTGTATTGGTTACTTCTACATAATATACATTTTCGTCATCATCTAAGGATATATTATCAACAGTGAGTTTATTGCTGTTTGTACCAACAGGAATATCATTTTCATACCATTGATACGAAAGCACACCAGTATCACCAGACTCTGCAGAAACCTCCAAACTGAAAGATTCTGTTTCTCTGACAACAATATTTGAAGTGTAGTATTCATCTTCTGTTATTACAGGAGTTTTAGGATTTGACGGAACATCGCCAAACACCTGCACATCAGAAATAAACAGCCAACCGTTACCATTCTTACGATAACTTGTAAATTTTACATATCTGGCTTCAACTGCTACATCAGATTCAAGTGCAATTTCCTCTACTTTATAATGGTATCCACCATGATTTCCCTCGGGATTATTGGTAGAAAGAAAATCAAACCACTCCATTTTATCTACTGAATAAGAGATGGAAAGATTTTCAGGGCCGGAGATACCACCACCTCCACAGTAGTAGTATGCTTTTCCACCCCTGAAGCTTTTAACTTCACCAAGATCCAGAACAATATCCATCCTACCTGTCATATATCCTGCCCAGGCGGGATTAAAAAAGTCATCTGTTCCGATTTTGCCATCAGTCATCTCTTTTCCTGTACTGTCAGGATAATCTTCAGTGGATTCTACGGAAGCTTTATAGTCACAACCTTGTGAAATACACACATAGTCTGTTTGAGTAATCAAAACTTCCGAAGCTGAAAAATCAGGAATATATGTAACTGATAAAGCAGCTACCAACATATATGAAAGTCCTGATTTTAAAATCCTTCCCCATTTTTTAAACAAGATTATTCCCCCTCAATTTTCAAATTAAAATCCATAACCTTTTACCATATTGATAAATACCGCATTTATCTTCCAGTTCTTTCCTTTTTCACTTGACACACGAATAGAAGCTTTTCCGTCACGTTCATGTCTGAAAGGAATAACTGTAGCTGAATATTCACCTTTTTTCAGATATTTTTCATATTTATAACCATTTTCCCCTTCCAGTTTAATGCTGGTGTCACTATCATCACCACCGAAAACAAAAAGGGCTTCATATTTTCCTCTCGGTAAATCCATAGAAAAGAGAGAATCATTTTCACTGGTTGCATAATCACTTAAAAGCGCATCTGATGAATCACTCTTTTTAATTTTTATATCCTTACCATCAAAGCCATAGCCAATATAATCAGTATATTCTTCATTGCCTATGGTAGTAAAAGGAGTAAACAACATACACATACCAGGTTCTGCGGTGAGTGCTTGTCTTTTAAGAGATTTACTATAATCCTTATTCTGATTTTCAGTTATATCAAATTTATACACAGTATGATTTTCCATTCGTACATTACCATAATACCAGTCACGAATAAAATCATCAATTTCTTTTATTGTAGCGGTTTTTTCATCTTCACCTATAAAAATTCTTCTGCCTGTGCATGCAGTTCTTGATAAAATTCCGCCATCATCACAATCAGCTATAAAGATTTTTTCTTCTTCACCTTTACTGATAACATATTCCTTACCTTTTTCAGTATCAAAGCTTAAAATAAAGTCTTTATAAATAGATTTGATTTCTTTTCCTTCACAGAAAACTTTAAATCCGTCAAATCCCGTAGGAGTTGTAATTCTTACTGTATTTCCTCTATGGCTCAGTATCTCTACAGATTTAACCTTTCCGTCTTTAAGTTCCGCACTTATTTCAAATGCACCTTTTGCAAGCATATTTGTAAACTTAACATCAGACCATTTTTCATATTCAGGATATCTGTCCATACATTCAGTAAATCTGAACCCGTGTCTGTGTGCTCTGTCATAACCACAAGAGCCATCAGGCATTGCAGGGAAAACCCTTATTATATGATTTTGCGACTGCAGAAGCATCTCATTTACTGCAGCAAGCATCTCGCCTGTAAATTCCATCATACATGGATAATAAAGTGGTTGCCTTGTTGTAAGACAATAGTTCATAAACCTGTCATTTGCCTCAGCGGTAAGTCCATTTGAACGAAGCAAATGGTCAATTCCTCTTTCATAAAGCAAACGCAAAGCACGCTGTCCGTCACCAAGTCTTGAAGCGGCAGCAGATATCCAACTGCATTGGAAAACACCTATTTCACAATTATCTTCAAGATAATTTATCGTATTACTGATAAGTTCTCTTGACTCTTCATCACTTTCAATATCAATTTCACCTATCGGAAAAATCGGCATAAGCATACCAGGGTGTCTTATCCAAAGATTATCAAGTGCATCTTCGGAATCACGCATCCTTCTTCCGTATGTAGTATCTTCACAAGTAGGATACTGAGGTAAATTTTCATATAAGTTTTTTATATCTTTTAAAATAGGATTATTATCACCTAAAATCTCAGCACTCTCGAGTGTGAATTTAAGCATATATTTAACTGACGCAATAGTAGAAACTGTATTATGTGACCATGGTCCCTGCTCAGGTGAAACATCTGGAAAAACATAATAACATTTTCTTTCCTCGTCCCAATGAAACAGCTCAATTGTAAATCTGCAAAGCTCGATAAACAGAGGATATGCATCATTTTTAAGATATTCTTTATCTAATGAGTATTCATACTGAAACCACAAATATTGTGCGCACCAAGGCCATACACAAAAATAATTTGTGTATGGATAGTCAATTGAAACACCATTTAAGCCATGAACATCTTTTGCAAATCTTTCAGCCAGTTCCTTATAGGAATTAAGTCCGTCCGAAAAGACCTTTCCAAGCTCAAGCCTGTTTGAAGAAAATACCCCTGCAAATGAAGCCTGAATATTTACATCCCAATACCAGAGACTTCCCCAGAGTGTAGGACGTCTGATGTCCCAAAGTCCGTTAAGTCCACATGCATGATGTTTCATTATTCCATCTCTTCCGGAACAAGAATCCAAAGCATACTGATTCACATACCACAGTTTCTCTAAAAACTTGTCCGGAATAGAAATATTTGCTCTTTTATAAAATTCATCCCAATACTTTTTATGTTCTTCTCTAAGTTTTTGAGTATCTTCAAATTTTTTAATCTCATCATAATCCGGAAGATTTTCATATCTGAAGTCTGTAAAAACCGAAAAAATAAGTTCATATTCATTTTTCTGTGGGATTGGTTTGATATTGGCTTTTCTGTCACAAAATTCAGCTTTAAGTTCTGCATCTTTTAAGCGAAGTGCCCCCGCATACTTAAACTCTTTTTCGCCTAACATATCACACACATTATAAGAAACAGTGTTTTTATCAGATGAAAAATCTATCTTCGGAGCACGAGCACCTCTCTCGGTCAAATGCTTAATATCAACTGAACTTATGAGAGAAGAATGACTTTCTTTAACACTTATGATAATTGCATCACATCTTGCAGTTATGATACTGATTTCAACTGAAAATTCATCTTTTTCAAGGGAAAAATCTATTCTTGCGCCTTCAATATCCAAAGAAAGTGAACTTTTACCGTCTTTAAGTCTTTCATCAAAATTAAAAGCAAGTTCACCTGTAACAGGATGAGTATTTGAAAGATTTGCTATTGAATACTTATTCTTAAGCTGTGACCTGTCACTTCTGTACTGTAAAAAAGTTTCATCGCCAACAGGCTGATTTTCAATAGCTATATCAAGCATTTCCTGCTGATTAAGCTTACCTTTTTCAATATCACCCTCCGGTGTACTTTTTAAAATATCCTCAGGCAAAACTGCACTGTCGATATTATAATAAACTTCATAATGATTAACCGGAATATTTAAAATCCCGTCCTCATAAAAAGCCATTGCGCCAAAAACGCCATTTCCTACAGGCAACGCATTTGCCCAATTATTATAGCAATTATCAAATTTTATTATATGTGACATAAAAACCCACTCTCTTATCTGAAATTAAAAATTCCCCGTATATTTATATTATATCATAAAAGCTATAATAAATATACGGGGAAAATCAACTTATTTTAGGGCTAAATTTAATATAATTCGGATACACTCAATCAAAAATTAAAATCCGATGTCAAAATTCTTGTTTTCCTCATTAATAACACAAGGAATCTCAAGATCTGAATATTTCTTTGCAAAAGGTTGACGGAAGTCATTTCTAACCTTTTCTCTGTCTTCTTTCTTACGGAGATCAGGGATTTCAAGTTCTTTACTTCCTGTGAGTGCACTGTACCAAGCAGTGATACCTGTAGCTGAAAGTGCTACTGCCTTGTAAACATCAATAGCAGGTTCTGCTTCACCGCGGATATATTTAAGGAAGTGTAACATCAAGAACAAGTCTATTCCGTGGTGAGGAATATTAGAAACGTCAGCTTTTGTGCAGTCATATTTAATCTTTTCTTCTTCATTCAAGATGGAAAGGACATCCCAGTTAAGATCACGGATTTTAGGTTCAGCATATACATTCTCTAAAATCTTATCTTCTTCCATATTGAAACGAACAGATTCAACAACACCATTTTTACAAACAGCTCTGTACCATTTACCTACACAACCTACACTTGAAGCACCGGAATAGTTGATAACAGAACCATCTTCCAATTCAACAAGCACATAACCCTTATCATGGTTTACAAGTGTTTTCTTTGATGTTTTTGTTACTACAGGTTTAGCTACAACTTTCTTGGGGAATTTATCAAAAACATAAAGCATAGGTCCCAAGTCGTGCATATTGTAATAGCAACGGGGAAGTGTATTTCTCCAATGGAGGTTTTCCATATCGAGGTCTCCGTCCCAACCGGGGATATATCCGTCCAAGGACTCTATCTCAGGAGGAGGTGAACCATGAGTATATTCTGCATCAGCAAATACAGGATCGCCATATTTTCCCTCAGAAATAATTCTCTTCATTTCCTGAACTACTCTGAAGTAAATACAGTTTGCAGCGAGCATATATTTTGATTTTGTTCTTTCTGCACATTCCAAAAGCTTAACGCAATCGCCAAAGCTTGGAGCAGCAGTAGTTTCAGAAAGTACGGGAATACCTTTTTCCATAGCCTTCATTGCATAGATATGATGCTCATTAAAGAAGTTACAAAGTACCACACCATCAAGGCCGCTATCAAGAAATTCATCAAAATCGGTATAAATCTTAACATCGTCACTTATTGTGCATTTTTCTCTTAAAGTTTCAATAGATTTGGGATTAGTTTCCAAAAGTGCTGTTATTTTCATCTGATCAGAAAGATATTCTTCACTTAAAAAAACAAAGTCTCCTCTTACTGCACCCATTACACCGATTTTTAAAATTTTGTTTGCCATTTCGATTTCTCCTTTTGCTTTTATTATTATATTTTAACAAATATAATGATCTCAGTTGTGTTTCGCTTTTCAAAAAAACAAAGCTTTTTTTCATTCGCTACACACGAATTCATAATAATTATAACATTCATAGTTAAGTCATTCAATGTGCAATATTACCAAATAAAAGAAAATTTTTTATGCTTTTTGACTATTTATTTAAATGAGTGATAAGTATGCTTAATCATAATACCATTTTTAAAGAATTACAAGATTTTTTAAAATAAATAAGATTAATATAGAAATAAAAGGTGTTAAGTCATTAAAACTCACACCTTTTATAATTATTTATTTTTATTGTACCCAGACTCCGTTTTCATCAACCTTATACCCGTCAATCACGGTATTTCTGTCAAGCTTTCCGTATTTACTGAAATGATAGGTCTTACCATCAATTTTATTCCAACCGATAACGCAATATCCATTAGATGACTGCATATAATAAGTCGCATTGTCAATAGTGTTCCAACCAGTTGCCATTATTCCGTCATCTTTCAAATAACACCATGTCTTTTTATCCGATGTTGCAATCCAGAAATTGCGTTTCATATATCCTTCATTATCGAAATAATACCAATCGTCACCAACCTTTGTCCAACGCACCGCCATACCGCCATCAGGTTTCAGATAAAGTTTTGTGGTTTTATCATATGACGCAACCCATGAATCAGATACCATACTTCCGTCTGCATTAAAATAATACCAGGTGTTACGGTCAAGACACCATTTAACAGCCATACCGCCCCAGCTCTTAAGATAATACCATTTTCCGTTAAGCTCTAACCAACCTGTCTGCATAACAGCGGTGGTTGGATCCAAATAATACCATGCAGTATCATATTTCTGCCAACCGGTAACGCGTCTGCCGCTTGAATGCAGATAATAGTAATTTCCATTTATATTTAACCAACCTGTTTTCATTATACCGGTTGACGGGTCAAGATAATAAATATCACCGTCAATTTTATTCCAACCGATCGCGTTTGAACCATCATTTTTCTTGAAATAATAATTTCCGTTGTTTAAAACCCAACTTCCGCTTGGACTTTCAATGGCTCCTGTTACAGGACTCTCCTGTTGTGTCTGATCATTTTCTTCAGGCTGTGTCTCTCCATTTTCAGACCAACGACCATCATTATCAAAGGTGTAACTTTTACCGTCGATAGTATGTGTACCTATTGCATAAGTGCCTTCTGAGTCTAAAAAGTAATAGTAATAATCTCCATCTTTTTGCCAGCCTTTTACATATTGCGGAATAATAGAAAATTTATTATAGAAATTCAAGCTTTTAATTAAATCCTTTTGAACAGAATTATTAGTATCAATATAGTTATAAGCTACATTGACAGTACCATCTTTAATATCCGGCATATAGCTTAAATCTGTAATTTTATTCTCGTCAAGATACAGAGTTTCAAGCTTTGAAAGATTTTGAAGTCCCGAAGTGTCAGCAATATTATTTTTGCTCAAATCAAGATATTTAAGCTTTCTGAGTCTTTTAAGTTCTTCGGTAGAAGATATTGCATTACCTCTTAAACTTAAATATTCAAGGCCTGAAGGAAAAGTGCCAAGTCTCACGATACTGTTATTATCAAGCACAAGACTCTCAAGTGTTTCAAGCCTTGAAAAATCTGAAATAAGATTTATATCATTAAAACTCATATCAAGATTTACAATATATGGAAGTTCCGACAACGCTTCTGCATCAGAAATGTTATTATGACTTAAATTAAGTTCTGTAAGTTTGCTTAAATTTTCAAGCTCTTCAATAGAAGAAATCTGATTGTAAGAAAGATTTAAATATTGCAGTTTTGTCAAATCATCAAGATATGTAGTATCTTTAAGAGAATTATTTGAAACATCAAGGTAAACAAGTCTTCTCACATAAGAAATACCCTTTAAGGACGTAAGCCCCTTATTGGTCAAATCAAGCCTTGTAATGCCATTAAGCTCATCCTGAGTCAATGCACTGTCTCCGTTTAAGTCCGCCATTTTTAAAAGTATATTATAAATTTTTGTATCAAATTTTGATGATGAAATTGTATTTGAACTGCTGCTTGCAAAAGCTGTAATGCAAAAAGCCCCTGAAAAAACAGTAAAAATCAATAGAGAAGCTAACATTCTTTTTAAAAATTTCATACTATTCATCCTTTCTTTTCTTAATAAGATTATATCATATTTTATCTATAAGGTAAAGAAAAACCTTATTTTTCTAGAAAAATGTATTTTTATGGGGTTTATTGAGAAAAAATCTTGACTTATTATCAATTTTTATTTAGAATAAAAGGTAACGTAAAATTATTTCGGAGGTAATTTTAAATGCTTAAAAACAGCGAAAAAACTATGGCTCAAATTGTTAATCTCTGTAAAGGCAGAGGTTTTGTCTATCCCGGTAGTGAAATTTACGGCGGACTTTCCAACACATGGGATTATGGCCCTATCGGTGTTGAGTTTAAAAATAATGTTAAACGTGCCTGGTGGAAAAAATTTATCCAGCAGAGTCCTTATAACGTAGGAATAGATGCAGCGCTTCTTATGAACCCTCAGGTATGGGTAGCTTCTGGCCATGTTGGCGGATTCTCAGACCCTCTTATGGATTGTAAAGAATGTAAAACACGTCATCGTGCTGACCAGCTTATTGAAGACCAGACAGGTACTGTTCCCAATGGCTGGAGCGATGAACAGATGATGAAATTCATCGAAGAAAATGACGTAAAATGTCCTAACTGCGGTAAAAAGAACTTTACTGATATCCGTAAATTCAATCTTATGTTTAAAACATATCAGGGAGTTACAGAAGATGCTAAAAACGAAATCTATCTTCGTCCCGAAACTGCACAGGGTATCTTCGTAAACTTCCCCAGCGTTCAACGTACAACCCGTAAAAAAATTCCCTTTGGTATCGGACAGGTAGGTAAATCCTTCCGTAACGAAATCACTCCCGGTAACTTCACCTTCCGTACACGTGAATTTGAACAGATGGAGCTTGAATTTTTCTGCAAACCCGGTACTGACCTTGAATGGTTTGCTTATTGGAAAGATTTTTGCAAAAACTGGCTTTTATCTCTCGGTATCAAAGAAGAAAACATCAAGCTTCGCGACCATGAAAAAGAAGAACTTTCACACTATTCCAATGCAACAACCGATATTGAGTTTTTATTCCCGTTTGGTTGGGGCGAACTTTGGGGTATTGCAGACAGAACTGATTTTGACTTGACACAACACCAGAATCATTCAACAAAATCTATGGAATATTTTGACCAGGAAAGCAACGAACACTATATTCCTTATGTTGTAGAACCTTCCTTGGGTGCTGACCGTGTGGCTTTGGCATTCCTTTGTGAAGCTTTTGATATTGAACAGCTTGAAGACGGAACAGAAAGAACTGTTATGCATCTTCATCCTGCTTTGGCTCCTTTCAAAGTTGCAGTTTTACCACTTTCAAAGAAGCTCTCTGCAGAAGCTGAAAAAGTTTACGCTTTACTTTCTGACCACTTTATGACTGACTTTGATGACGCAGGTGCTATCGGAAAACGTTATCGTCGTCAGGACGAAATCGGTACTCCTTTCTGTGTAACCTTTGATTTTGATTCTCTCAAAAACAATTCTGTTACTATAAGAGACCGCGATACTATGGAACAAATTCGTCTTCCTATTGATGAATTAGTTTCTTATATTGAAGAAAAAATCCATTTCTAAAATAAAAAAGCTGTAGCAAAATGCTACAGCTTTTTTTATTTTGTCTGTATGTACTTTTTATAAGCATTTCTTAATTCTTCTGCTTTTTCTTCGGGACAAGTCGGATTACACCAAGCCCATGCACCCGTCTCCGACGAAGCGAAAAATTGTTGTTTTTCTGCAGAACGCATCGGAGGATAATATTCAATATGAAAATGGAACTCTGAATGATCACCATCATTTGAAGGTGCATTATGCATACACATCATATAAGGGAATGGACAGTCAAAAAGATTATCATACATTCCTGCACAATCACGTACAATCTCACCTAATAAAAAGAGTTCCTCCTCAGTCATATCCATAATATTTGTAACATGACGTTTTGAAGTTACCTGCACACCATAAGTAACAGCTTCAAAAAACGGAAGATATACGATAAAATGCTCATTTTCAAAAATTATTCTTCTTCCGTCCTTTATTTCTTCCTCCATTAAAGCACAAAAAAGGCACTTTCCGTTTTCTTCTTTAAACTCTTTAGCAGAGGCGACTTCTTCTTTTAAACGTTTAGGAATAAAAGAATATCCATACACCTGACCGTGAGGATGAGGCATAGTAACACCTACAACATCTCCACGATTTTCGAAAATATAAACATATTTGATTTTTTCATCAGCACTGAAATCTGAAAAACACTCTTTCCAAAGCTTTGCCAATTTATGCGAATGTTCATCAGTAAGATCCTTTAGGTAAGCAGTATGGCTATCAGAATAAAGTAACACCTCACATTTTCCGTAAGCAGGACGCACTTTAAATAAATCAGTAGCAACATCGTCCTCCTTGGGGGGATTTTGTGATAATGCCGGAAAATCATTAGGATATCTTAAAACATCGAACCCTTCATCAGGGACCTTCCCTGATCCCGGACAAAAAGGGCACCAATCTTTTGGCATCTGTGGACGATTTTGCCTATGGGAAGCCACCATAGTCCAGTCTCTTATAAGTAGATTATATCTAAGTTCAGCCATTTTTACTATCTCCTAAATAATTTCTATTGCTCCAACAGGGCGTACAAAAAGAGTGTGGCAACAACCTTCTCCCAAAACATTTTCAATAAGATTTTTAAAATCTTGGGCCATATCAAGTGGGACAAAATTCTGTGAAGTACCACCGAAGCCGCCGCCATGAACGCGACAAGCACCCTTTCCGTTTAAAAATTCCTCAGCTATAAAAAGTGAAACGGAAAGCCCCTGCTCATAAGGATTTATATTTGCATAAACATTCTGTAAATATCTGAAAGAGGAATTTCCGGATTCATTTACAAATGATAAAAACGCATCATAATCTTTTGCTTTTAATGCATCAACAGCATATCCTACACGTTTATTTTCCTTAACAAAATGCAATGCTCTAAGTAACGCTCTGTCTCCGAATTTTAAACTGATGTCTTTTGCATTATCGGTAATTTCCTTTAAAGTAACGCCTCTGAGTTTTTGCTTATTAAAAAGCCCTGCAACTTTTTTCATTTCTTCGGGTATTGAAGCATACTCGTTTGTCAAATCTGCGTGATTATCTCCTGCATCAACTATGCATAAAGCACAACCCAATTTCTGAAAATCAAAATCAATTTTTTCAATTATGGGATTTTCATTATCTTCAAAATCAATTGTAATCATGCCGCCTACCGAAGAAGCCATCTGGTCCATAAGACCACAGGGTTTACCGAAATAAACATTTTCAGCAAATTGTGAATATTTTGCAATTTCCACAGGAGAAATTTTACCATCATTAAAAATATAATTAAAAATAGTACCAACCAACACTTCAAATGCCGCAGAAGAACTCAAGCCCGAACCCTTTAAAACATTTGAAGTAGTATAGGCATCAAATCCGCCTGTTTTATATCCCTCAACAGTGACTTTTTTTGCAAGGCCTCTTATTAAAGAAGCTGATTTATTCTTTTCTTCTTCTATAACACTTAAATCATCAAGAGAAACAATATCCATATCGTACCCTTCGGATTTAAGATTTACAGTATTGGTATCATTTTTTGCAACAACTGCGATAACATCTAAATTTACACTTGCTGCGATAACCCTGCCACCATTATGGTCAGTATGATTTCCTAAAATCTCAGTTCGACCGGGCGCCGAATAAATCTTTATATCACGGTCTTCTCCAAAAATTTTTACAAATTCATCAATAGCTTTAAGATACCGTTCTTTTTGTAATTTAAGATTTTCTTCCCCATATAACTTTATAAGTGTAGAATCAATTACACCATTTAAAATTTCCTGTTTTAGAGTACGATATTGCATAAATCCATCTCCTTACATATCTTTACAAATTAAGAATACACCATAACAAAGGAAAAAACAATACTTTTAAAATATCAAAAATATGGATTTTTCTTGCTTTTTATATTTTTTTAAGCTAAAATAAATATATCAAATGCGATAAGGTGGGATTTTGTGGATAAAAACTCTTTTAAATTTTCTTATAAATCTTCTTATCAGGAAAATCTTTCACTAAGTATCTATAATGTCGGATATCAACGTTGCGAACCGGAATATTCCTGGGGGCCCGGCATACGGGACCATTATCTTCTTCATTATGTCAAAGAGGGTTGTGGTTTTTTAAAAACCCCCAATGAAGAATTTAAAGTGGAAAGTGGTTCTATTTTTCTTATAAAGCCTGCTGAAGTTGTATATTATGTTTCTGATAAGGACGAACCCTGGGAATATTATTGGGTAGGATTTAATGGTACTGAAGCACATCGTCTTATAAATCTGACACCTTTTTCTTCGGGAAACAGAGTAATTAAAATTGCTAATGAAAATTTATCAACACTCTTAATGGAAATTTATAATCGGAGAGGAAACAGCTCTGCTTCTGAGGCAAAAATGTTAGGATTTTTGTATCAATTTCTTGGAATTTTGATGGAAAACTCAGATAAAAGCTCACAAAAAGAAATCCGTACAAAATCTTATCTGAAACAAGCTATAAAATATATAAGTTATAATTTCAGTAACGAATTATCTATTTCTGATATAGCAAAAGCGATAAACATAAGCCCAAGTCACCTTTACAGAGTTTTTTCTACTGAGCTTGATATGTCTCCGATAAATTTTTTAATGAAATATAGGATAAATGAATCCTGCAGTCTTTTAAAATATGGGAATCTATCAATAGGTGAAGTTGCCAATTCCGTCGGCTTTACTGACCCTTTTTATTTTTCGAGAGTTTTTAAGAAGATAAAAGGTTTATCGCCAAGAGAATATATAAAACTTCAAAAATAAAATTATAATCTCTTAACACAGATATTAAAAATAGTGATGCATAATTTCCTTAGGAAATCTGCACCACTATTTTTTATTTTAATATGTTTGAAAATGCATTACTTGCTGCAGCTACATCGCCTGCACAATCATAGCTTTCTTCAGTTTCGTCCATAACGCCAACCAACAATAATGCAACAAAATTACCTTTTTCAACTATTTTGGCAGCTTCAAGACGTTCAATGTTTCCCATTACGCCATAATGCTCAAATTGTTGTTTCTGTGCGTCAAGCTTTGCTTCCAACGCCTTTTTTATTGCATCCTTTTTACCGTCTTTCGCTTCAACAACTATCATAATGTCACAGTTTGTCATAGAGCCCGCAAAAACACCTTTATAACCTACTGTATCATCAACAGAAATGTTGAATGCATCTTTTAATACCGCATCATCAACATCCATAGGCATATTCATAATCGCCGCAGTTACACCACTATGACGGGAAACAATAGCTTTATCAAGTGCATTGTAAACATCTGTAGCAGTTACTGAAGGTTTTGAGGGAACTGATGACTGAGGTTCAGATTCCGGTTTTGGAATTGGTGGTTCTGTCGAAGATGAAGATTCAGGTTTTGACTGAGTCACAGGTTTAGATTCTGCCACACTCTCTTCATAAATTTCATCCTTGGAAGATTCTTCTTCAGAGGGCTCTATAATATCTTCTGACGCACCTTCCTCCAAAACAGATGAAGATTCTTCCATAGATGATAAATCACCATTAGCGAGTTTGTCTTTGCCGCAAGAAGCTAAAGCAAAAACCATTGTTATTATAAGTAAAATGCTGATTAATTTTTTCATATAAAACTCCTTAAAATTAAGATTCCATAATAATGGTATCAAAAATAGCCCTTACTGTTGCAATATTTTTTAAAATATATAAAACTTCATAAACAAAAATGGCATCCTCTGCAAAGAAGATGCCATTTTTAAACGATTTTTAAAGAAAAATAAAATTATTTGAGCTCGACTTTAGCGCCTGCTTCTTCTAATTTCTTCTTCATTTCTTCAGCGTCAGCTTTGGAAACGCCTTCTTTTACAGCCTTGGGAGCACCATCAACGATGTCTTTAGATTCTTTAAGACCAAGACCTGTGATTTCTTTAACTGCTTTGATAACGCCTGTTTTAGAAGCACCTGCTTCAACCAAAATAACGTCGAATTCAGATTTTTCTTCAGCAGCTCCGCCTGCAGCGGGAGCAGCAACTGCAACTGTTGCAGCAGCAGCGGATACACCGAATTCCTCTTCCAATGCTTTTACAAGATCAGCGAGCTCCAACACTGTGAGAGCTTTTACCTCTTCAATCATAGCTAATACTTTCTCTGAAGCCATTTTAATATACCTCCATAAAATAATTCTTTTTAATAAATTTTTTGTAACATTACGCTGTTACTAGCATGCTTCTTTTTGATCTTTGATTTGGTTCAATACAACAGCAAAGTTGCGGATGACACCATTCAAGCCACCAAGAACCTGAGCGATGAGGACTTCCTTTGAAGGAATGTTAGCAAGATTTTCTACACCTGCAACATCCAACATTTCTTCCTCTACAAATCCGGCTTTAATGTTAAAACCTTCCTTGTTTTCTTTTGCATATTTTGCAATAATTCTTGCAGGAGCAGTCATATCGCCCTCTGTCAATGCAACAGCAGTGGTGCCGTCTAAGTTTTTAGAAAAATCTGCAAACTTGGAATCAGCTACTGCAAAACGAACAACAGAGTTTTTATACACAGAATAATCAACGCCTGCTTCACGAAGCTCTTTACGGAGCTTTGTATCATCAGCTACGCTAATACCTTTGTAATCAACGAGTACACCTGCAACAGCAGTATCAAATTTTGCTTTTAAAGCAGCTACTGCTTGTTGTTTTTCGAGTAAAACTTTCTCACTTGGCAAAGTTTTCACCTCCGTAATTTAGAGTTGTAATAAAAAGCCCTTTCCACGCAAAACGAGGAAAGGGCAAAATAAAACAAAGCTTTATTTTTACTTCTTCCTCGGCAGGTGGAGAACCCTTTACGCAACAATTTCTTGCTGCACCTACTGTCTTAGGAACAGTTAAATTTTATCACAAGTTTTAAGACTTGTCAATAACAAATTTATACGCCGTATTTTGTAGTAGAAACTTTTACACCGGGGCCCATTGTAGAAGCAACTACGCAAGACTTGATGTACTGACCTTTTGATGTAGCGGGTTTTGCTTTAACAATAGCGCTCATCAAAGTTTCAAAGTTTTCAGAAAGTTTCGCTGCACCAAAAGAAGCTTTTCCGATGGGGCAGTGAATAATATTTGTTTTATCCAAACGATACTCAATTTTACCTGCTTTTGCTTCAGTAACAGCTTTAGCAACATCAGGAGTAACAGTACCTGCTTTGGGAGAAGGCATCAATCCACGAGGACCAAGAACCTTACCGAGACGACCTACAAGACCCATCATATCAGGTGTTGCAATAACTACGTCAAAATCCATCCAGCCTTCGGATTGAATTTTCTGTACGTACTCTTCACCTGCATAATCAGCACCTGCTTCTTCAGCAGCTTTAACGTTGTCGCCTTTACAAATAACTAAGATTTTTACAGTTTTACCTGTTCCGTTGGGCAATACTACTGCACCACGAACCTGCTGGTCAGCATGACGAGAGTCAACACCCAAACGAATATGAGCTTCGATTGTTTCATCGAATTTTGCTTTTGCACTTTTTACAGCCATATCCAAAGCTTCTTTAGCATCCAAAAGACTGTTGCGGTCGAAAGCTTTGAGGCTATCTGTATATTTTTTTCCGTGTTTCATACTAATATCCTCCCTATAAAGTGGTTAATAGCGGAATTTTCCTCCCACAGCGGGCGGTTAATCCTCAACCTCAATACCCATAGAACGTGCGGTACCTGCAATCATGCGCATTGCAGATTCAACATTTGCTGCATTAAGGTCGGGCATTTTTTGTTCAGCAATCTTTTGTACCTGCTCTTTGGTAATTTTCGCAACTTTCTTCTTATTAGGTTCACCAGAAGCTGTCTCCAATCCGCAAGCTTTTTTAATGAGAACTGCAGCGGGGGGAGTCTTGGTGATAAAACTAAAGGAATGGTCAGCGTAAACTGTAATAACAACAGGGATAATCAATCCGATGTCATTCTTTGTACGCTCGTTGAATTCCTTTGTGAATCCCATAATATTAACACCGTGCTGACCGAGAGCCGGACCAACCGGGGGTGCAGGTGTTGCTTTACCTGCGGGGATTTGCAATTTAATGTAGCCTATTACTTTTTGAGCCATTGATAAGCACCTCCAAAATAACGTGGTAAGGCGGAAAAAGCCTCCGCTTCTTCCTCCCACATTCAGAATAGAACAATATATTCTAAACTGAAAGTCGCCAAAAGGCGTCAGATATTTTTCTTTTTTAGTCTTTTGCTAATTCAACCTGTCCGAGCTGTAATTCAACTAAAGTATCTCTACCGAACATAGAAACGGTAACAGAAACTTTATCCTTATCAACATCGAGTTCCTCAACTTTGCCTATAAATCCTTCAAGCGGTCCGTGAATAATCTTAACGTTGTTGCCAACCTGATAATCCACTTCAACCGTTTTCATCTCTACACCTAAATCCTCAATTTCCTTTTCAGTCAAAGGAATAGGCTTAGAACCGGGACCTACAAAGCCGGTAACACCTCTTATGTTTCTTACAACATACCAGGAATCATCAGTCAAAATCATTTTTACTAAGACATATCCAGGAAAAATTTTGCGTTCAACCTCACGCTTTTTATCGTCTTTATATTCAACAACTGTTTCCGTAGGTACTCTTACCTCGAAAATTAGGTCCTGAAAACCTTGGTTTTCTACAACCTTCTCTATATTTTGTGCAACTTTGTTTTCATACCCGGAATAAGTGTGAATAACATACCATCTTGGTGTTTCTGACATAATCAGACCTCCGATAAATTAAGCATTAAGTTAAATTCCCAAGGATAAATTTCTTAATAATCCAAGTAATGCGTCAATAATCCAAATAGCCGCACCAACCAAAAACATGGCTATAAATACAACTACTGTATTATTAACAAGTTGTTTTTTAGAAGGCCAAACTATTTTCTTGGCCTCGCTACGAAAATCCTTGAAGAAACGAGAAAATCTTTTAAAAAGACCATTTTTCTTCTCCTTCTTGGCTTTTTCAGGAGCTTTTGCAGCAATTTTATCAGCCATAATCAAATCTCCTCTCTCCGCTTACTTAGTTTCTTTATGAAGCGTGTGTTTTTTGCAGAAACGACAATACTTGTTCATTTCCAGCCTGTCCGGATCGTTCTTCTTGTTTTTCATTGTGTTGTAATTACGTTGTTTGCATTCTGCGCAAGCTAAGGTAATTTTAACCCTCATCTTCGGCACCTCCTGTATAGTCGGACTGTGTTTGCCTCCCTCAAAAAGGAGAACTCTCTCAAAAGTTTTTAAAAAACCTTATGGAAATGGGTGGGCGCATAGCCCTTCAGAAATAAAAAATTTCTATTTTTTTGCACAAAAAAATAAACCCTTTTAGAGGTAATAACAATTTTATCACAGTATGTCTATCTTGTCAACAGTATTTAGGATTTTTTTTATAAGTTTTAAAATTTCTTACATTTTGTCAATGAAATAAGTTTTTTTAAACGATTTGTTGTATAAAATGTAAAGGTGTTAACTAAAAATCTATAGAAATTTTATCTTATACAAAAAATGGAGTGTTAAAATCTTTCGTTTTAAACACTCCATCTTATTATGTATTTATTAAAGTGCTACAATTTCGCCAAGGACTTCACCTACACAGCCTGCAGCATTTGCTTCGTCTGTATCAAGGTGCATAGCTGCTGCAAAGTTCTCATTAACTCTTACAACAACATCGCCGAAAATAATTTTTCTTTCAGGAGTTTCAACTTTTACCCAAACAATATCTTTATCTTTTACACCCTGTTCTTCAGCATCTGCAGGAGTAAAATGAATATGACGTTTTGCAATAATCACGCCTTCATTTAATTCAACTTCACCACAAGGGCCTACAAGTTTACAAGGAGCTGAACCTTTTGTATCTCCGGATTCACGTATAGGAGCAACCACGCCAAGTGTACGCGCATCAGAAGCACTGATTTCAACCTGAGTTGCATTTCTTTCAGGGCCTAAGATGGAAGCGTTAAACTGACCTTTAGGACCTACAACGGTTACTTTTTCAGCACAAGCAAATTGTCCGGGCTGAGAAAGGTCTTTTTTATTAGTGAGCTTTGCACCATCACCAAAAAGTGTTTTGAAATCTTCTTTGGAAACATGCAGATGTCTTGCAGATGTTTCAACGATAAATTTTTTTGCCATATTTATTCCTCCATTTTAATATTTCCTATATATTATATGACTTTTATCCTTTAAGGTCAAGAGTAAAATAAAAAGAGGTGGTAAAACCACCTCACATTTATCTTGGTTCCACAATCAATTTGATAGCTGTACGTTCAGAGCCATCAATTTCGACATTAGCAAAAGCAGGTACACATACCAAATCAATACCTGTCGGAGCAAGATAGCCTCGTGTGATTGCAACAGACTTTATCGCCTGATTAACAGCTCCGGCACCTACAGCCTGAATTTCAACAGCACCTTTTTCTCTTATAACACCGGCAATAGCCCCTGCTACTGAATTAGGAACAGATTTAGCGGAAACTTTTAAGACATCCATCGTATTCCCTCCCAAAAATTAAATATCTCATAAATCCAGTAAAATTATATTATATATTCACACTTTTTTCAATAGTTTATTGATAAATTTGTAAATTATGTCAGTATTTCGCGTCGAATTTTGGTACATTTGCCAGTTTTTTTATCTAAATCAACAATTACACCTTCAATTTTACATTCCGTGTCAGGTACGACAAACCTGGTAGGCAAACGAGTAGTCATTTTCCTTACGATATTTTCAGGTGTTATGCCCAAAATTGATTTTATCGGGCCCGTCATTCCAAGGTCGGAAATATACCCCGTACCCTTTGGAAGAATTTGCTCATCAGCAGTCTGCACATGAGTATGGGTGCCGACAACTGCAGAAACTCTGCCATCCAGATAATAAGCAAGTGCCATTTTTTCTCCGGTCGCTTCAGCATGAAAATCCACTATATAAAAATCAGCTTCTACTCTGTCCAGAATTTTATCACAAGCTTTAAACGGACAATCAATCGCATCCATATATACTTGCCCTAAAACATTAATCACACAAAGAGTCCATGCACCTGCATCCAAAATATAATAACCATTCCCATAACAATTCTCATTAAAATTTGCAGGACGGATTAAATTCGGATGTTCATCAATATAATCCTGTATTTCATGTCTTTTAAAAACATGGTTTCCGCTTGTTATTACATCTACACCGCTATCAAATAAAAAATCCGCTGAATGAGGTAAAATCCCATTCCCTACAGCAGAATTTTCCCCATTTGCTATTACCGCATCTATTTGATTTTCTTTTTTATACTCAGGAAGTTTTTTTCTTAAAAATTCACACCCTTGCTGGCTGATAACATCACCAATCAAAAACACTCTCATATTTTAATCCTTTCTATTTTGAAGCATTTTTCAAAAGGGCAACAAGCTCATCTTCAGTATATTTATATTTTTTATCACAAAAATGACAGCAAATCTCGGTGCCTTTATCTTCTTTTATAAGTATTTCAAGCTGTTCTCGCCCCATACTTATAAGAGCTCTTTCCACTCTTTCTTTACTGCAATCGCAACGATAAACAGGCATCGATTCATCTAAAATTTCAGGCTCAAGATCTTTAAGAAGCAAATTGCATATATCGGGAGGAGTGAGTCCCTCATCAATCATAGTGGATACAGGTTTAATTTCATTAATATTTTTTTCGATAACTTCAATTGCTCCTTCATCAGCAAACGGAAGAAGCTGAACCAAAAATCCTCCCGCTGATTTCACTGTGAGATCAGGATTTACTAACACTCCCAACGCACATACAGTAGGGGTTTGTTCACTTACAGCATAATAGCTTGTAATATCTTCAGCAATCTCACCGGAAACAATCGGAGTTTGCCCAACATAAGGTTCTTTAAGCCCCAAATCCCTGATAACACTGAGATACCCATCCGTACCTACAGCACCTGATACATCAAGCTTACCTTTAGAATTAAGAGGGAGCTCAACTACAGGGTTTGAAGGATAAGCTTTAACGTTTCCCATACTGTCTGCAACTGCGATAACAGAACCCACAGGGCCATTTCCATTTAAACGCAGTGTAATACTGTCATTTTCCCCTTTTAACATACTTCCCATTATTGCCGCTGCAGTGGCAAGTCTGCCTGTCGCAGCGGTAACAACCGCAGAGGTTTTATGGATACTTTCAATTTTCCCTGCAATATCAGTAGAATCAATAGCTACAGCCATAACCGAACCATCTTTGGAAATTGCTCTTGTTAAACGCGCCATATAAAAATCCTTTCTTGTTAAAAAGCTGTCCGGTTTACGGACAGCTTTTTTATATGTGTTTTACAACATAAATAAGACGTTGTTCATTTTCTGAAGGCGGATCAAAAGAATCCTCACTATAAATTGCACAAATAGCAAGATTTGCTTCCTTTAATGCACTTTCAATCTGCAAAGGAGAATATGCCCTTTCAGAAAAACTATCCTCCATACGAATAAAATTATCGCCATTTTCAGAAACAAAAATATCTAAATCCATTTTTACAATATCATTATCAGAAATGCTGTTTTGCCAGACGCAATAAACATTTCCATAATCATAAACAAAGGTATTATTTGCTAAAATTTCACGATGCTTATATACAGTATTTACATCAAAAATAAAGACTCCATCAGGATGTAAAAAAAGCGATACCTTTTTCAAAGCATTGATAAAATCATCATAATCTGTAAGATGATTTAAACTGTCGAGTGCTGAAATTGCCACATCCACTGTCCCATAAAGATCCAGTTCTGTCATATTTTGATTGAGATACATTATATCCTTTTGATTTTCAAACTTCTTTTCCAATGCAACAGACAGCATTTCCTCAGAAGAATCTACACCGATAACATCATATCCCAAATCGCTTAATGGCTCACTTAATTTTCCCGTACCACAACCTAAATCGAGCAGAATACCATGAAATCCGCCATGTTCTAAAACAAGCTTATCAAAATACCCTGCACGTTTTTTATAATCTATTTCGGAAGTGAGCAAATCATAAACATAGGCAAAATTACAGTAATTACTCATCTTCTTTAAGACGGTCAAATATCACGGAATATCCGTCACAACCATATTGCAAAGAACGATTAACGCGGCTTATAGTAGCGGTACTTGCACCGGTCTCATTAACAATATCACTATAAACCTTATTTTCACTGAGCATTTTTGCAACCTGGAAACGTTGTGCCAAAGCCTTAAGTTCCTGAACTGTGCATAAATCCTCAAAAAAAGCGTAACATTCTTCCATATTTTCTAATTTTAAAATTGCATTAAACAAAAACTCAACATTAAATCCTTTTAGTTTATCGTTCATTTTTGCACCTCGCTAATTTTATTCATATTAAAATTTTAGCACTATAAAGCGAGAAAGTCAACACCTAATAACCTAAACTTTCTTTCACTAAAATAATCTTGATTCTGTCTTTATTTCTCTGATGCGCACTTACAACATAATCAGCACAAATTCTCATTGCAGAATCGCACCCTTTTGAACAATCAATATTAAAATCCCCATCTTTTACAGAAATACAATGTCCCATTTTTGCACAATAAGTATCAAACTTAAGACGCGATGCATTTGCAGGTGCAACTAAAGTTTTTACTCTTTTTACTGCCTCTTTAAGATCAGGAACTATTTTATTTATCCCCACAACCATTATAACTGTTTTTGGCCCATATAAAATAGCGGAAACGCGATTTGCATTACCATCCACGTTATAAAGCTCACCATTTTCAGTTATGGCATTACTGCTGCAAAGATAAAAATCAGAGGTGAAAGCTTTTCGATAAATATCATTTTTTTCGTCAAGTGTCAAACCTTCTTTGTCTCTGTCAAGAAATTGATAATCACCGCTTTTTAAAAGATCAATCACTCCACTTTCATATAATGACACAGAACCGCCGCAAGTAATCAAAGCACCCGGAGTCAAAAGCTCTTTTACCTTTAAAACCGCTTCATTTTTATCCGATACTAAAAAAACCTGCATATTATTTTTTTCAAGATTTTCAATGGTTTTTTGTATTCTGGCTTCAATAATTTCACTCATTTTCTTCTCCCTTTCTTTATTTCATAAGTCCTGCAAGTAAGAAATCCTTTGTCAGCAGGAATATAAATTTCCTTTTTATTTTTAAGAGACATCCCTGATTTTTTTAACACCATCAGAGAAGCTTTATTCTCCTCAGAAGAAACCGCTATAATACTTTTACAACTTGTACTGTCAAAAAGAAAATCAATAACAGCTTTTAAACTTTCGGTAGCGTAGCCTTTACCCCAAAATTTTTCACCCAGACAATATCCTGTCTCAAAACTTTTTTTGAAAGGAATTTTTTCTGCATCAATAGTGCCTATAAGTTCATTGTTTTCCTTTAAGACAATAGCCCATTGATAAAAATCTTTTTCATCATACCGACTACACCAGCTTAAAATTAAATCTTCACTTTCTGACAAACTTTTATGATAAGACCAGGCTAAGTATTTTGTAACCTTAAGACTGCCGGCCCAGTTTAAAAACATAGCCTGACTATCAGAAATAGTAAATCTTCTCAATATAAGTCTTTTGGTTTCAATTAAAACAGTTCCAACATTTTTCATATAGATTTTCCCTATTGCCATTTTAATAAAATAGTTATATACTGTCATTATAACATTATTTTTTTAAAAAAGCTATAGAGGGGAAAAGGAATGCTAATAGATTGCCACAATCATTCAAACAACAGCTTTGATGCTACAGGAGCGGTAAAAGATATCTGTGCCCGTGCAGATGAACTTAATATGTTAGCCTTCGCAGTAACAGACCATTGCGAATTTTACGTAGAAACCTTATCAAAATGTATTGAAAGAATATCAGCTTCCAAAAAAGAGGTGGAGGCTTTCAGGGAAAATTATAAAGGAAACTGCCAATTTCTTACAGGATTTGAAATTGGTCAGGGAGTGGATTTTCTGGAAGATACCAAAAAAGTAATCGAACTTTTTCCTTGCGATGTTGTACTCAGTTCATATCACAACAATTCTTTCGGAGACGATTTCGGGCATATGAATTTTGATCATTATACTGACGAAGAAATTAAAAGTTTTATTGACTTTTATTTTGATAAGACTTATGAATCTGCAAAAATCCTTGATATGGATGTATTAACACATCTTACTTATCCTTTGAGATATGTCGTAGGAGACTACAAAAGAAAAGTGGATATTAACATTTTCATAAAAAAAATAGAACTCATTTTCAAAGTTATAATTGAAAATGGTATTTCCTTAGAGATCAATACAAGTGGACTAAGGCAAAAGATCGGTGAAACTCTTCCTAACAAAGATCTTTTATTACTTTACAAAAGTTTAGGAGGAGAGCTTGTATCTTTAGGTTCAGATTCCCACCACGTAGAAGATGTCGGTAAAGGCATCAAGGAGGGAATAGAGTTACTTAAAGAAACAGGATTTACTCATATTACTTATTTCAAACAAAGAAATCCCATAAAAGTTGAAATATAAAAAAACCGCCGTTTTTAAAACGGCGGTTTTTATTATTTGTGATAAAGCTTTTTAGTTTGATATTGTGCTTCACAGGTAAGATTTATACCAAGTTTTTTATAAACAGAAACATCTATCTGAGATAAAAGCACAGAAGAATGTGCTTCACACCCCTTTAACTTTTCAAGTTGTTTCATAGCTATTTCCGCAAGAGGATTTGTAGCAGCTGCAATAGCAAGTGCCAAAAGGGTTTCATCCATGTGTAAACGCGGATTATGATTACCCAAATGATTTATCTTCAGATCCTGTATAGGCTCAATAATTGTGGGAGATATAAGATGCACTTCATCACTTATATTACCTAAAGTTTTAAGTGCATTTAAAAGTGCCGCTGAAGACGCACCAAGCAAAGATGATGTTTTGCCTGTTACAACAGTACCATCGGGAAGTTCAATTGCTGCTGCAGGATTGCCGGTTTTCTCAGCTACTGATTTTGCTTCATCCACAACCAAACGCATAGAGGCATCAATTCCTGCCTGATTCATCAAGAGTTCAACCTTTGTAACAGTTTCTTCAGTAACCCTGCTCTGTCGTTTATCGCAAAGAGCTTGATAATAGCGTCTTACAATTTCTTGCTTAGACGCATTGCTCACTATTTCATCATCGATGATGCAGTTACCTGCCATATTAACCCCCATATCAGTCGGAGATTTATATGGACTTTCACCGCCTGTTATTTTTTCAAAAATCGCATTTAAAACAGGGAACACTTCCACATCGCGATTGTAATTAACAGTAGTTTCACCATATGCCTCAAGATGGAAAGGGTCTATCATATTAACATCATTAAGATCGGCTGTTGCCGCTTCATATGCTAAATTAACAGGGTGTTTAAGCGGTAAATTCCAAATCGGGAAAGTTTCAAATTTTGCATAACCCGCTGTTATTCCCCTCTTATGCTCATGATAAAGCTGAGAGAGGCAAGTGGCCATTTTGCCACTTCCAGGTCCCGGAGCCGTCAGAATAACAAGAGGTCTTTCGGTTTCAATATATTCATTTTTACCAAAGCCTTCATCACTTACTATAAGAGGAATATTAGCAGGATATCCGGCAATAGAATAATGAAGATACACTTTAATACCTAAATTTTCAAGTTTTTTTCTGAAACTTTCAGCAGAAGTTTGTCCTGAATATTGAGTGATAACTATACTGCCAACATAAAGCCCGATTTCCCTGAACGCATCAATAAGTCTTAAAACATCGACATCGTAGGTAATTCCCAAATCTCCACGAACTTTATTTTTTTCAATATCAGAAGCGTTAATAACAATGATGATTTCTGCGTCATCTTTTAATTGCGCGAGCATTTTAATTTTACTATCCGGTGCAAATCCGGGAAGCACTCTGGATGCATGAAAATCATCAAAAAGCTTTCCGCCAAACTCTAAATATAACTTATTGCCAAATTTTGCAATTCGGTTCATAATATGCTCGGATTGCAGTTTTAAATATTTTTCGTTGTCAAATCCAACCCTGTTCATCTGATTTTCCCCTTAATATAATATTCACAACTATATTATTATACTAAATTACAACAAATTTTACAATACATCAAATAAATTTTTTAAAATTAATTCTGTATTTTCTTTAATGGTCTTTTAGTTCCATCAGGTTCAACTATCACAGTATTATCAAGGGTTTGTCTTAAACTTTGTCTGTACGCTTTTATATACTTTTCACGAAGCTTTTGTTGTTCTTCTTTTTCTTTTTCGGTAAGACCTTCTGTTTTTGATTTTTTTGCAAGTTCGTTTATTCTTTTTATCATTTCATCATTTATCATTCAAATCCCCCCACAAAAATATTTTACCACACTATCACATAAAAATAAAGCCTTCTTTCGAAGGCTTTATTTTTATGCTATTGTAAAGGTCATATAATCAGAATAAGTTTTTCCGTTATTATCAGTATATTTTATAAAAGCCTGATAATTACCCTTTGTTTTATATACTTTTGCAGGTAAAGTTTCTTTATAAAGAACATATCCTGAAGCTCCATTCATATTGGTATATTTTTTACCATTTGATACAAAAGCATCCCATGAACTATTTGAAAGAACAGAATTGCCGATATAAGAAACACCTATACGATAACTCTGAGCGTCATTTACATCAAGTTCAAAAGTATTCGTTGTATTATTGAATTTAAGTACAGGCTTTTCAAAATCCGATTTAATTTCAAAATTTATATAATCTACGTTTGTTTTGGATTTATCATCAGTATATTTGATAAATGCAACATAATTACCGGGAGTTTTAAATACTTTAGCAGGACAAGTATCATTATATAAAACATATCCGGTGCCACCGTTTAAGTTAGTATATCTTTTACCATTTTTAACAAAGGTATCCCAATCAGGATTTTCAGTATCAAAAGCATAATCTCCGTGGTAAGAAACACCAAGTTTGTACTTAGTTAAAGTTCCGCTGTCAAGTTTAAGTGTGCTTGTTTCACTGTCAAACTCAAGTACAGGTTTTTCATAATCATAATCAACGGTGAATGTAATATAATCTACAACAGCCTTCTTTCCGTCGCCTATATATTTAACAAAAGCTGCATAATTACCCTTGGTTTTAAAGGTTTTGGTCGGGCAAGTATAATTAAGCACATAACCATCTTTACCATTTATGTCCGAATATTCCTTGCCCTTCTCGATAAAAACATCCCAATCAGGATTTTCAGCATCAAAAACAAAATCGCCATGATAAGCAACGCCTATTTTAAGCTCATACGTACCCGGATTCATTTTCATTGGATCCAAAGTGCTGTATTCAAACTTAAGAGTATTAGTATCAGTATCAAAAGTAAATCCATCCTTTGCTTCAGTTACAGTGAATGTAAAATACTCAGTAACTGTGCTGCCGGGAGTATCATTATATTTTAAAAACGCTACATAATTTCCGTTTTTATAAAAAGTTTTGCTTTCAAAACCTTTATATGTAACATATCCGCGTGAGCTGTTTGTATAAGTATAGTTTTTACCTTTTACTATCAAATCATTAAAGTCGTCAGTTCCGATTTCAAAAGTCAAATCGCCTATATAAGCAAGTCCAAACTGAATACCTCCGGCTGCTTTTCTGCCTATTGACAAAACATTATTTTCAAATGAGAATTCATAAGGTGTTTTTTCAGTAAAGACAATTTCTGCAGAACTAAGAACATCATTTCTTTCTTCTTTTGTGATTGAATACCATTCTTCGGGAGTACCATTATAGATTATTTTTTCAAGTGGTACACCATTAAAAGCTCCACTTTTAATATACTCAACAGTAGAAGGAATAACTACTTCTTTAAGTGATGTGCATCTGTAAAATGAGCTTTCTGAAATTCCATCAATTCCCTCTGAAATAACGCATTTCTTAATATAATCCGCCCAATCAAAATGTCCACAATTCGAGCATACACTACATCCGTTGCCATTCATTGTAAGTACGCCGCTATCGTCAAGAGTCCATGTTACAACAGGTGTAGGAGCCCATCCATAAGGCATACACCTTCCGGAAGCTACAATGGCTGCCGACACACTGACAGAGCTAAAAGCAACTACTATCATAATAAAAGAAACCAATAAACCCATAAATCTTTTCATGATAAAACCTCCATTTCATATAAACAACATACCATTGTCATACTAACATATGTAATTATCGTTGTCAAGAAAAAAGAGCCCGATAAATCGGGCTCTCAGTTTTAGAAAAATTAGTCGAGAATAACTCTCTCAGTTTCTTTATCGAACAAGTGAATCTTGTTAACATCAATTGCAAGCTTAATAGCATCGCCTGCTTTAGCTGTTGATCTGGGAGATACACGAGCGATAAAATTCTTACCTGCACATGTAACATAAAGGAATGTCTCTGCACCCATAAGCTCAGTAACATCAACATCACAATCAATGATACCTGTAGTAGCAGCAGAAATGAACATCTCTTCATCCTTAATGTCTTCAGGACGGATACCCATAACAAGTTCTTTTCCAATATACTCTTTAAGTTCGGGAGTAACTTTTCCTTCAGGAATATTAATTACATTATTCTCAAATGCAACAGCCAATTTACCATCGTTATCAACCATAGTAACATCAACGAAGTTCATCTGAGGAGAACCAATGAATCCTGCAACGAATATATTAACAGGTTTGTTATACAAGTTCTGAGGAGTATCAACCTGCTGAATAAAGCCATCTTTCATAACAACGATTCTTGTACCCATTGTCATAGCTTCAGTCTGGTCATGTGTTACATAAATAAATGTAGTACCAAGACGGATATGGAGTTTAGCAAGCTCTGTTCTCATCTGAGCACGGAGTTTTGCGTCCAAGTTGGAAAGAGGTTCGTCCAAAAGGAAAACTTTAGGTTCACGAACAATAGCACGACCTAAAGCAACACGCTGACGCTGACCACCGGACAAAGCCTTGGGCTTACGATCCAAAAGGTGAGCAATGTCAAGAATACGAGCAGCTTCATCAACACGACGTTTGATTTCATCTTTGGGGGTTTTGCGAAGTTTCAAACCAAAAGCCATATTATCAAAAACTGTCATATGAGGATACAAAGCATAGTTCTGGAAAACCATTGCAATATCACGGTCTTTAGGTGCAATATCATTAACGAGTCTGTCGCCAATGTAAAGTTCACCCTCTGAAATTTCTTCCAAACCTGCAATCATTCTCAAAGTAGTGGATTTACCACAACCGGAAGGACCTACCAAAATAATAAATTCTTTGTCTTCGATATCAAGATTGAAATCGGAAACAGCAGTTACACCACCGGCATATCTCTTATAAATACCTTTTAAAGTTACACCTGCCATAAAATTACCTCCTATTTTAATGCTGAGCATTATACTTCATGTTTATTAATATACCATTTTTTTTCAAAAATAGATATTTCTTTATTACACAAAGTTTTTGAAAAAAATTATGCAACTTGCACAATAAAAAATAAAAAAGTATATTATCTAAAGAAATCAGCATAAAAACAGGAGAAAAAATATGATATTTTAAAAAATTACTGTTTTCTCACTTAATTTAGTCTAATTTATCGAAAAATTGCGGTGCGGAAAGTGAAGAAATATCACAACCAATAATTTTTTTATTATAAATCAGTAGATTTGCACGAATATCGGAAAAATCATCCCCATAATTCGTTATAATATAACAAATTTTTTGGACTTTTTTGCCCTTGTACTTTTTTAAATTAAAGTTTTGCTCACGTTGAACAGCATTATATCGCTCATAAGTTTCATTAAAAATTGTCGGTATAATAATTTCTTCCGTTTTGCAGGGTGTTTTTATTACCTCCAAGCCATGGCTTTCAAGAAAACTTATCCTGTCTTCATTTGTTTTTGCAACAACTTCAGCAGTTATAAAATTTCCTTTTATAAAGAAAATCATTCCTGAAATTAAAATAAAAATTAAAAAATAAAGTATGGTTCGTTTTAACATTTTAAGCCTCCTATAAATTCAATCTGATTTATAGTTATGCTTAATTTAAACGAACCATACCGTAATTTATTCTTCTTTTAATTTGGATTTAGCAATAACATCTGCCTCTAAATTAGATGGCAACGGATCATAACGTTCAAACTCAAAGGTAAAGCTTCCGCTTCCCTGTGTCATCTGACGTACCAAAGTTGCAAAATCCTGCATCTCACTCATGGGAGCTTCTGCTACTACTTCTGTCATTCCATCTTCAGCAGCATTCATACCAAGCACACGTCCACGACGTTTATTAAGCTCACCCATCATATCTCCTGTGCCATTATCGGGAACAAAAACGCTCAATTTTCCGATAGGTTCAAGAATAATCGGAGAGGCTTCAGGTAAACCTGCCTTATACGCAAGAGAAGCAGCCATCTTAAAGGACATTTCGGAGGAATCTACAGGATGATAAGAACCATCAACCAGTGTAGCTTTAAGTCCTACTACTGGATAGCCTGCGAGTGTACCATTTTTAACGCAATCGCGCAAACCTTTTTCAACAGCCGGGAAGAAGTTACGGGGAACAGCACCACCGAATACTTTTTCTTCAAATATCATTTCTTCGCTATCACAAGGTTCAAACTCAATCCACACATCACCATACTGGCCATGGCCTCCCGATTGCTTTTTATGTTTACCCTGAACCTTAACTTTTTTGCGAATTGTTTCACGATAAGCAACGGTTGGAGGCTCAAGCAAAACATCAACGCCAAATTTATTTTTAAGTTTTGTAACTGTAACATCAAGATGTTGCTCACCGAGACCACTCAATATCTGCTCATGAGTTTCATTATTAACAACAAATGAAAGTGTTAAGTCTTCTTCCAAAAGACGGCTTATTCCCTGGGAAATCTTACTTTCATCGCCTTTGCCGACAGGCTTGATTGCCATAGAATAACAAGGGTTTGGAAATTCTGCTTTATTGAGAATAACTTGCTTTTTGGGTGAACAAAGAGTATCACCTGTATTTGCATTAAGTTTACTGATAGCGCAAATATCACCGGCTTTAACTGACTTAATTTCTTCTTGTTTTTTACCGCGGATAAATAAAATCTTACCGATTTTTTCGGGTTGACCGGTAGTCATATTAATAAGCTCAGTATCAGAAGTAAGTACACCGGAAATAACCTTTACATATGAAAGTTTTCCTACAAACGGGTCTGCAATGGTCTTAAATACATAAGCAATCGGGTTTGCCTCTTCATTACAAGGAACACCGATAATATCCTCACCGAAAATTCCCTCTTCTCCTGCTTTTTCACCTGCAGACGGGAACATCTCAACCATGCTTTCCATAAAGAGGTCAATACCTTCCATAGTAAATGATGAACCACAGAAGACAGGAGTAATTGTTCCGTCAAATACTCCCTTGTGAATACCCTGAAGCATTTCCCAATGGGTATAAGGCTCACCTGAAAAATACTTATCAAACAAAGCTTCATCAGTTTCGGCAACAGCTTCACTGATAGCATTTACAAGTCCATCAATACGATGAGCTGTATCAGGCATAGGAACTTCAGTACGAGTGCCGTTTTCATATTTATATGCTTTCATCATAACCAAGTCAATATAGCATTGTACTTTTGAATCCTCAACATAAGGAACAACCAACGGACAAATTGAGGGGCCGAAATTAGTTTTAAGTTCTTCCAAAACCTTATAGAAATCTGCGTGATCCTGCTCCATTTTTGTAACAAAAATTATGCGGGATTTTCCCATTTTTTCAGCCATTTTATAAGCTTTTTTAGCACCTACGGTCACGCCTGATTTTCCGGAAACCGCAATCAAAGCACTTCCTGCAGCACGAATACCTTCAACCATACCCAATGCAAAATCAAAAAGGCCGGGAGTATCAAGTAAATTAATTTTTGTATTTTGGAATTCAAAAGGTGCAACAGAAAGATTCAAAGAGGTTTTTCTCTTAATTTCTTCTGCATCATAATCGGAAATTGTATTTCCGTCGGCAACCTTTCCTAATCTGTCTGAACAACCTGCCTTATAAAGCAATGCTTCAACAAGGCTGGTTTTACCACTACCACCGTGGCCAACGACTGCAACATTTTTAATGTTGTTAGCGCCATAATCTTTCATAACTTTTCACTCCTTATTTAATAAGATTTCGCTTTATAAAAATATATTTATAAAGCGACATCAAACTCCAAGATTATACAATTTATATAAAAAGGATTGTTCGAATGAAATTATTATAGCACATTTTACCATAATACACAATACAAGAAACAGAAAAACCGAGATTTTTTTTACTCCAAAGTGTAAAAATTTTCTCGGTTTTTCTGTTCAAAATGACCAATAAATTAATTTTTCTGGAATTCCTGTAAGGATTTCACCTTATTTGAGACACCATTTTTAATAGTGCCGATACCTTCAACTGCTGCTTTTGCAGCCGCAAGAGTAGTTGCATAAAAAGTTTTATGCTTGACAGCTGCTTTTCTTATATAACTGTCATCCTCAGCAGATTGCTTTCCGATAGGAGTATTTATGATAAATTGAATGTCCTTATTCTCAATATAAGTACATATATTGGGAGTGCCTTCGGAAATTTTATTCACCCTGCGGGCAGATATTTTATTTTTACTGAGCATATCATAAGTGCCACCGGTTGCTAAAATAGAAAATCCAAGAGCGGAAAAATCCTTGGCAACTTCCAGGGCTTCTTCCTTATCGTTATCATTTACACTTATCAGAACAGTTCCACTTAAAGGAAGTTCTGTGCCGGTTGCCTCCTGAGATTTATAGAAAGCTTCACCAAAATTTTCAGAAATTCCCAAAACTTCACCGGTGGAACGCATTTCAGGACCTAGTATAGGATCTACTTCCTGGAACATATTAAACGGAAATACTGCTTCTTTTACGCCATAGTGATTATTTTTTTTGCGTGACATATCCAAAACCGGAGATTTTTTATTTTCAAGCTCTGAAATAATAATCTCAGTTGCAGCCTTAACCATATTTATTCCGCAAACCTTTGAAACAAGCGGCACTGTACGACTTGCACGCGGATTAGCTTCAAGTACATAAACCTTGTTGTCAGCTATGGCATACTGCATATTCATAAGTCCGCAAACATTTAAAGAAATAGCAATTTTTTTAGTGTAATCCTCGATAACTTTTTTAATTTCTTCAGAAAGCGAAATCGGGGGGAGAACACAAGCTGAATCTCCGGAATGGATACCTGCGAGTTCTATATGTTGCATAATATTCGGAACAAAACAATTTTCCTTATCGCAAACTGCATCTGCCTCTACCTCAATAGCGTGCATTAAAAATCTGTCAATCAATATCGGTCTGTCAGGAGCTACATCTATTGCCTTTTCCATATAAAAGGTAAGTTCTTCATCGGAATGAACAACCTCCATTCCACGTCCTCCCAATACATAAGAGGGACGTACCATCAAAGGATAGCCTATTTCTTTTGCAATTTCTAATGCTTCATCAACATTGACTGCCATACCTGATTCCGGCATGGGAATAGATAATTTTTCCATCATCTCTCTGAATTGATCGCGATCTTCTGCCAGATCAATAGCCGCAGGAGATGTACCTAAAATCCTTGCTCCTGCATTTTGCAGTGAACGTGCTAAATTAAGCGGTGTCTGACCACCGAATTGAGCAATAATTCCAATAGGATTTTCAGCCTTATAAATGCTCATAACATCTTCAAAAGTAAGTGGCTCAAAATATAGCTTGTCAGAAGTATCGTAATCGGTAGAAACTGTTTCAGGATTGCAGTTAACCATAATAGTTTCATAACCTAATTCTTTAAGTGCCAAAGCACAGTGAACACAGCAGTAGTCAAATTCTATACCCTGTCCGATACGATTTGGACCTCCGCCCAAAATCATAATCTTTTTAGAATTTTCAGAAACTGTTCTTTCTGCATTTACTTCATTATAAGTAGAATAATAATACGCTTCGTCTTCGGTACCACTTACATGAATTTTATCCCAATGTTCTTCAATTCCTAAAGAAATACGCTTATTTGCAACTGCCATTTCATCACAATTTAAAAGAATAGCAATATATTTATCGGAAAATCCGTCCTTTTTAGCTTTAGTTAAAAGCTCAGGGGAAATGTTTTCTATCGTAGAAGCTTCTATCTCACTTTCTTCTTTAATCAAGTCCATAATTTCATTTAAGAAATCTATCTTGATTTTTGTTAAAGCCTCAATTTCTTCCACAGTAGCACCTTTTTTAAGTGCCTCATAAATAATAAATTGTCTTTCGCTGGTAGGAACTTCAAGTGATTTTAAGAGTTCCTTTTTGCTCATCTTTTCAAATTTTTCAATATGACCTAATCCATATCTTCCTATTTCAAGTGAACGTATAGCCTTAAGATAAGCTTCCTTGAAGGTCTTTCCTATACTCATTACTTCGCCTACTGCACGCATCTGAGTACCGAGCTTATCTTCTGCACCCTTGAATTTTTCAAAAGCCCAACGTGCAAATTTGATAACCACGTAATCACCGTCAGGAGTATAATTTAAAAGATTTTTATATTTTCCGCAAGGAATTTCGTCAAGAGTAAGTCCTACAGCGAGCATAGCGGAAACAAGAGCAATGGGAAATCCCGTAGCTTTTGAAGCAAGTGCCGATGAGCGTGAAGTACGAGGATTTATTTCAATAACCACAATGCGATCTGTTTTGGGATCATGTGCAAACTGCACATTGGTACCCCCGATTACATTTACAGCATCTACTATTTTAAATGCTTGTTCTTTTAATTTCTTTTGAATTTCCTCTTTAATAGTGAGCATTGGAGCAGCACAGAAACTGTCTCCGGTATGCACTCCTAACGGATCAATATTTTCGATAAAGCAAACAGAAATCATCTGGCCTTTGCTGTCACGAACTACCTCAAGCTCAAGTTCTTCCCAGCCTAAAATAGATTCTTCAATCAGAACCTGTCCGATAATACTGGCTTTTATACCGCGGGAAACGATAATTTCAAGTTGTTCTTCATTATATACAAGTCCTCCGCCTGCACCGCCCATTGTGAAAGCAGGACGCACAACTACCGGATAATTAAGCTCTTCGGCTATTTTTTTAGCTTCCTCAACTGAATAGGCAGGAGCACTTTTAGCCATTTCAATACCTAGGGAATCCATCATTTCTTTGAAAGCAATACGGTCTTCGCCACATTCAATCGAATCCACGTGAACACCGATAACCTCAACTTTAAATTTATCTAAAACTCCTTCTTTATAAAGCTCAAGACAAAGATTTAACCCCGTTTGGCCTCCCAAATTAGGCAAAACAGCATCAGGACGCTCTTTTTCTATAATTTCTGTAAGTCTTTTTGTATTCAATGGCTCAATATAAGTTGTATCGGCAATATCAGGATCGGTCATGATAGTAGCGGGATTTGAGTTTACCAATACTATTTCATATCCAAGATTACGTAACGCCTTACAAGCCTGAGTGCCGGAATAATCAAATTCACATGCTTGGCCAATTACAATCGGTCCTGAACCTATTATTAAAATCTTTTTTATATCTTCTCTTTTGGGCATAGAGATCATTCCTTCCGCATTTAATATCTGTCAATAATAAGAATACAACTTTATGTAAAAAAAATCAAGAAAAAACAGAAGTTATCAGCATTTTTATCAGTATAACAAGTTTTTTAATAAAAAATAAATATCAATATATGAATATTCCCTATGGTTTATCTATATAATTGTTAAAAATTTCCATTTTCTATAAACCACTATATATAGTAGTTTATACTTTTTTAAAAGCTATATTTTAGAGCCTTTCTATAAAAACTAAAAAATCCCCATTTAAAGGGATTTTTTTAGTTTTAACATATGAATGTGGAAAACTTTTTTGCTTTTTAAATAATTGTGGAAAAAAAGGTGGAAAATGTTTAAAGTTGGTTATTTTTTTCAAAAAATTACTATTTGTAATATTCATTTTTTGAAGAATACCTTAAAATGGGAATGGATACCAATTTGGTATTTAATCTCTTTTTTAAAATATTTTCCACACTAAAAACACTTTTTAAAAAAGAAAATTTGTCACGTGAATTATTTTCTTGAAAAACCAATCTAAATATAGTATAGTAATAATTAAGAAAATAAAAATTGATAATATATTTTGTGAAAGGTAAATTTAAGAATGAGTTTTTTAAAACGAACATGGGCAGAAATAAACCTGGACAATTTAGCTTTTAACATAAATGAAATCAAAAAAATACTTCCAAAAGATACCGAGATGATGGCTATAGTAAAAGCTAATGCTTATGGGCATGGAGATGAACTTATAGCTAACGAGCTTCAAAGTCTTGGAATAAAACTTTTTGGAGTTTCAAATTTAGATGAAGCAATTTCCTTAAGAAACTCAAAAATAAAAGGGGAAATACTTTTATTGGGTGTAACACCTAAGGAAAACGCAAAAGAACTTTCTGAATATAATATTACACAAACAGTTTTTTCACTCGATTATGCAAAAAAATTAAATGAAGAAGCTATAAAAGAAGGCATTAAAATAAATTGCCACTTAAAAATTGATACCGGAATGGGACGAATCGGTTTTAACTTTAACGCAATTGATGAAATAATGAAAGTTTATAATTTTGAAGCTTTAAATTTCACAGGTGCTTTCACTCATCTTTCTTCTGCAGATGATTTAACGCAAGAAGGCAAAGATTACACATTAAATCAAGCCTTAAAATTTGATAAAACACTGAAATTATTAGAAGATAAGGGCATTACCTTTAAGACAAAACACATACAGAATTCTGCAGGGATTTTAAATTATCCCGATTTTAAATATGATATGGTAAGGGCCGGTATTATTCTGTATGGACTTTCTGTTGACAGTTTTAATGAAATTTCTCTGAGGCCTGTAATGTCACTTTACAGTAATGTTTCCATGGTCAAATATGTGCATAAAGGCGATGCAATAAGCTACTCCCGTAAATTTATTGCAGATAAAGATATGAAAGTCGCAACTGTGCCTATAGGGTATGCTGACGGTTATTTAAGAGCTTTTTCAAATCGTGGCAGAATGATAATAAATGGTCATTATGCAAAAATTTTAGGTTCTGTTTGTATGGACCAGCTTATTCTCGATGTAACCGATATTCCGAATGTAAATGAAGGAGACATAGTAACAGTTGTCGGAAAAGATAATAACTGTGAAGTCACTTTCGAGGAACTTGCAAAAATTGCAGATACCATACACTATGAACTTGCTTGTCTTGTCGGGAAACGTGTCCCGCGAGTTTACAGGAAAAACGGAGAAATATCCGATGTAATTGATTATATAATATAAAAAAAGGCTTAAGTCGTTTGACTTAAGCCTTTTTTTATTATAATGATTCCTTTACCGAAGCATTTATTTCTGCATAAAGAGTATTTATAACATCTTTTACTGCAGAAACCACCTCGCCGATTGGTACTTTCTTAGAGATTTTTTTGTCACGGGTGACAATTTCGCAAACTCCCTCTTTCATATTTCTGGGGCTTACGATAACTCTTATCGGTACACCAAGCAAATCAGCATCAGAGAACATAACACCTGCAGAAACCTTTCTGCTGTCATAAATAGTCTCAATGCGTTCACTCTGTAAAGTTTCATATAACTTATCAGCAGTTTCTCTTGTTTCCTCGTCATCAGAACGCATACAGCAAAGATGTACCTCCCAGGGAGCTATGGAAATCGGCCAAATAGGACCATATTCATCGTTATGAACCTCACATACAGATGCTGCAAGTCTGCCCACACCTATTCCGTAACAACCCATGATAGGATATTCTGCTTTACCTTCTGAATTGAGATAGGTCATATTCATAGATTTAGTATATTTTGTTCCCAGCTGAAAGATATTTCCGACTTCAATTCCCCTTGAAATGGTGATTTCTTTTTTACCGCAAACAGGACAGATACCGCCTTCTTTAATCTTTGCAAAATCATGATATTCAATATCCTTGCAATCTCTCTCGATATTAAGACCTGTATAATGATAATCTTCTTTATTTCCTCCACAAGAAAGGTTAGTCGTACCTCTAAGAGAACTATCAAATAAAACGGTATAATTTCCCTCTAAATTAACAGGGCCTATGTATCCTGCCTTTAAACCACATTCCTCGGTAATAGTAGCAGGATAAATATCATCATCTAAAAATCTTGTAAGTTTTGCTTCATTTATATCAAGATCTCCTCTGATAAACACAACCACATAATCATCATTGGACTCTTTCTGATAAACTACCGCCTTGCAGGATTTTTCCAAAGGTGTATCCAAAAATTCACAAATATCCTCGATAGTATGAATGTTGGGAGTGTGTTTCAATTCAAGAGCTTTTAAAACTTCATCCTTTTCGTTTTCAACTATATTTTCGGCAGCTTCCATATTGGCACGGAATCCGCATCCCTTACACAATACAATGCTATCCTCACCAACATCAGTAAGAAGCATAAATTCATGTGATACGCTTCCTCCCATCATACCTGAATCAGATTCAACAGAAATTACCTCAGGTACACCTGCTCTTGCGAATATACGCTCATACGCACGATGACATTTATCATAATATTTCTCCAAATCTTCCTGTGAAGTATGGAAAGAATAAGCATCCTTCATTGTAAATTCACGAACACGGATAAGTCCGCCGCGGGGACGTGCTTCGTCACGGAATTTAGTCTGAATCTGATAAATCATAAATGGATATCTTGAATAACTGTTAGCATATTCCCTTACAAGCTGAACAGCTGCTTCCTCATGAGTCATACCAAGCACCATTTTAGAGCCATTTCTGTCAGAAAATCTCAAAAGTTCATTTCCTACAGACTCATATCTTCCTGATTCCTCCCAAAGTGTACCCGGTAAAGCAACAGGGAAAAGAACCTCCTGCCCATCTATAGCATCCATTTCCTCACGAATAATTTTTTCAATTTTTTTGGAAATTCTCTTCATAGGAGGATACTGAGAGAAAATTCCGTTTGCTACATATTTAACATATCCTCCCTTTACCATTAACGCATGGCTGTCAATAATACAATCTGAAGGACGTTCTTTAAAACGTTCACCTATAAGATTTTCCAGTTTCATTATTTTCACCTTTCCTTTTGCAATATAAAACGCCCTAAGCCAAAAGACTTAGGGCGAAAAAATCCGCGGTACCACCTAAATTCAGAAAAATCTGCACTTATTACCCTGATAACGGAGGGGCCGATGAACTTAAATCACTCATAACTCCAAGGCGGGTTCATTCTTAAATGTTAAAGGCTTGCACCAACCGCCTTCTCTCTTAAAACACAATAAAAATTACTATTCCTCTTCAACGCTTTTTTCTTTAATGGAATCATTATATATTAAAGTTTAAAAATTGTCAACTGCTAATCAAAAGAGATGAATTTTTTTCTGATTAAAACTTCGGTTATCCGATAAATTTTACCAAGCCAGTTTTCGATAACATATGTCGAGACATTATAATATTCTGATAATTGCTTTACAGAAAACTGCTCTATAAACCGCAAGGTGAGAAACTCTTTTAAATTTATAAAATCCCCTACCGCAAGAGATATACTGTTCATAAAAACAGCTGAGGAAATAAGCTTTATAAAATTGTCCTGGCAAGATAATAATTTGTCTGTTTTTGTATTTCCTATTTCCAAAATATCACTACTTTTTAATATTACTTTAGCTTATTATACCATATATTTCCTTTTACTTCCTGTCGAAATCTGTCGAAGATTATTTTTATATAAAAAGCCGTCTGTGACATTCACAGACGGCTTCTATTTATTTTTTATATTCTCCACAATCCTTACAATACACACTGCCCGAATGGTTTCTTGTACCACATTTACAAACCCACCCTATATCATTTCTGTCGCTGATAGGCTTAATATTAGAATTAAGGTAGCTACCACCACTATTTTGTTTAGCCGATGTTGAATCTGAAATCAAATTTCCATTCCTTAAATTAATACTATATATATTGCTGTTCATTGATTCTAATAAATCTATTATTTCACCCAAAGCGTACCAAGAAAGAGATGTTATAAAAGCACAAAAAAATAAAAGCAACAATAACCAGAAACTTTCAAACACTATTGCCAGAACCATAGATGCAATTGCACATATAATGCCTATTCCAATAGCAAAACCTTTACAAAGTATTCCCATATTTAGTAACCTCCACTAATTTGAAAATATCCCAAATCGGGATATTTATATTATACCATTATGGGATAATAATGTCAAGAGGTGTTTTTATGCGACTAAAAGAGCTTAGAAAACAAAAGGGCATATCGCAACTAAGACTTGCAATCGAAATTAATACAAACCAGAATACTATAAGCCGATATGAAACCGGAGAAAGAGAACCCGGCATCGCAGAACTTATTAAAATTGCTGACTTTTTTAATGTTTCTGTTGATTATTTACTCGAAAGAACTAATAACCCAAATATACAAAAATAAGCCAAACATTAAGTTTGGCTTTTGTTTTTACTAAAAACAAAACGCCCTCTCTTTTACGAGAGGGCGTTTTTAAAAAATTAATATTTCTTTCTTGCAACGTAAGAAGTATGCAAAATCTTGTGAGCTTTGTGGCTTCCGGGTTTTTCCAAATATTCAGAATATAAGGTCTTAATCCAGGGATTTTCATGAGATTTTCTGAGTCCCATAGAAGAATCTGTGTCATACAAAGCTTTTGCACGGATTGCCTTCAAATCAACAAAGTTGCGTACAGAAGCAGGCTGGAAGGGCTGTCCTCCACCATTTACACAACCACCGGGGCAAGCCATAATTTCAATAAACTGATAATCTGCAGTACCGTCTTTGATCATATTAAGTACTTTTTTAGCATTGGAAAGGCCTGAGCAAACTGCAACCTTGATATCCATACCTGCAATATTATAGGTAGCTTCCTTAATACCATCAGTTCCACGAACTTCTTTGAATTCTACAGGTTCCATATCCTTGCCATTGAGCCAATCGTTAGCAGTACGGAGAGCAGCCTCCATAACACCACCGGTTGCACCGAAGATAAGACCTGCACCGGAACCTGTTCCGAGAGGACTGTCAAATTCTTCATCAGGCAAAGCTTTAAAGTTAAGACCTGCTTTTTCAATCATACGAGCCAATTCTCTTGTAGTCAAAGCAACGTCGATATCAGGAACACCTGCTGCTGCCTGGTCATCACGGCCCATTTCGAATTTCTTAGCTGTACAAGGCATAACGCTGACAACAAAAATATCTTTAGGATCGATATTGTTCTTCTCAGCATACCATGTCTTAGCAATTGCACCAAACATCTGCTGAGGAGATTTACAGCTGGAAAGGTGAGGCAATAATTCAGGGAAATAATGCTCACAATACTTAACCCATCCGGGAGAACAGGAAGTAATCATCGGCAATACTCCACCATTCTGAACGCGCTCAACAAATTCGTTAGCTTCTTCCATAATAGTAAGGTCAGCTGAAAAGTCAGTATCAAATACACCTGCAAATCCCATTCTTCTCAAAGCAGCAACCATTTTACCTTCAACGTTAGTTCCAACGGGCATATCAAATGCTTCACCCAAAGTAACACGGATAGAAGGAGCTGTCTGAACAATAACAGTCTTTGTAGGATCATTTAATGCATCCCAAACTTTTTCTGTATGGTCTTTTTCCATCAAAGCACCTGTAGGACAAGCAACGATACACTGTCCACAGGATACACAAGAAGTTTCACCTAAGCCCTGCTCAAATGCACAGCTGATATTTGTCTTGAATCCACGTTCATTAGCGCCAATAACTCCTACGTCCTGCCATTTGCGGCAAACAGCCACACAGCGACGGCAAAGAATACATTTAGAGTTATCGCGAATCATATGTGCTGCGGTATCATCAATTGTGTATTCGTTCTTCTCGCCTTCAAAAGCATCTTCAGTAGAAATACCATTGTCTGCACAAAGTTTCTGTAATTCACAATTTCCGCTTCTTGCACATGAAAGACAAGTTCTGTTATGAGTAGAAAGTAAGAGCTCTAAGTTAGTACGACGAGCATCCAAAACCTTTTTGGTATTTGTAAATACTTCCATTCCTTCGTTAACAGGATATACACAAGCGGCAACCTGAGAACGAGCGCCCTTAACTTCTACAGTACAAATACGGCAAGCGCCTATTTCGTTAATTTCTTTTAAATAACAAAGGGTAGGGATTTCAATTCCCACCTGACGTGCTGCTTCAAGGATTGTAGTCCCGGGGGCAACAGCAACAGGGATATTGTTGATTTTTAAATTAATCATTTCCATACTGGGCCACACTCCTTATCTTTTTTCTATAGCATTAAATTTACATTTATCCATACAAACGCCACATTTAATACATTTATCCTGATTGATAACATGAGGATTCTTAACTGTACCTTCAATTGCGCCAACAGGACAATTTCTTGCACATAAAGTACAACCTTTACATTTATCCTCAATAATTGTAATCTGCATCAAATCTTTACATACGCCTGCAGGACATTTTTTGTCAACAACGTGAGCTACATATTCATCACGGAAATATTTCAAAGTGGAGAGAACGGGGTTAGGAGCTGTCTGGCCCAATCCGCAAAGAGAGTTTGCTTTGATATAGTAGCAAAGCTCTTCCATCTTATCAATATCTTCCAAAGTTGCCTGACCTTTAGTAATCTTTTCAAGCATTTCGTAAAGACGTTTTGTACCTACACGACAAGGAGTACATTTACCACAGGATTCATCTACTGTAAATTCAAGGAAGAATTTAGCAATATCAACCATACAGGTATCTTCGTCCATTACAATCAATCCACCGGAGCCCATCATAGAGCCGATTGCAATAAGGTTATCGTAGTCGATTTCAATATCAAAGAATTCGGGAGGAATACATCCGCCGGAAGGACCACCTGTCTGAGCAGCTTTAAATGTCTTACCGTTGGGAATACCGCCACCGATTTCTTCAACTACCTCACGGAGAGTTGTACCCATAGGTACTTCAACAAGACCTGTATTCTTGATTTTACCACCAAGAGCAAATACTTTAGTACCTTTGGATTTTTCTGTACCGATAGAATTAAACCATTCAGCACCATTTAAGATAATTCTCGGAATGTTAGCATAAGTTTCTACGTTATTCAAAACTGTAGGTTTACCGAAAAGACCTTTAACTGCAGGGAACGGAGGACGAGGACGAGGCTCACCACGATGTCCTTCAATAGAAGTCATCAAAGCAGTTTCCTCACCACAAACGAATGCACCCGCACCAAGACGGATTTCAAGGTCAAAATCAAAACCTGAATTGAAAATATTTTTACCAAGCAAACCATATTCTTTTGCCTGATCGATAGCAATCTGCAAACGTTTTACAGCAATCGGATATTCAGCACGAACATATACAAAGCCCTGATTAGCACCGATAGCGTAACCTGCGATAGCCATAGCTTCGATAAGTACATGGGGGTCACCTTCGAGGATAGAACGATCCATAAATGCACCGGGGTCACCTTCGTCGGCGTTACATGCTACGTATTTCTGGTCAGCCGCATTTGCAGCAGCAAAACTCCATTTAAGACCTGTGGGGAATCCTCCGCCTCCGCGTCCGCGAAGACCGGAATCTTTAATTACCTGAATAACCTGTTCGGGTGTGTATTCAGAAAGAACTTTACCCAAAGCTTCGTATCCGTCAACGCCGATATATTCTTCGATATCCTCGGGGTTAATAACACCGCAGTTACGAAGAGCAACACGCATCTGTTTAGCGTAGAATGTTGTATCATTAAGAGATTTAACGTCATCTTCAGCAATGGTTTCTTTGTAAAGCAAACGTTTAACGATTCTACCTTTCAAAAGATGTTCACTAACAATTTCAGGAATATCATCTACTTTTACTTCAGAGTAGAAACATCCTTCGGGATAAACGATCATGATGGGACCGAGAGCACAAAGTCCAAAACAACCTGTTTTAACAACTTTTACCTCTTCTGCCAATCCGTTTTTACTGATTTCACTTTCCAGACAATCAATTATTGCCTGGCTGCCGGAAGAAGTACAACCGGTACCTCCACAGACAAGTATATGTGAACGAAACATGATGTAACCTCCTTATTTAATATTACCTACTGTGTATTCACTTACAACGTTGCCGTTTACGATATGATCAGCAACAACTTTAGCTACTTTTTCAGCTGTCATTTTAACGTAAGTTGTTTTTTCGCCTTTAGCATCGATTACTTCAACAACGGGTTCGTACTGACAGATACCGATACAACCAGTCTGTGTAACAGTAACATTTGCAAGATTTCTCTTTGCTACTTCTTCTGTGAACGCACTCAAAACAGGTCTAGCACCTGCAGCAATACCGCAAGTAGCCATACCAACTACGATACGGATGTTATCGCCGTTATCGTCACGAAGGTTAACACTATTTTTCATTTTGTCACGAATAGCCTTCAATTCTTCTAAGCTTTTCATTTAGCTGCACCACCTTATATTAATTAGCATTTATTTCGCTGTCGTTTTCAGCAAGAAAATTCTTTAAAAACATCAGCACTTCAGAGGAGTTTATCGGGACACCTTCAAGCACCGAACGGATTTCACGTGTATCCAATGTAAAAGATTTACCGTCAAGTTCTCTTAAATAGAGAAAATCCATATCGGGATTTACCGATATAAGTGACAACAAAGTAGCATTTATATCTCCTAATGGCAACATATCAATATGGTTTGTGCAATATGTTGCAGTAGTACGTGTGCCTTTTCCTACCTCTGATTCAATAGAAAAGGTACCACCGGTAGCCTCAGCAGACATCTTAAAAAATGGTACGCCAAGTCCTACCTTTCTGGTTGTCCTTGTTGTAAAAAAAGGGTCCTTCACGTTGTTAATCTGTTCTTCGGTCATACCACAACCATCGTCTTCAACAGCAATAAATAATCGTTTTTTTAAACTATCTTCAGAAACTGTTATCTTGACGAGAGAAGCATCTGCCCGAATGGAGTTTTGTGCAATATCCAGTACATTCAGTGAAAGTTCCTGCATAAAGCTACCCCCTTTTCACAAATCACCTTAGTTATATTTTGCAATGATACCGGGAACATCATCCGGAGTGATTTTTCCGTAAACATCTTCATTAACGGTCAAAACAGGTGCAAGTCCGCAAGCACCTACGCAACGACAAGCCTCAATAGAGAATTTGCCATCAGCAGTACACTGACCGCCTTCAATGCCAAGACATTGTTGCAAACGATCGTAGATGTCTCCTGAACCTTTAACGTAACAAGCTGTACCGAGACAAACGGAAACCTTGTACTCTCCTTTGGGGTAAAGTGAAAACTGTGCGTAAAAAGTTACAACGCCATAAACTTCCTCAAGGGGAATATCAAGACCTTCAGCAATGATTATCTGAACTTCGATAGGCAAGTATCCGTAGATATCCTGCGCTTTCTGCAAAACAGGCATCAATGCACCCTTTTGGTCTTTGTGTTCAGCGATTATTTCTCTCAACGCTTTTTCTTGTTCCGGAGTGCCTTTAAATGCAATACCGGGGTTTTTGTTAGACATAGATGAACCTCCTTATGCTTTGTTGCAAATGCAACACTATTTATATTACGAGAATGTGAAAGGCAAGATTGTAAAAAATTTATCAATCTATTTTACAACCTACCTGACACACAAAGTCATTATAACATTTTTCGTCGAAAAATGCTACCTAATATCTTGCACAAGTAAATGGAAATTTTTTGTACAATATGTACAAAAAACAGATAGATTTTGAAAAACGTTGAAAAAAAGAACAGAAAAGTTTATAATTAAATAAAAAGCAAATTGTAAAATAGTAATTATTTTATTGGAGGATTTTTTATGGATGTAAGACAAGTTGCAAAACTTCTCGAAGCAGAAATTCTTTGTGGTGAAGAAAATCTTGATACCGAAGTTCATGATGCATGCGGTTCAGATATGATGAGTGATGTGCTCGCATTTGTCAAAAATCAGGCAGTTTTACTGACAGGACTTGTCAATATTCAGGTCGTACGTACAGCGGATATGATGGATATGGTTTGTGTGGTTTTTGTCAGAGGTAAAATGCCCGATGACGATATGATAGCTCTTGCAAAGCGTAAAGGTATGGTGCTTTTAAGTACAAATCACCGTATGTTTACTGCTTGTGGTCTCCTTTGGGATAACGGATTAAGAGGAGGTATATCAGATGAACTTACTGAAGCTTGAATATGATGTTGACGGTGAGGATTTCACAAGTGCCGGAGTTGCATCTTCAAGTGTAAAAAAGAAATTACGTAAACTTGGTATTTCTCCCGAAGCAATCCGCAAAGTGGCGATTGCTTTATATGAAGGAGAAATCAATATGGTGATTCACGCAGATGGTGGAAAAATAGAAGTGGAAATCACACCAAAACAGATAAAAATGGTACTTGCTGATAAAGGAAAAGGCATCGCCGATATAGAAAAAGCTATGCAGGAAGGCTATTCTACCGCTCCGGATGAGGTAAGAAACTTAGGTTTCGGAGCAGGAATGGGGCTTCCTAATATGAAAAAATATTCCGATGAAATGAGAATTGAAAGTACAGTGGGCGTTGGCACTACCGTCTATATGACAGTAAACATTTAATTTTTTATAAAGGGGGTTAAAAAAATGCAAGGTTTTTTTCATTCAGTAACGCTTGATACCGATAAATGTCGTGGCTGTATAAACTGTATTAAGCGTTGCCCCACCGAAGCTATCAGAGTGCGTAACAAAAAAGCATATATTATTGCAGAACGTTGCATAGATTGCGGTGAATGTATAAGAGTCTGCCCTCATCATGCTAAAAAAGCTATTTTTGATAATCTTGATATTGTAAAAAAATATGACCATGTTATCGCCCTGCCTGCCCCATCGTTAATGGCACAATTCAACAATCTTGAAGATGTTGATATTGTTCTGAGTGCACTTTTAAAATTCGGATTTGACAGTGTTTATGAAGTAGCTAAAGCAGCTGAAATAGTATCTGCAAAAACCAGAGAACTTATGAAAAGCGGAGAACTCGTAAAACCCGTAATAAGTTCCGCTTGTCCCGCAGTAACAAGGCTTATAAGGGTTCGTTTCCCAAGCCTTATTGACCATGTTCTGCCTTTAAACGCACCTATTGAAGTAGCAGCGAGACTCGCTAAAAAAGAGGCATCTGAAAAAACAGGTATCCCAATCCAGAAAATAGGTGCCATATTCATCTCTCCTTGCCCTGCAAAAGTCACTGCTATTAAGATGCCGTTGGGTACAGAAAAAAGTGAAATTGACGGTGTAATTGCAGTAAGCGAAATATATCCGAAGCTTTTCCCTCTTATGCGCACAATAGATGAAGAGGAACCGTTGATTTCTACTGAAGCCGGCAGAATAGGACTTTCCTGGGGAAACAGCAGCGGTGAGGCTTCAGGGCTTATCAACGATAACTATTTAGCAGCTGACGGAATAGAAAACGTCATCCGTGTGCTTGAAGATTTAGAGGACGAAAAATTTCAAAACGTTGACTTTATTGAACTTAATGCTTGCAGTGGCGGTTGTGTAGGCGGCGTTCTTAATGTAGAAAATCCCTATGTTGCAAAAACCAAATTAAAACGCATACGTAAAAATATGCCGGTCAGCCTTACACATATTGACGTTGATAACGCTTCTTTAAAAGATGTATTGAGCTGGGATGTCCCTCTTCAGTATGTACCGGTTATGAAGCTTGATGAAGACATGATGACCGCTATGGAAAAAATGGCAAGAATTGAAGAAATCACTGAAAAACTTGAAGGCCTTGATTGTGGAGCTTGCGGAGCGCCATCATGCCGTGCTTTAGCAGAAGATGTTGTTAGAGGACTTGCTTCCACAGATGATTGTATATATAATTTCAATTCCAATCTACATAATCTTCTTAAGGATATGCAGAAAATAGAAGAGTATATTCCAAGAACATTCCGAAGCGAAAAAAAGGAGGACTGAAATGACACCTATTGAATTTGCCGAAAAGCATGGACTCACAGTTGCTTCAGAGGGTAATGGCAACGAACTTGAAATCGCAAATATATATTGTTGTGACCTTCTAAGCATGGTTATGGGTAAAGCTCAGGAAAATGATGCGCTTATAACCGTTATGGGTAATGTAAATACAATTGCAGTAGGAGTTTTGGCTGACGTAAGTTGTGTGATTTTATGCGAAAATATACACCTTGATGAGCAAAGCCTTGAAAAGGCAAAAACACAGGGAGTTTGCATTATTTATTCTGAAAAGTCAAGTTTTGAAACAGCTTTAATGCTTGCAAAAGATTTAAAACTTTGTTGTTAAAAAAGGAGGACAGCATGGAACTTATTTATGATTTTCATATACATTCCTGTCTGTCCCCGTGCGGAGACAACGATATGACTCCGAATAACATTATCGGCATGGCGGGAATTTTAGGGCTTGATGCGATCGCAGTAAGCGATCACAACAGTGCTTTAAATCTCCCCGCTATATGTGAGCTTGGAGAAGAAAATGGCATTTTGGTAATACCTGCCATCGAAATAACCACCGCAGAAGAAGTACACGTGCTTTCACTTTTTGAAGACCTTGAATCAGCACTTCATATGGGAGAAGAACTTTATAAACTGCTCCCCGATATAAAAAATGAACCTGATATTTTCGGAGAACAGCTAATCCTTGACAAAGATGATAACATTAAAGACAAAGTTGATAAACTTTTGATAAACGCTGTAAGTCTTTCCATTGAAGAAATTTTTAAAAAAGTGCGTTCCTGTGGTGGATTTCCTCTGCCCGCCCATATCGACAAGTCTTCTTATTCATTACTTTCAAACTTAGGGTTTATACCACCTGAATTAGAACTTACTGCAATTGAAGTTAAAAATCCTCCTCATCATCTTATGGACAAATATCAGTTCATAACCGATTCTGATGCGCATTCACTTGAAACTATGAGTGAGCACGAGGCTGCAACTATAGAAATTCCCCAAAAAGATATTGCATCGGTGTTTTCTTATTTAAAAGGCTGATTTTACTGGGTTTTTTTCAAAAAGCTATTGACAAAATCAAAAAGCTATGTTATCATATCAAATGTTGTCGTAAAGAAAAATTCAACATTGCGCCATTAGCTCAGCTGGATAGAGTGTTTGACTACGAATCAAAAGGTCGCAGGTTCGAGTCCTGCATGGCGCGCCAAAAATCCGCACACAATAGTGTGCGGATTTTTACTTTTTGCCTGTTTACTTTTAAATATAATATTCTGATAAAAAAATAATCTGTATAAAAAAGCATAGCAATTTTAACTGCTACGCTTTTTTGAATCTTATTGAAAAGCACCCGGAAATTGCTTCTGAGTTTCTGCCATTACTTCTTCAGGTGGAATTTTCCCCAAAATAGCATTCCATATATTTTCAGATAACGTCAGTTCCAATTGACGCCCAACACAATCATCTGCAAAATTCAATGTACCAAATTCCTTGCCACGTAACTCTATAGAGCGTTCATTAACAATACTCATCCACGGATAAATAGTTGTGAGTTCATTATCATAAAACACACTTTTAAATGGGCTGATTTGCCCCAATAACGAGCTGTGAACGGAAATGCGATTACTCATCTCCCAGTTAATAAATGCTGCACTTTCCTCTATCTGCTTGGAATAAGCATTTATTCCCATCAGCCAACCACCAACCAATGCCGACGTTCCGGGAAGTCTGGCAAAACGAACATTTTGATCTGAAAATTTAAGCTGATCCTGCAAATGAATATTGTATGTAGAAATCATAGCAATATTACCCTTAACAAATTCACGAACCTGTTCATCTTCCAAAAACTCTATACAATCCGGATAAGAATAGCTGTAACTTTCACACAGATTCTTCACAGCTTTTAAGTTTGGAATTGAAACCATATCAAGTCCGCTGTCACCCAAAAACTTTCCTCTGTATGACCATTGACGCGGCAAAAATTCTGCCATAATTCCATCCGGTTTGCCACCTACAAGACATGTTCCGTAATCTACGGGGGACTCCTCATTAAACTGACGAGTAAAGAATCTTGCAATTAAATTATACTCATTCCATGTTCGCGGAGGACGAAGCTGTACACCGTTTTTTAAATAAAATTTCTTTTTTAACAACTCATTATCAAAAAGGTCACCACGATAAGCTAACATCTGATAACCAACCAGAATCGGAAGAGCATATAATTCTTCTCCCTCTGCCTCAGATAAAATATATCTCCGAACATCACGAATATAGCGCGGTAAAATTTCATCCAGATTCAGCAAACCATTAAGCTTACAAAATACCTTTTCTTTCTTTAATTGTTGCAATAAGTGCATATCTGCCATGATAACATCATATTCAGAAGACTTATTTTTTGAATTTTCCGGGATAATATGCATTAATTCCTGCTGCGTTGCCTTTGTAACAGAAACCTCTATACCGGTCTGCAAAGTAAAATTTCTTGAAAGTTTCTCAATAGCATTACAAATATTTGATTCCAACAACAGTAATTTTAATGTCTTTACGTTACTTCCCCTTGATACAAATGATTGCTCATCTTCAAAAAGATTTGACATATCATTATGTGGCTCCATTGTAACTAATCGTGTATCAAAGATTGTAGGATTTTGCATATTTTCAAATAACAGTTTAGCCGCCTGAATACCACATTGAATGGATTCCCGTGGTAAATATAATATACTGTCATCCCTGTGCTTATACCAGCTGTCACCGGATAATGCATATATCGAAACATTTCTAATATCAAGAAGGGCACAAATTTCAGAAACAGTTTTTGCCAGATGTGCCGCTGATACTATCAGACAGTTAACAGATGACGGTAACTCACACAAATAGTTAATCAAACCGGTAAAAGCTCTTTCTTTACTGAATTCTGTTTCAAAAATTACAGGTTCTGCCTGTACCGAAGGATCGAGAGAATCCAGATAACCTTGTTTACAATCCGCTTCCGAACCTAAACTGCAATTTCCTGTGATTAAACCTACCTTTTTGTTTTTTTGCATCAATACCCTTGTCAAATCGCCAACAATCTGAGCATTATCAAAGCGAACAACATTATATTCGCTGTTGATTGGATAATGGTCAACAAAAACAACAGGAACTCCCGTTGCATTATAATTATGAATAAGCTCATCATTCAAATTTGAAGAAATAACAATAATTCCACTGACACTAAGCTGAATCAGTGCTTCAATTTCCTTGCATTCTTCATTGGGGTTACCCACTATTTTTAAAATTGGCTGACACTTTTTCTCTTTACAGATACGATTAATACCTTCATATATCTGATGGTAATGACTATTTAAAGCATTGAGAACAACGCCGATAAAGCTGATTTTCTTTTTCCGCAAATTCATAGCTAAAAAGTTAGGATGATAATCCAGTTCTTCCATAGCTTTTATTACCTTTTGATGCAATTCTTCCGACACAGAAGTTTTATTGTTTAAAATATTTGATACCGTAGATGCGGATACACCTGCAACTTTAGCTACATCTTTAATATTCGACATAGGACTCCTCGTTGCAATTTCGGTGAAATAATCAACCGATACTGCCTTTCATTAATTTGTTTATAGAATATCATACAAAGCACAAAAAGTCAAACTTACAAAGTCTTTTTTAACGCTGCAATTAAACTTTTAAATTATAATCTCCGAAGGTAATTACCTTCGGAGATTAATATAATATATCTGAATTATTCTTCAGGTTTATCCATTAAGGAGAGAGGATAATATCCTAACTCTTTAACTTTAAAACCATTTGCTTTATATTCTTCATAATCAAAAGCGTCAAGCTCGTCCATAGACAATTTGTGGAATTCATAGAAATTAGGCCACCATGTATAATCACTACCCAAAGAAGCACTTAAGTAAGCATCTGCGATAGCTTTACCCATTTCAGGAGCAACATAGAAAGCACCCATTGCCAAAACGTTTACACCGTTTCCTGTGATAGCACGACGTGCAGCCGGAACAGATTCTACAACACCTGCATGCACTCCGGGACATTTGGAAGCTGCTATATGAATTCCCATACCTGTGCCGCAGAATACAAGTGCACGTTCAAATTCTTTCTCAGTTATCATAGAACCAACACGTAATCCGATTCTATGGAACATCAACTTAGGATCTTCAGGATCATCAGGATTCTGAACACCTATATCGGTAATCTTCCATCCTTTGCCTTCCAAATACTCTTTAACAACATTTTTTAAGGGGCAGCCTGCGAAATCAGCAGCCATCAACAATTCTTTATTAGCAATTGTTTTCATATTAACAAATCCTTTCTTTAATATAACCTAAATACTTACAGCGGATAGCCTATATCTATGAGATAGCAGGTGTCCACTGCATATCACGATCCAATGGATATATCGGGCGAGGAACAATATTGAAATCACAATCTACCATTACCTCACAAGTTGAACCTTTGGTAAGAAGCATAAGAAAATCTTTAGCGACTTCGCCTAATTTTGGCCACAAATATCCAAGTTTAACAACAACGACACGATAATCCTCCGGTTTAAGTCCATACTCATCAAAGAAAACAGGTGTTACTAAAGGTGTACGTTGTGCATTGACAATTACATCCACACCGTTAATACCAAGCAATACCGACTCAATAGGCTGATTGCCTGGCCAGCTGTAAACGATACCGCGACGTTTGAAAATAGCGTTTACCGTCACCGATGTACTTGCAGGATCCAATCTTCCACCAATAGTACACGATAACTCATCGCCCTCATTCAAATCTTTACACATATCCACTACAACATCGTCAGCAATACCGGCAATAAGTACCTTATCTGCATTACGTTTTATAAAACGAGCAAGAACATCTGCATTATCCCCTGAACCGCCACCGGATACATTATCTCCGGAATCGCTTAAGAATACAGGACGTACTGACTGGTTAAGTGCCCAATCAATTCCTTCATCTGCAGAAGCAGTAGGAGCACGGAATTTAAAATCTCCACGTACACGCCAGAACGCCTCTGCCAAAGTAAACGCAGCTTGTGTTGCCTCATCCTCCCCATTAAGTTCAGGAATAGCAACTACTGCACCACCTGCACAGGTAGCGTCCACCCACGGATTGCCCAAAAAGATATTAAGGCATAACATATCGGTATTACGCTCTAATTCCCATAATTTTTCAATCAATTCGTTTCCGGGATAAATATCGGTAGTCATCGAATCACCATCGGCGATAACCGGCACCTTTACAATCAGTGGTTTTGGCAAATATTTTCTTTCAATACATGAAAGAAGCAGTTTTGCCGCACGAACGTGAGTATCCTCAATATCGGTATGAGGTGCTGTACGATAGCCACAAATTATATTGGCATAGTTTGCAATATCAGGATCAATATCCGCATGTAAGTCAAAAGATAAAGCAATCGGAACATCGGGGCCAATTTTTTTACGCACCGCTTTGGCAATTGCCAAATCTCCGCTGCCAATACCAACCACGTCCATAGCACCATGTAATCTTAACAATACACCATCAATATCATTATCAGGAAACTTTGCCAACATATCGTTTAAAATGCTATTAAACTCATCGCAAATAACACTTCCGCTCGGCACCGCTACGGCATGTACCGTATGAATAACTTCACAGTCATTCTCCCTTAAAAAATCCTCCGCCATTGTACGACCACTATTATCACTACCTACTGATATATTAAAATTTTCTCTGGTAGTCAATACCGCAGTCAGCGAATTACTTTCTAATTCAAACGAACCATATACAATCTTTTTTTTCATAATAAACACCTCTGATGCAGGATAGTGTTACAAATTCATAAAAAGGATAAGAGAGTTCCCCTTATCCTTTTTATATGAATAAAATTACAATTCAACTACCTCAATACCTAACTGTTCAGCAAAGAGTCTCAAATCTTTACCAATGTGTGCAGGACAAGCAATTGCATGGTGTGCAAAACCGTTCTGAATAACATGTCTGTAGTACTCACGAACGGGCTTGTCAACCTGAACGATACATGTGGACTCTGCAACCTCAAGAGGTTTAGTATCAGGAATTGTACCTTCACTGATAAACATTTTCCAATCGCCGGAGTGGCTGATGATGTGGCACAAAGTAACAGGGCCAGGGCCAAATGTTGCTTCCAAACCGGGAGCTTTTCCTTCCCATCCCCATTCTTCACAAGCCATACCAAGTTTAACCTTGCGGTCTTTACGTGTAGATCTGGGATCAACAAATCCGTGTCCAAGTAAGCAAACAGCATTAAGATCTTTATCGATTTCTTCCCATTCGCCGAAGAAAGGAGTAATACCGCCACTCATATCTTTCATAACTTTACAGATAATGAGACCTAAGATGTCACCCTCTGTAACACAGATTGCCTGGTCGTTTTTCAAGATATTTGCAAGACCGAGGTAAGAAGTTGTCTTAAATTCAGGCTCAATAAAGTGCTGGCCGAGAAGTGCAAGACCATCCAATTTATATGTTTCAATCAAGTCGCTCATAGCAACGCCGAGACGTGCAGCCTGCATAAGATCAGCATCTGTCAAACCATCGATGATTTCAAACTCAGCTTTAGCTTCGTTTACCATAGCTACAACACGCTCATCTTTAGGATCAATACCATCGAAAATCTTGCGAAGGTGTTTGATATCGATATCCATGATGTGCGGACCGAGTTTACCATTGATGTCAGTTTTGTCGTACTGGAAGTCGTACATTCCGCGAAGAATGTGACCAATCAAACCGATATTCCAAAAATGGAGGTCACGAATTGTTTTACGAACTTTAACCCAACGAAGGATATCTTCCTGAACTTCGGGGTCATCAATGCAACCAACAACTACTTCATAAGGCATGAAGCGTTTCATCTTGTTAAGACCACAGCCTACCTGTGTAACACCCATAGGTCCGGAGTTACGACAAGCACCTGCATATCCTTCATCATAGTTCAATGTGTTACGCTCCTGAGAAGCAAACAATAAAATAGGTGTGCTCTCGGGAACATGTAAAAGAGCCTGATGTACAAGATAGTCAGTTGTATATGTACCTTCTGCGATAATGATAACATCAACGCATTCTTTTTTAAACATCATACCTGCATCATTGGATTCATCAAGAGTCTGAATAAATCCGGGGTAAACGAGCTCACAATTAGGAGCAAGGATCTCAGCAATGTGATCCATATTAGCCTTAACTTTATCACCAAGTCCGGGATACATACGGAAGAATTCAAAATAACCGGTAGCCAATAAACCTACCTTTAAATCTCCCAATTCAAGACGTTTGGAAATCAAGTCACCGGATTTTCCACCGCCCACGATTTCGAAGGACTGAATATACTCGTCGCTTCTGGTTGTTGCTGTACGCATTTCTGCCATAACAATTTCCTCCTTAAAATGTTTAATTATTTTTTGGTTCTACAAATGTATACTTTAAACCCGCCATACGGGCGAAAAGTCTTAATTCTTCAACCCAGTCACCGCTAAGTCCAATCCAATGGTGACCGGTACCGGCCTGTGCCAATACATCCGGCATGGTACGAACATCTCCGTTAAATTTAAGTGCTAACGGATTTCCTTCGTAACCTGAATTATCTTTAACGCTTTCTCCACGCATTACACTGAGTCTTAATTCATCACTGCCATTCATCAGATTAACCAATGTAACAGTGCCGGGCATCTGTGTTTCGTAGAAAACGCTTAATCCATCATTTGTCTCTATTGATCTCTTAAGGCTGATGTTTTTCGGACAACCGGCTAATTTAGTAGCGCCTGCACCACAATGTGAAAACATAATTACATTTCTCTCACGGTCAAGCTGTAAAAAGTCGCCGTTAAATGCAGGCTGACCGGTAAGCCACCCTACCATAGTCATCAGAATGGTAGCATGTAAATCTCCTTCACAACCGGAGCCAATGCACTCATCATTGAGCATACTGATACCAAGACAAATCTTTGCTTTAAGATTCGGGAAACAATTTAAAGAATAACCCTTAAGTTTCTTTTGCTCAACCTGTGCCCTTGCAGCCATATAGTAACGGACAGATAACAATCCATCTTCATCTCTTACATCCGCACAACCAAAGCAAGGACGCATTGAATTCCATCTGCGACAAATTTCTTCTTCATCCTGCTTGTCTGCCTCTTTATAGAAATCTTCGATGGGCATATTGACGATTGTAACGCCTAATTTCTGATCCAGAAGATACTCATTTGCTTCCATACTGTACATAATCTCAGGTTTATGGCCGGAATAGCCGAAACGAGCACCATAAAGACGGTTTTTAAGCATAGCAGCTTTAGAATAGTGTGCTAATTGCTCCATACAATATGGATCATTAACCTCACCGGAAACTACTAAACAATCTTTTTTAAGTGTTTTTAAAGATGCGGTAATTAAGGGAGTACAAACCATAGTTATGCAAGTAACTTCTCTGTCATGTGCCCAGATAAATACCGGCTTGTCACAAGCTTTAACCAATTCTGTAACAAAATAATCAGCCACAAAAGTAGCAAGAAAAACTACCAGACAATCTACATTTTCTTTTTTAAATTGCAATCCTGCTTCAAATGCTTCTTCAGGAGAAAAAACTGCCGGTGCCGCGCAAACCTCATAACCTGCTTTTTCAAGCATTTCAAGGCCTTCAAGACGTTTACTCTCACACATCTCATCGCCTAAAAAATAATTAGGCAACGCCATAGTAACAAATCCAAGTTTTGGTGTTGTTGCTTTCATATTACACACATCCCTTACTTAAAATAGGATAAAATCTCATAATTAACAAATATCAATAGTCACAAAAAGGCGCAGTTGCAACCATATTAACCATTGTGACACAATATTATCATAGGAAAAATTCAAAGTCAATAATTTAGAAGCAAAATTGTCAAAATAATATATTTAACGTTTCGTGTAACGTTACACAGGAAATGATTCCTGGACTCTGTAAACTGATTTTCACCCTCTTTATCTCATAAATTGAAATAACTTCTTGTAATTGACTTTTTCAAGGTAAAGTGCTACAATAACAATGTATTTTCATAATTTTACATTATTTTTATAAAAATTATATACAAAAAGGAACATAAAACAGATGACAAACACAATGGTTAAAGATTTGACAACGGGAAGTGTACCAAAACTTCTTTTGAAATTTGCTTTCCCGCTGTTTTTATCAAATGCACTTCAGGCAATATATAATATAGTCGATATGATAGTAGTCGGACAATATCTCGGCGGTGCGGGAATGTCTGCAGTTTCCACCGGTGGAGATATTCTTCATCTTTTAACCTTTATTGCGATGGGATTTTCCTCAGCTGGACAAGTCCTTATTGCTCAGGACGTTGGCGCGAAAAACTTTGAAAGAGTTAAAAGAACAATAGGAACAATGTTCACTTTTTTACTGATTGCATCTGTTTCTGTTACAATAATTTGTCTCATAATCAGAAAGCCTATGCTTTCCTGGCTCAACACTCCTGAAGAAGCCTTTGAATACACAATGGATTATACGGTTACCTGCATAATAGGTCTTGTATTTATCTATGGTTACAATATAGTAAGTGCTATTCTGCGTGGAATGGGTGACAGCAAACGCCCATTTATTTTTGTTGCTATTGCCGCTATTCTCAATTTGATTTTAGATATTGTATTTGTTGTATATTTCGACATGAAAATTTTCGGCGCAGCTCTCGCAACTGTAATAGGGCAGGCGGTAAGTGTTGTAATTTCTCTTATATACCTGTACAAAAAAAGAGATTACTTTTGCTTTGACTTTAAGCTTAGAAGCTTTGCGATAGATAAAGATGCATTTAAACGGATTATAGCACTTGGTGTGCCTATGGCAATACAATCTGCAGCTGTAAGCTTGTCTAAAATAATACTGATGGCATGGATAAATATGTTTGGTATTATATATTCTGCTATGGCAGGAATCTACAACAAAGTAGGAGTGATGATAGCTGTTGTTTCAAACTCCTTTACCACAGCCGGAAGCTCTATGGTCGGACAAAATCTTGGTGCAGGGAAAATCAAAAGAATATCTTTGATACTCAAAACTGTAACAATATGCGGAATGATAATCACACTTGTTTTATCAGCGATACTCTTCTTTTTCCCAAATCAGGTCTATGCGACATTCACTAATGATTCAAGCGTATTAGCCCTATCAGGAATTCTTACAGCACCGATCATATTTAACTTCTTTGGTGCGGCCACAAGAAGTGTCAGCTTTTCTTTAATCAACGGATCAGGAAACACCAGACTTAATCTTGCAGTAGCTATTATAGACGGTATAATAAGCCGAATCGGTTTCGCTGCGTTATTTGGATTTGTGATGAGTATGGATTGTCTCGGTTTTTGGTACGGAGATGCTCTTGCAGGCTTTATGCCAATCGTAATCGGACTTTGTTTTTTAGCATCAGGCAAGTGGAAAAATATAAACAAATAAAGTTAAGGGGATTTTAAAAATGGATTTCAATAAACTTAAGGATTTTATGAACCATCTGACAAGTTGGCGTATGCCGGGTAATTCCATCACAGTTTATTTAAAAGATGAGCCTGTTTTTAAATACAGTACGGGTTTTTCCGATATGGAAAATAAAGTAAAGATGACAGGCGATGAACTGATTAATATCTATTCATGTTCAAAACTCACAACTGTTGTAGCGGCACTTCAGCTCTATGAAAAAGGTGAATTCCTGCTTGATGATCCTTTATATAACTATATCGAAGAATATAAAGAAATGTATATCAAGGACAGCGATGGCAATATAAAAAAAGCTGAAACTCCAATTACTATGCGTCAGCTTTTCACTCACACATCAGGTCTTAGCTATAACTGGCAAAGCGAACACATAAAAGAAGTTACTGAAAAAACAAATGGTAAATCCCCGACAATAGAGGTGGCACGTGCTTTTGCAAAAGAGCCTCTCGTTGCAGAACCCGGTGAAATTTGGAACTATAGTATGTCCCATGACATTCTGGCGGCTGTTGTGGAAATCGTTACCGGAAAACGTTTTTCTGAATATGTAAAGGAAAATATTTTTGCTCCGATTGGTGTGGATGAAGTATATTATCATCCGACTGAAGAAATTTATAGTAAAATGGCTCAGCAATATCGATACATTGACGGAGATATCAATGATGATCCTGTCGCCATGCAGGTTTCACCGAATGACAAAGGTGGCTATGTGATAAATATAGGAAAGAAAAACATCATGTCTATCGGAAGTGAATATGATAGTGGCGGTGCCGGAATTATCATCTCTGTACCATCTTATGCAAAGTTTGCAAACACACTTGCTATGGGCGGAAAAAGTAAAACAGGAGAAAGAATTCTCTCAAAAGGTACAATAGATCTTATACAGACAAACCAGTTAAATTCAATGCAGTTAAAAGGTCTCCTCCAATGGACAACAATAAACAAAGGCTGTGGTTTTGGTTTGGGAGCTAAAATGATACTCGACAAAGCTACTGCAGGCTTTACAGGAAATAAAAATGAATTTAGTTTAGGAGGAGCAGCAGGTGCGACCGTTCTTGTTGATACTGACTCACAGTTATCATATTTTTATGCGCACCATATGATAAATCCGCAGGAACCTTACTATCATCCAAGACTCAGAAATGTTGTGTATTCATGTCTTGATTAAATCATTTTAAAGAATAAACATAGAAAGGGGATTAATATGGTTGTAATTTTAAAACCAAAAACGAAAGCTGAAGATATAGAAAAAGTTATTTCCTACATCAGGGATATGGACCTTGATGTAATGGTGAACGAAGGTACAGATTGTACAGTTCTTGGCCTTTTAGGTGACACAAGAAATGTTGATCCTGATACTCTGATGCTTAACATACATGTTGACAGGGTTATGCGTATTGCAGAGCCTTTTAAAAAGGCAAGTCGTAAATTTCACCCTGAAAACTCAATTGTGAAAGTCGGAAATGCAGAATTCGGTAAAGAAAACCGTTTTTCTGTAATTGCAGGACCATGCTCTGTTGAAAGCGAAGCTCAAATAATAGAAGTGGCAGAAAGCGTTAAGAAAAGTGGTGCAAGCTTGCTTCGCGGAGGCGCTTTTAAGCCCAGAACATCGCCTTATTCTTTCCAGGGACTTAAACTCGAAGGAATAAAGCTTTTAAAAGAAGCAAAAACAGTCACAGGACTTCCTATAGTTACAGAAATTATGTCTCCATATATGGTTGAGGAATTTGAAGAAAATATAGATATAATTCAAGTCGGTGCAAGAAATATGCAGAATTTCGACTTGCTTAAGGAACTCGGAAAATGCAGTAAACCCATACTTCTCAAAAGAGGTCTTTCCTCTACAATAGAAGAATGGCTGATGTCGGCTGAATATATTCTTGCAGGAGGTAACAAGAATGTTATTCTCTGCGAAAGAGGAATCAGAACTTTTGAAACATATACAAGAAACACTCTTGACTTAAGTGCAATTCCTGCAGTAAAAAAATTAAGCCACCTTCCCGTCATTGTTGACCCTTCACATTCAGCAGGAATGAATTGGATGGTAGAGCCACTTTCTCTTGCCGCTATGGCAGTCGGAGCTGATGGCATCATAGTAGAAACACATAACTGTCCCGAAAAAGCATTATGCGATGGTGCACAATCTCTTGATTTAAAACAGTTTGCCTCATTGATGAATAAGCTTAACACAATTGGCAGTAATCTGGGGCTTAGTTTATAATTTGTGAGAGGAAATTTTCAATGAATATTTTAAGAGTAAATATTCCCGGTAATGAATATGACATAATAATTAAAAAAGGCATTTTGGACTGTGCAGGGGAACAAATCTCAAAAATATTCTCCGGTAAAAAAATTATTATTGTAACAGACAGTAACGTAGGCCCCATCTATGCCAAAAGGCTTGAAAAAAGCTTAAAAAACTGTGGATTTTCAACAAGTGTTATAACAATCCCTGCCGGAGAACAAAGTAAATCCTTAGACGTTTTGCAAAAACTTTATTCAGGTTTGATTGAATTTGGAATAACAAGAGGTGACCTACTTGTTGCACTTGGTGGAGGAGTGGTAGGCGACCTTGCAGGATTTTGCGCATCTACCTACCTTCGCGGAATTCCTTTTGTGCAAATTCCTACTACACTACTCGCTCAGGTAGATTCAAGTGTTGGCGGAAAAGTAGCTGTAAACCTGATGGAAGGCAAAAATCTTGTCGGTGCATTTTATCAACCGAAGCTGGTACTTATTGACCCCGATTGCCTTCTGACTCTTGATGAAAAAATCTTCGCCGACGGAATGGCAGAAGTTATAAAGTATGGTGCAATAGCTGATATAAAATTATTTGAAACCCTTGAAAGCATTGAAAATAAAGAGGATTTATTCCTAAAGATTCCAAAGATTATATATAATTGTTGTGATATAAAAAGAAAAATTACAGAAAAAGATGAAAAGGATACAGGTGAGCGAATGCTATTAAACTTCGGTCACACCTTTGGACATGCAATAGAGAAAAAATATAACTACAAAGACTACACCCACGGAATGGGAGTTGCAATCGGAATGGTTATGGCTTCCGAGTGGGGCGAAGAACATAATATTACACAAAAAGGCGTCGCCGAAAGACTCAAAAAAATACTTAAAAAATATAAGCTTCCAACAAAAGCTGATATTGACAGAGAAGAGCTTTTGTCTGCAGTTGCTGTGGATAAAAAAGGTCTTGGAAATAAAATAAGATTGATTTTAATTGAAAATATCGGAAAATCACTGATTTACGAAATTGAAAAAAGCAACATATAAAACAGAAAAGAGTGATACCGTGAACGATGTAACAATAAAGCCAAAAATGTTAAAAGGTACAGTTACTGTGCCACCTTCTAAAAGTGTCCTTCACAGAGCGATAATCTCGGCTTTTTTGTCAAAGAAAACTTGCACAATACATAATGTGGCTTTTTCCGATGATATAAAAGCTACATTAAACGGAATAAAAGCACTTGGTTGCGACTATAAAAACACAGGCAATACCATTACCCTTTATCCTGATTTACATATTGATGATGAAATTGAAATTGATTGCATCGAAAGTGGTTCTACTTTACGTTTTTTAATCCCGATTGCATTGATTACAGGTAAAAAAATAAAGTTTACAGGCAGAGGCCGTCTTATGCAAAGGCCAATTAACCCATATATTGATATTTTCAATGAAAAAGGAATTCATTATGAAATAAATGAAGACAATATCGTCCTTTCAGGGCAACTTAAAGGTGGTATATATAAACTTAAAGGAGATGTAAGCTCTCAATTTATAACAGGGCTTTTAATGGCACTTCCACTTGCAAAAGAAGATAGTGAAATAATCATTACAACAGAAACTGAATCAAAAGGATATATAGATATAACACTTAATGTGCTGTCTGATTTTGGAATTAAAATAGAAAATCAGGACTATAAGCGTTATATCATAAAAGGCGGACAGGAATATAACGCTACAGAATATACTGCAGAAGGAGATTATTCCCAAGCCGCATTTTTCCTTGTTGCAGACGCTCTCGGATGCGACATAGTATGTAAAGGATTAAATGAAAATTCTCTTCAGGGCGACAAAGAGATATTAAACATACTTAAAAAAGTCGGTTGTAAAATTGAAAAAACCTCTGACGGAATCAAGGCTCAAAAAACAGATGAAATAAATGGTATAACGGTTGACGTGAGAGATATTCCCGACCTTGTACCTGTTCTCGCTGTGTTATTTGGTTTCTGTAAAGGAGAAAGTCATATAATAAATGCAGGCCGACTCAGAATGAAAGAAAGCGACAGACTTTCTGCAATTACTCAAGAACTTAAAAAACTTTCTGTTGATATAACAGAAGAAAAAGACTCTCTTAAAATTATAGGAAACAATGAAGCTTTTGGTGCTGTTGTTTCTTCCTGGGGTGACCACAGAATTGCTATGGCTCTTTCCATTGCAGCATTCAGATGTAAGGGGGATAATGTAACTATCCTCGGAGCAGAAAATGCAGTAAAAAAATCATACCCCGATTTTTTTGAAATATATAAAAACCTTGCTGAATAAATGAAAAAGGATGGATTATTATGAATATATGGGGTGAAAAATTTAAAATAAGTATCTTCGGAGAATCCCATGGCGGCGGCATTGGTGTTGTCATAGACGGAATTCCCGGAGGAACAACACTTGATTTAGATAAAATAGAAGAATATATGCGTCGTCGTAAACCCGGACAAAATGAATATTCCACACCGAGAAAGGAAGACGACAAAGTCAAAATTTTGTCAGGCTTTTATAATGGCAAAACAACTGGTACACCTCTGTGTGCAGTAATTATGAACGAAGATACAAAATCAAGTTCCTACGAGCCTAATTTACTTCGTCCCGGACATGCAGATTATACTGCTCTTATGAAATATGGTGAAAGCAGAGATTTCAGAGGCAGCGGACATTTTTCAGGAAGAATTACCGCACCCATTGTCTTTGCGGGTGCGATAGCAATGCAGCTTCTTCAGAAAAACGGAATAACCATTGGGGCACACATAAAAAATATAGGCAAAGTGTATGATAAAGCCTTTGATTTATGTGACATCAATGCCGATGAATTAAATACAATAAAAAATAAAGCTTTTCCCGTTTGTGACGATATAAAAGGGGAAGAGATGAAAAATTATATAGAGATTGCTAAATCAAATAAAAACTCTTTGGGCGGAATGATTGAATGTGCTGTATGCGGAATTAAAGCAGGGATAGGTTCCCCGTTTTTTGCATCAGTTGAAAGCAAAATATCATCTATGATGTTTTCAATTCCTGCTGTAAAAGGAATCGAATTTGGCGCAGGATTCAAATTTTCAGAAATGGACGGCAAAGAGGCAAATGATGAATTCTATATAGATTGCGGAGAAATAAAAACCTACACCAACAACAACGCAGGTATAAATGGCGGTATTACAAATGGTATGCCAATAGTTTTCAGACTCGCAATCAAGCCTACACCATCAATTTCTGCTAAACAGAGAACTGTTGATATAGAAAAAGGAGAAAATTGCGAGATAGAAACAAAGGGCCGACACGACCCCTGTATCGTTCCACGTGCTGTACCTGTTATAGAAACTGCAACCGCAATAGCAGTTCTTGATATGTTACTCTCAGACAAATAAGGATGTGCTTTTAATTGAACGAACTTGAAAATTTAAGAAAAAATATAGACAGAATTGACAAAGAGTTATTACCACTTTTCCTTGAAAGAATGGAAACATGTGATAAAGTAGCTGACTATAAACGCAGCACAGGAATGCCTGTACTCGATGCAGAAAGAGAAAAAAAGCTTCTTAAAAGCAAATTGGAAATGCTTTCTTCCGACGAATATGAAGAAGATGTATATGCTTTTTTTAATTCTATAATGAGCATCAGTAGAGTAAGACAGAGTAAACTTTTAAAAAATGAAACAAAACCGAAAGTTTGCCAGGATGTAATCAATAACTCAATTTATCCTGTCGAAAATCCAAAAATTGTTTATTATGGGTGTGAAGGCGCATACAGTGAAATGGCTGCTGTAAAATTTTTCGGTAAAGATAGCCGTAGATTTTGTGCAAACACCTTTGAAGATGCTTTTGAGGCTCTTTCCTTAAAAAATGCAGATTATGCCGTATTGCCTATTGAAAATTCTTCAACCGGAATGATTTCAGAGGTCGCAGAGCTTCTTATCAAATATCGCTACTATATTATAGGCGAAGTATGCGTACCAATAAGACATTGTCTGTTGGGTATAAAAGGAGCAAAAATAGAGGATATCAAAAAAATATATTCTCATGAACAAGCCATTATGCAATGTGAAAGCTTTTTAAAAAGTCTTAAAGATGTTCAGTGTGAAACTTATTACAGCACTGCCGTTTCCGCGAGAACGGTAGCTGAAGAAAAAGATAAGAAAAAGGCTGCAATCGCCTCTTCGGTAAATGCAGAACTTTACGGACTTGAAATTTTAGCTACTGATATAAACAATGCAAAGGAAAACACAACCCGTTTTGCAATAATATCCAAAGCTCCTCAAATTGACAAAGAATGCAATAAAATAAGTGTTGTATTTATGCTCAAGCATGAAAGTGGTCAGCTTAACCGGATATTAACTGATTTCGCAAGCGGAGGCCTCAACCTTTTAAAACTTGAATCAAGACCTATCGCAGAAACTCCATTTGAATATAAGTTTTTTGCAGATTATACAGGAAATATTCTTGATGAAAGAGTAAGGGCGGTAACAGAGGCAACTGTTGATGAAACCCGCAATTTTATAATACTTGGTAATTATAAAGCATATGGAAGTGATTAAATGGATATTATTTTAATAGGTATGCCCGGATCAGGGAAAACAACCTTAGGGAAAATCATCGCCGAAAAAACAGGGCTTGATTTTGTGGATTTAGATGAAGAAATCGAAAGTAGTGAGAAAAAAACAATCACAGAAATTTTTTCTTCCGATGGCGAAGCGTATTTCAGAAAAAAAGAAACAGAATGTCTTTTAAAAAGCCTTGGGAAAGACAGAATTATTTCTACCGGCGGAGGAATTGTTACAACAGCTGAAAATATCGACATTCTCGTCTCTTCTTCAGCCTGCGTTGTCTTTATTGACAGACCCATTAAAAAAATAATAAAAAATATGGATGCAAAAAACAGACCATTACTTTCACAAAATGTAAAAAGAATATATACATTATTTGAAGAAAGATATAAAAAATATATCTTAACTTGCAATATAATGGTCACCAATAACCGCTCTGCAAAAGTTACTGCGAAAAAAATAATTTCAAAAGTAGAAAAATATAAAAACTCTTCAGATTATGTAAATGATTAAAAGTAAGGAATGAAATAATGTGTTAAAACTTGCTGTAATTGGCGATCCTATAGAACACAGCATGTCACCTTTGGTCCACAGTTGTGTTTTATCTCAGCTTGATATAGAATACAGCTACGAAAAAACAAGAGTAGAAAAAGGGAATCTTAAAGAATACATAGATTATGCTGTTAAAAAAGAAATAAACGGATTCAATATTACAATGCCACATAAAATAGATATTCTTGAACACCTTGACTATATTGACAAAGAAGCTCAGTATTACGCCTCTGTTAATACAGTTTCCATAAAAGATGGTAAACTGTATGGCTATAATACAGATGCTTTGGGATACATTGAATCGCTAAAAAGCTGCGGTGTCAGCATTAAGGATAAAAATATTCTGATTTTAGGTGCAGGGGGCGTTGTGCGTACCCTCACAAAAGCTTTTGTGAAAAGTAACGCAAAATCACTGTGTATCCTTAACAGAACAATCAAAACAGCCCAAAAAATAATAGAAGATATTTCAAAAGCTAAAACAAGCCTTGAGTTTGGTGATTTATCCGATTCAACAATAAAAGATAAATGCAAAACAGCTGATATTTTGATAAATGCAACACCTCTCGGCATGAGCGGATACGACGGAGAGTTTCAAAATTTTGATTTCCTTGATTATTTAAAACCCGAAAGTATCGTTTCGGATTTAATATATAATCCACCAAAGACAAGACTTTTATCAGAAGCAGAAAACAGAGGTCTTAAAACTCTCAATGGAATGAGAATGTTGATTTTTCAGGCAATCCTTGCTGATGAAATATATCTGGATACAAAAATTGATAGAGAGAAAATATATAAAAAAACCATAGAACTCTTAAAAAATTCCTACTAAAAACAAAAAAGGCAGAAGATTTTAAATCTTCTGCCTTTTCTTTATATTAATTATTCATACAAAGGATACTTATTGCAAAGAGCTTCAACTTTTGCCTTAACTTCATCTTTTGAATTTTCGAAATCCAAAGCAACTTTATAAATACATTCAGCGATAATATCCATATCTGCTTCCTTGAAGCCTCTTGTTGTAACAGCGGGAGTACCAATACGAATACCACTTGTAATAAACGGGCTCTGAGGATCATTAGGAATTGCATTTTTATTAGCTGTGATATAAACTTCATCAAGCCTGTGTTCCATCTCTTTACCTGTAATATCAAAGTTACGAAGGTCAACAAGCATAAGATGATTATCAGTTCCACCTGAAACCAGATCAAAACCTCTGTCCACAAGTCCTTTAGCAAGAGCAGCAGCATTCTTGACAACCTGTTCCTGATATGCTTTGAATTCAGGTTTCAAAGCTTCTCCCAGGCAAACTGCCTTGGCAGCAATAATATGCATAAGAGGACCACCTTGAGTTCCGGGGAAAACAGCTTTATCAATCTGTTTTGCCAATTCTTCTTTACAAAGAATCATACCACCTCTGGGACCTCTTAAAGTTTTATGAGTAGTTGTAGTAACAATATCAGCATAAGGAACGGGAGAAGGGTGAACATTCGCAGCAACAAGACCAGCAATATGTGCCATATCCACCATAAGATATGCTCCGCAAGCATCTGCGATTTCACGGAACTTCTTAAAATCAATAACTCTCGGATACGCAGAAGCACCTGCTACAATCATTTTAGGCTTATGTTCCATAGCCAATGCCATAAGTTTATCATAATCAATTCTGTGAGTATCGTCATCGATGCCATAAGGTATAACATTATAGTAGCTTCCGGACATATTTACCGGAGAACCGTGTGTTAAATGTCCACCGTGAGCTAAATTCATACCAAGAATAGTATCGCCCGGTTTTAAAAGTGCAAAATAAACTGCTAAGTTTGCCTGAGCACCTGAGTGAGGCTGAACATTAGCGTGTTCAGCACCAAAAAGCTTTTTAGCACGATCACGTGCAATATCTTCAACGATATCAACACATTCGCATCCGCCATAATAACGTTTTCCGGGATAACCTTCAGCATATTTATTTGTAAGAACAGTTCCCATAGCTGCTAAAACTGCAGGTGAAACAATATTTTCACTTGCTATAAGCTCAATATTTCGGCGCTGACGCTTAAGTTCCAAATTCATAGCATCGCTGACAGCACTGTCATATTTACCGACAAAATCAATATTTGCTGGAAAATCATTATACATAACAAATTTCTCCTTAAATAATTTATATGCAATTAATTATATATTATTTTTCAAAATTTTACAAGTATTTTTTCAATTTATAAATTTAAAAACTTTTATTGACAAAATATGATAATCTTTGCATAATATATAGTATAAATTATTTGTGAGGTTAAATTAATGAGAAAGAAAATAAACCTTTTTTTAATAGTTTTATGTATTTTTAGTTTTCCGTTACTGGTTGGATTTTCTCCAAAAAACTATATCACTGTGGCAACCTGGAATATCTGCCACGGAAATGATGCTATCTCATCGCAAAAATGTCAGCTTTTACACATGCGTGCAGATGTTGTTGCACTACAGGAGGTTGACGAAAAAACCAATCGTGTAAACGGAATAAGCTGTCTTGATACATTGGCAAGCGGCACCTATCATTTCAAAAGCTTCGGCAAGGAAATTAATTTTAATTGCGGACAATTCGGATTGGGAATTTTAAGCAGGGATTATATTTCAAACACCAAAACTGTTTTCAGAGAAGATGGAAGTATTGAAAAAGACGGCCTTATGAAAACTTCTATCCTTAAAGACGGAAAAACTATTTCAGTATATAATGTTCATCTTTCCTATGAATATGACTGGGTAAGAAGTAGGCAAATAAACCTCGCTTTTAACGTGTTTGCAAATGACCCGAATAAATATAAAATTATTATGGGAGATTTTAATGTCGAAGATTTAAAGGAACTTGACATCTTCAGCAGATTCAATATGTTAAGCAACCCCGTAAATCCTTTGGAAACCTATAAAAAAGATGACTGGAGCACCAAATGTCTCGATAATATTATCTACTCAAAATCCTTGCTCTTAACGGATTTCGAGATGGTAGAAAGTGAGTTTTCCGACCATAACGCACTGGTTGCTAAATTCAGAATGCTTTAATTTTATAAAATTTTTAATTTAGTACTTGCCAAGTGGAAAATAATGTGTTATAATGTACGGGTTGAAAATTAAAAAAATATTTTTTATTGATAAAATTATATCGGAGGGTTAAAATAGTTATGAATATTTATGAAATTTTATGTGGTGTTCTGTTGTTAGTTGCTTGCTTGATTTTAATAATTTTAGTTATGATGCAGGAAAGTAAACAAGGTATGTCCCAGTCACTTGGCGGAGGCTCATCTGATTCTTATCTGGATAAAAACAGCGGACGTACATTGGATGCAGTTTTGGCTAGAATTACAAAGATTGCCGCAATAGTTTTCTTTGTACTTACAATCGTAGTTACAGTAATTTCTGTACGTTTTATGTAAGAAAAGTGATAAATGTAAAGTCCTGCGAACATCGCAGGACTTTTTGTTTTGTAAAAGGAGATATATGAAAACAAAAGAAAAAATTAAAAAAATTTTAGAAAAATCGAAAAAAAAGGGTAGTACCTACAGAGAACTTTTTATAAAGTGCAAAATAAAACCCGAAGAGAAAAAAAGCTTTTCCATTATTCTTGAGAAAATGAAACTTGAAGGAGAAATATATGAAAAAAAAGGTAAATTTTTTCTCTCCTCAAAAAAAGCGCTTTTCCCTGCTATAATTAAAAAGCTTCATAAAACATATGCTTTTGCCGAAAGACTCAACGAAAAAGATGAAGTGTTTATACTCGGCAGTAAATTAAAAGGAGCTTTACAAGGTGATAAAGTTATGATACGTCTTCTTTCGTATAAAAAAGGAAGCTCTGAAGAAGGCGAAGTCGTATCTTTATTGGAAGCTAATGCCTCTGAACTTATCGGAATTGCTGAAATAACCAAAAGAGGGGCCTTTTTTATCCCCGACACCATGAATGGTATGAGCATAATTTTGGAAGGCAAATTAAATAAAATAAAAAACGGAGATAAAATTATTGCAAAAATCATTAAAAGAGGAAAAAGTCATCGGGATATGAAAGTCAAGCTTATTAAAAGCTTCGGAGATTCAAATTTCGCATATGCCTGTGCCGAATCAATTTTATCTGCAAATAAAATCACAGAGAAATTCCCTGTTGAAGTTACTGAAGAAGCTTTATCTCTTTTAAATAAAGAAATTTCAGAAAAAGAGCTTGCTTACCGTGAAGATTTAAGAAATGAAGTTATTTTCACCATAGACGGTGCCGATTCAAAAGATTTAGACGATGCTGTCAGCCTTGAGAAGTATGATGATTTTTATGTTTTAGGTGTTCATATTGCTGATGTTTCTCATTATGTAAAAGAAAAAACAAACTTAGACTGTGAAGCATTTAAAAGAGGCACCAGCATTTATTATGCAAATAAAGTTATACCCATGTTGCCAAAAGCTTTATCAAATGGCATTTGTTCGTTAAACCCTTTGGAGGACAGACTTTCTTTTTCTGTAATCATCACACTTTCAAAAGAAGGAAAAATTATAGATTACGATTTTAAAAAATCCATAATCACTTCAAAAGTTAAAGGTGTTTATTCGGAAGTAAATCAGATACTTTCGGGAGAAGCTTCAGAGGAAATATTTAAAAAATACAAATCAGTATTTCATATAATACCGATTATGAAAGAGCTTTCTGACATTCTTTATAAAAATCGTAAAAAACGTGGTTCTCCCGACATAGATACCGTTGAAAGCAAAATTCTTATCAATGAATCCGATGAAATTTATGATGTGATACCCAGGGAAAGAGGCGAATCAGAAAAAATCATTGAGGAGTTTATGCTTACTGCAAACGAAGCAGCTGCTTTATTTGCTAAAAAGCTTGAAATTCCCTTTATCTATCGCATCCACGAATATCCTGACAGTGAAAAATTGCTGACACTAAAAAATACACTGAAAGCACTCGGAATAAAATCCGACAGCATAAAAGATAACCCTGAGCCTCATATTTTAGCTCAGATTTTAGATAACGTTAAAAATCAGAAAATATACCCTATAATCAGTAAACAAATCCTTCGTTCAATGGCAAAAGCAAAATACAGCGAAAATCCCATAGGGCATTACGGACTGGCACTTAACGATTATACACATTTCACCTCACCCATAAGACGATATCCTGACTTGGCAATTCACAGAATTTTAAGTGATTTGGTTACAAAAAAATATTCTGTTTCAGAGATAAAAAAGAAATATCGTGATTTTTGCAAAAAAGCAGCTTCCGTTTCGACTGAGGCAGAAATAAATGCAATAAATATTGAACGTAGTTGTGAGGACTGCTATAAGGCAGAATATATTAAAAATCATTTAGGTGAAAAATTTACCGGAACAATTACTTCCGTTACTTCGTTTGGATTTTATGTAATGCTTCCTAACACCATAGAAGGGCTTGTCAGAATTGAATCTTTACCCTGTGGCGATTATTTCTACGATGGACTTATGGAAATAAAGGAAATTTACGGCCAAAAAACTTATAGAGTCGGTGACGTCATTTCAGTAATTTGTGCAAATGCTTCTGTCAATGACGGAAATGTTGATTTTGTGCTTTCTGATTAAAAAACTGGCTAAAAAAGATAAAAATAATTAAAATACTGCTCTTTATCCTTAAAATAAAAGCTTTACTTTTCTTTAAAAATTAAGTACAATAATGCTGTACCTCTGTTGTAAGCCCGTGACAAAGGAAAAATAAATATATACGGGCAGAAAGGTTTTGAGAATACAAATGAACGACGGCATAGGGGATTTGTTACTGAGCCTTATTATTCTTATTTTTTTAGTAGGCATAAATGCTTTTTTTGCTATGAGCGAAATTGCAATTTTATCTGTAAATTCAAAGAAAATTGAAAGAATGTCGGAAAGCGGAAATAAAAAAGCTACGCATCTTTTAAACCTTATCTCTTCAGAATCAAACTTTTTAGCAACAATTCAGGTTGGAGTTACCCTGTCGGGATTTCTTTCTTCAGCTGTCGCAGCAGATAAATTTGCCGGCATACTTTCAGACTCACTCAATTTTTTACCAATAAACAAATCGCTTATAAGCGGTATTTCATTGGTTGTAATCACCTTGATTTTATCATATTTTACTTTGATTTTCGGAGAGCTTGTTCCTAAAAGAATAGCTATGAAAAACCCCGAAAAAATTGCTCTTTCCGTTTCAGGAATAGTTTGGGGATTCAGTAAAATTATGAAATTCTTTGTTGTATTTTTGGCGGCAAGTACCAATGGCGTTTTAAAAATTATCGGCCTTGGCGGAAAAGACAATGAAGAAGCTGTCACAGAAGAAGATATTATGATGCTGGTTGATGAAGGAGAGGAAATCGGAGTCATTGAGCAGCATGAAAAGCATATGATTCAAAATATTTTAGGGTTTGATGACAGAGATGTAAAAGAAGTTATGACTCCTCGTCCTGATATGGTAATGATTTCTGTTGAAAGCACTGTAAAAGAAGCTCTTAATCTTATAAAAGAAGAAGGCTTTTCACGAATACCGGTTTACCGTAAAGACTTTGATGATATTATAGGCATTATCTATGTTAAAGATTTAATTGACAGTGTTTTAGCAGGAAATAACGAGGAAACTATTGAAAGTATTTTACGTAAACCTATTTACATCCCTGAAACCAAGCTTTGCAGTAAACTTTTAAAAGAATTCCAAGAAGAAAAAATTCATATTGCTATTGTAATAGATGAGTACGGAGGCACTTCAGGACTTGTTACAATGGAAGATTTGCTCGAATCCATCGTAGGCGAAATTGAAGATGAAATGGATGATGAAGATATCGAAATAAAAGAAATATCTGAAAACATTTATGAAATTGACGGAAAAACCTCAATAGAAAAACTGGAAAAAAACTTAGGTATTGCTTTACCTGCTGAAGAAAAAGTAGAAAGTGATACCGTAGCAGGCTGGATATTGGAACAACTCGAAACCATACCTAAAAAAGGTGAAAAAGTAGTATTACCAATAGAAAATGGACTTGAAATATCAGTGCTTGAAATGGACGACCATCGAATAAGTAAAATTGAAATAAGAAAAACCGAAGAAGAATAAAACACATATAACCCACAATGACACTTTCAAACCGAAAGTGTCATTTTTAATATAAAAAATCGGGAGACACTTTATAAAAAGTGTCTCCCTTGCAAATTTTTAAGCCTCTGCTTTCTGAGAACCGGTAGGACTTACAATACTGAAACCAACATTTACAAGATGGTCGGCAACACGCTCAAGTCCCGATATTATTGATGAATAATAAGGGCTTACATCGGCACTGCAGTTACCTTCGGCAAGACGTGCAAAATGACTTGCTATAAATGCTTTTTTCTTACCGTCAGCCGTTTCTTCCAATACAGCAAGTACAGGTAATTCTTCTTTATTTAAGTTTACAAAAGCATCTTTAGATATATAAAACATTTGCATAATAATTTCACGCATTTCAGTAATACCGCTATGTGCCTTATCAGAAAACTTTATACTCTTATTAAGCATCTCTACACCAATTTCATGGAAATTCTCAGCATTATCACCGATACGCTCAAGGTCATTTAAAACATGGAAATACGTGCCTATTACTTTTTCATCGCTTTCTTCCACATTGGCTGACAATTTAATCAAAAATTGGGTTAAAGCGCGGTTAGTGTAATCGATAACCTGTTCATTTTTTTGAATTGTTTCGCTATGCTCTGTAGAGCTATTGTCAATAGCGACAAAAGAAAGTCTTGTGTTTTCCTCCACAAGTGCGAGCATATATTCAATTTCTTTCTTTACCTGCATAAGTGCAACAGGCGGTGTTGTTAACAATCTGTCATCAACATACTTAAGGGTAAGCACTTCTTTGTTTTCCTTCTTATCCGTAATAACTGTACAAGAGTACTTAACTAACTGATTTACAAACAGAAGTAAAACACAGGTAGTAGTAACATTGAATATAACATGGAAAACGGATACCCTCATCTGAAGTGACATTTGATCATCCCCCGGAAAAAGCGAAACCAAAAGATTTACCATTGGCTCTTTGAATATCCATATTATTGCGGTAAAAATAACTGTTCCGATTGTATTAAATGTAAAATGAATAAGAGCAACACGCTTTGAATTAGCATTAGCGCCAACTGATGCAAGCAAGGCAGTTACACAGGTGCCGATATTTGCACCAAGTATAATAAATAATGCCATATCAAGCGGCAATACACCCGTACCCACCATTGTAATTACAACACCTGTAGCTGCAGATGAGCTTTGAATAAGCGCAGTAAAGATAGCCCCTACAAAAATTAAAAGCACCGGAAAATCTATTCTTTGGAAGACATCTGTAAACATACTCTCGACAAGCGGATTTCCGAAGGCTTGTTCACTGCTCATCACTTCAAGGCCTACGAAAATGAGGCCCAAGCCGCAACAAAGGCTACCTGCGATTTTCACTTTTTCTTTTTTGAAAAAACCCATCATAACACCTGCAAAAGCAAGCAGGTACATTGTCATATTAAAATAATCATTTTTTAAAGCTACCAATACACCCGTAATGGTTGTACCAATATTTGCACCCATAATAATCGGAGTCGCCTGTGTAAGTGTCATAACGCCTGCATTTACAAGGCCAATAACCATTACCGATGTTGCTGACGAACTCTGAATAATTGCCGTTACACCCGCACCAATTCCAACGCCGGAAAAACGATTATTACTGATTTTTTCAAGCAAGTGCTTCATTCCCGAACCTGCGCTCTTTTCCAACGCATCGCCCATAAAATTCATACCGACTATAAATACACCAACACCGGCCAATAGCCAGATTAAACTCTGAATCAACTGCATAACTTGTCCTGAAAACACCATATTTTCTCTCCTTTTCATTTATTACAAGATTAATTATACCAATTGACTTTCAATAAGTGAAATAGTATAATATTATAAAGTTTATATAATTTTAATTATGATAATTATTATAAGGGAGTTCGCTATGACGATACGACATCTTAAGATTTTTATATGCGTTTGTAAGCACAGCAATATGACAAAGGCTGCTGAAGAACTTTTTATTGCACAACCGGCTGTCAGTAATACTATTGCCGAAATTGAAAAAAATTACAACGTTAAATTATTCGAACGAATAAATAAGCGCCTGTTTTTAACCGACGAAGGTAAAAGTCTGCTTATAAAAGCGCAAGAAGTTATTTCAGCTTTCAATGAATTTGAAGAACAGGCACTTAACTCTTCAAAAAAACCACTTTTAAAAATAGGATCATCACTTACCATAGGTAAACAAAAATTGCCTTGGCTTTTGCGAAACCTTAAAGAAAAATTTCCGGATATCGGTTTCCAGATTTCTATTAACCAAACCTCAATAATAGAAAATAAAATTTTAAACGGTACGCTTGACTTTGCTTTTATTCAGGGAAAACCATCCAACCAAAATATAAAATCCCGTCTTGTTGAATGTAATACTTTAATTGCGGTATGTGGCAAAAAATATAATATACCCGACACCGTAACGCTTAAAAAACTTTGCGAATACGACTTACTGCTTCGTGAAGACGAAAGTGTATCACGCGAATTTTTAGACCATATTTTTGCTCTTGAAAATATAGTTGTAACTCCTGTTATGGAATCCATAAGTAACCAGGCACTAATCTCTGCCGCAACGCAAAACCTGGGTGTTACCATTATGCCCGAAACATTACTCACCCGTCAGCTGAATAACGGAGGACTTCGCAAAATAACCATTTCAGATTATGAATTCACACGAAATTCCTACCTCATCCACCATAAAGACAAATCCTTCGGGACTGTTAAAAAAGAAATTTTTGATTTTTGTTATAAAAACTATAAGCATAAGCAAAACTAAAAAAATATAAAAGAGGCACATTTCCTTACGGAGTGTGCCTCTTTTATTGCATATGTTAAAAGAAATCGGGAGGCACTTCGTAAAGAAGTTCCTCCCAAATTTTTTATTCTGAATGTCTATTTTGAAATCTCTGTTTCAATCTCTTCTGTTAATTTTTCAACCTTTACTTTATCTATTCTTCTTTCATCCATCGAAATAACTGTAAATTTATACCCACTATAAATAACTTCAGAATTTTCATCATCCTTAGGAATAAACCCAAGCTCATGAAAGATTAATCCGCCTAAAGTGTCAAAATCCTCATTCTCTTCGAATTCTATACCAGGGAGCTCACTTAAATCCTCTAATTTAGTTGTGCCCTCGATAATGTAAATTCCATCAGAAATTTCTTTGATTTCCTCTTCCTGTTCGTCATATTCATCTTCAATATCACCTACAATAGACTCAAGTACATCTTCCATACTTACAATTCCTGCAGTCCCACCATATTCATCAACAACTACTGCAAAATGTGCCTTACTCTTTTTGAATTCCGCAAACAACGCTCTACATCTGGTAGATTCAGGGACAAAAATAACAGGTCGTATAAAATCGTCGGTTTTAAAATCCTCAGAAGAATTACAACCAACTAAGCAAAGTAAATCCTTAACATATATAAGTCCGATAATATTATCAAGATCTTTTTCATAAACAGGGAGTCTGGAAAACCCTTCGTTAATGGCAAGATAAATAATTTCGCTGATTTTGGAGTTTTTCTCTACTGCAACAATATCGGTGCGGTGTGTCATAACCTCGCCGGCAGTAGTATCATCAAACTCAAAAATATTATTTATCATTTCCTTTTGACTTTCTTCAATAAACCCGATTTCATTTCCCACATCAACAAGCATTCTGATTTCTTCCTCAGTAATTTCCTCTTGTACTTTGTCAGGGTCAATTTTAAAAAGTTTCAAAACAAAAAGAGAAAACGCTTTAATAATTAAGCAAAAAGGAATGAAAAACTTCATTGTGAAAATTAAAAATCCAATATTTGAATAAGCAAACTTTTCACAATACCGGTTGCCTAATTGTGTTGGAATTTTAAAGCCTAAACAAACAACTGCAAAAACAGATATAATTACCGAAATTATTATCGACAAAAAAGAATTTAAAGCTTTAAATTCAATAAGCTTAAAGAAAATCGAAAATAGATATACAGTGCCGACACCGGCAGCACCTGCACCACAAATCCATGCTATTTCTCTTATTTTTTCTACAAAATTTCTATTTTTGTGAAGAGCATTATAAAGCTTTTTAGCTTGTTTCTCATCGTCCTCTGCCCGTTCTTTTAAACTGGAATCGTTAACTCCTACCACAGCAGAAGCACTCATAGTAAAATAATTACACAAAAACAGCAGAATCAACGCAATAATCAAATACCACGTATTCCCGTCGTCCAAAATAAAAAACCTCCATTTTCTATATATTTTAATTTATGATACATTGAAAGTTGAAATTTGTCAAATTTTAATGAAAATATGTTGATGCATGAGTAAACCCTTCTTTCAAGGTATCCATCACATTAAAACATTGACCTGTGCCTACACCCACACAGTCGCGTGGATTGTCAGCGATATGTACCTTGACACCGGTATTTTCTTCAATAAGCTTATCAAGTCCCTTAAGCAAAGAAGTACCGCCTGTCATAGTAATACCATTTTCATATATATCGCCTGTAAGCTCCGGCGGAGTGCGTTCCAAAACATTTCTGACGCCCAAAACAATCTCATTTGCAAGCGGACGCAACACTTCAAAAATCTCAAATTGATTTACATAAATCTGTATAGGGTATCCACTCAAAAGGTTTCTGCCCTTTACTTTTGTCGTAATTTCTTCATTGGGCTCAAAAACACAACCGATTTCCTTTTTGATATTTTCAGCAACGCTTGTACCAATTGCAATTTTATAATAATTTTGCAAATATTTAATGATAGCTTCATCAAAGGAATTACCTGCAACACGCAAAGAGTGAGAAGCAACAATTCCACCCAATGTGATTACTGCAATATCGGTAGTACCTCCGCCGGAATCTAACATCATCTGTCCGTTTGGCCTTTGAATGTCAATCCCTGCGCCAATAGCAGCGGCAATAGGTTCATCTATCAGATATACCTTTCTTGCACCGGCACTCATAGCAGCTTCAACTACAGCCCTTGCTTCAACATCAGTAATAGTTGAAGGAATACAAATAGCAATCCTTGGTTTTATAAGAAAACTTCTTGAAACTTTTTTAACAAATTCCTTGATAAGATATTCAGTAAAAAGATGATTTGAGATAACGCCATCGCGCACGGGACATTCAATGCGAATATAATCAGGTGTTCGCCCAAGCATTCTTAGTGCTTCATGTCCTACAGCCATAACTTTCTGGGTTTTAGAATGGTAGGCCACAACACTCGGCTCCTCAAGTACAATACCTTTTCCATATTGATAAATGATAATTTTAGTAGTGCCGAGGTCTATCCCTAAATCAATGCCCGCCATAAACTTACCTCCTTATAATAAGTAATTACCTTTATTATACACTATTTTTAATATTTTTCAACATCACTCGTAGTCGCTATAACCACCGCACTTATACTCCTCGCACCGGCTTTTGTGAGAACAGCTGAAACTTCTTTTAAAGTAGCTCCCGTTGTAATAACATCATCACATATAAGCAACGACTTCCCTTTAATATTTGACGGATTTATCACCTCAAAAGATCCTTTTAAATTTAAACTTCTTTCCTTGGCTTTTAAATCATGCTGTTTCTCAGTTTGTTTTATTTTTAAAAGAGAAGTGCAATCCAATTTAACATTTAAACTTTTACTTAAAAATTTTGCAATAAGTTTCGACTGATTATAGCCTCTTAGTGATACATCCTTTTTAGTCATCGGCACGGGAATAATAAGATCAAACCCTTCATACCGGTCATCTTTTAAAATAAATTCCGATAAAATTCTCGCAAGTGTTCTCGAATAAGCTCTTTTATCATGAAATTTTAGATTTCTTATAGAATCCCTGACAATGCCACGATAAAAGAAAGGGACATAAAGTCTTTCTAAAAATGGTTTCCTTTTACAAATACATTCACCTTTTCCGCAACGACGACAAACAGAATAAGGAGAAGTTAAAGGAAGCTTTTTGGCACAACTGTCACAGCAAAAACTTTTACTGTCGATAACAGTATCACAAAAAGGACAATGTGTTGGAAAAATTATCGAAATCAGTACTTCTTTGATTTTATTCTTCATACCTTGCCTCATCATTTAAAAAATTTTTAAGGTTAGTATAACGCAACATTTTACGGTTGTTCTGTACCATATATGACACGCGGTTTTTACTACCTACGATAATTAAAAGTTTTTTGGCACGGGTTACTGCCGTATATAAAAGATTTCTGAAATAAAGCTTATCAAATCCCGCATAAACAGGTAAAATCACTGCATCATACTCACTGCCCTGACTTTTATGAACAGTAATAGCGTATGCGAGTTCAAGCTCCGAAGTCATTTCAAAAGGATAGTAACAAATGCGTTCTTCAAAATCAATTACCATCACCGATAAGGCATAATCAATCTTATTTATAATACCAATATCGCCATTGAAGATGCCAAATCCCTTATTAGAATCTTTTTCCCATTCCATATCATAGTTGTTTTTTATCTGCATAACTTTGTCACCCTCTCTGAAAGTAAAAAAGTTATTTTTATATTCCTTTTTACTATCAGATTCAGGATTTATTACTTGTTGCAATTTACTGTTTAAAGCATATACACCAAGTTCGCCCTGACGCTGAGGAGTAAGTACTTGTATATCGCAAACAGGAGAAAAACCATAACTTTTAGGTAAACGTTTTGCTAAAAGCTCGACCACAGTCTCTGAAACGGAAAGCTCACTGTTACGCCCGATAAAGAAAAAATCATTCTCCTTATCCGAAAGCTCAGGCATCTCACCGTTTACGATTTTATGTGCATTTGTTACAATAAGGCTTTCGGCAGCCTGTCTGAATACCTGCTTTAATTCAATTGTAGGAATTTTTTTACTACCGATAAGGTCATGCAAAATATTTCCTGCTCCAACCGACGGTAGCTGATCTGAATCCCCTACTAAAATAAGTTTTGCTCCGAATTTTATTCCCCTTAAAAGAGATTCAAACAAGGTAGTGTCAACCATAGACATCTCATCTATAATTACTGCATCTGCCTTAAGGGGATTTTTTTCGTTATGAATAAATCTGAGGTCCTCATTAGCTGTATAATCCATTTCTAAAAGTCTGTGAATAGTTTTAGCATCCTTACCGGTAACCTCCGAGATTCTCTTTGCAGCACGACCAGTCGGTGCCGCAAGAGCTATTGAAAGCCCCTCTTTCTCAAGCAAGTCAATTACAGCATTTAAAGTAGTGGTTTTTCCGGTACCGGGACCCCCTGTTAAAATCACAATACTTTGTGTAAGTGCTTCCTTTATCGCTTCTCGCTGCAATTCTTCATACTTTATCTCTTTTTCATTCTCAATTTTATCAATCATTTTATCAATATCTTTATGAATGAAAAATTTATTTTTAAGCATCATAGAAAGTCGCAAGGCGATATATCTTTCCGAAGCATACATATATGGTAAAAAAAGAAACTCCTTATTTTTCTGTACCGAAAAAAGTTCAGAATCCTCTATTCTATTATCAATTTCTATTTCAATATCATCATTACCCACATTGTTAAGCATTTTTACAGCCAAAGAAATAATGGTATCCCTTGCAAGACAGGTGTGCCCATTTTTTAAGTTATGTCTTAAAATATGTTGAATTGCGCCAAAAATACGCTTTGAAGATTTTTCTTCAAAACCTAAAGCAAGAGCCATTCTATCAGCTATTTTAAACTCAACCATTATATCACTTTCACAAAGTAAATAAGGGTTGTCCTTTATGACATCAACCGAAATTACTCCCCATTTTTTCCAGATTCTGATACCCTGTATCGGAGAAATTCCAAAAGATGAAAAAAACATCATAGCAGAGCGCATACCAAAAAGCCTGCTGAACTCATTTGAAAGAGCATCGGCTTTTTTAAGTGTTATTCCCTTGACTTCAGCAAGTCGCAAAGGATTTTCTTCCAGAATATTCAAGGTTTCTTCCCCGAAAGTGTCAACTATTCTCTGAGCCAATACCGCGCCAATACCTTTTACAGCCCCTGAAGCAAGAAATTTTCTGATAGCAATTGCATTCGCAGGTAAATTTCTCTCATAAAAATCCACTTTAAACTGATGCCCGAATTTTGGGTGTGAAGTAAAATTTCCTGTTAATTTAAGTTCCTCTCCCTCTTCAACACCATATAAAATTCCAACTACAGGCAAAATCTCTTCACCTGTATTAAGTTCTACAACTGCAAACCCTGTGCTTTCGTTACCGAAAACAACATTTTCAACCATGCCCTCAATCTGAATAAGTTCCTTTTCCATAAAACCTCTTATAAAATACTGCTTTTTAGTAAAGGGCAAAGCTCAGTTTCCTCTAAAAGCTCTACCCCTTTCATCTTTTTTATTGCTTTTTTACATTCGTCATCAAGTCCAAAATCCAAAATGACAAGTCTTCCTCTTCCGTTTTTAAGCCAACAAAGTTCTGACTGTGTCGCTCTTAAAAGAAATTCTATATTTTCTATGCTGCCTTTTACCGGTATAACAGAAAACGTTGTAAGTTTTACACCATTTCGCCAAAATATATGTAAAAATACACTGATTATCTCAACAGCACCAATTATAATAAACAATAACATAATTGCCATAAAAGACATTTTCAGCATCTAAATCACCTCGTATGGCAATATATGAGATAATCTTAATTTTGGTGATTATTTTTCGATAGCTTCTTTTAAGGCAGATGCCCTGTCAGTTTTTTCCCAGCTTACATTCAGATCCTCTCGTCCCATATGTCCATATTTTGCGAGTTCCTTATAGATAGGTTTGCGAAGCTCCAATTCGTTTATAATTGCAGTAGGACGCAAATCAAAAACCTTCTCTACTGCCTTTACGATAGCTTCATCAGAATATTTTCCTGTTTTGAAAGTATCAACCATTATAGAAACGGGACGAGCAACTCCGATAGCATATGCAAGCTGAACTTCACATTTTTTAGCCAAAGAAGCAGCAACAATATTTTTTGCTACCCAACGTGCAGCATAAGCAGCTGAACGGTCAACTTTTGTTGGGTCTTTTCCTGAAAATGCACCGCCACCATGACGTGCATATCCTCCGTAAGTATCAACGATGATTTTTCTGCCTGTAAGTCCGCTGTCCCCCTGAGGACCACCAATTACAAATCGTCCTGTGGGGTTGATATAATACTTTGTGTTTTCATCTAAAAGATTAGCGGGGATTACAGTCAAAATAACCTCTTTTAAAATATCTTCTCTGATTTTTTCAAGAGAAACATCTTCAGCATGTTGTGAAGAAATAACAACAGCATCAACTCTTACCGGCTCACCATTCTGATATTCTACCGTTACTTGAGATTTTCCATCAGGACGAAGATAAGGCAAAGTACCATTTTTACGAACTTCTGTCAATTTCTTTGTTAACTTATGAGCAAGTGAAATCGGCATCGGCATAAGCTCAGGTGTCTCATCACAAGCGTAGCCGAACATCATTCCCTGGTCGCCTGCTCCATTCTCATTTTCAGCGCCTTCTTTTGTCTCCAATGCCATATCAACGCCCAAAGCAATATCAGAAGATTGCTCATCTATACTTGTAATAACAGCACAAGTATTACCATCAAATCCGTATTTTGCTCTATCGTATCCAATATCAACAATTACTTCTCTGGCAATTTTTGGAATATCAACATAACATTCGGTTGATATTTCTCCCATAATCATAACCATACCTGTAGTACAGCATGTTTCACAAGCCACTCTGCCCTTAGGGTCAGAAGTTAAAATTGCATCAAGCACAGCATCCGAAATCTGATCACATATTTTATCGGGATGTCCTTCTGTTACTGATTCAGATGTAAATAAAATTTTTGACATGATTTTTCCTCCAAAAAAGTATTTGCAATCGAAATAAAAAGCACCCGCCTTAAAGAGCGAGTGCATACAGCTTTCACAGTAAACCTCATCTCTCGACTGCGTCGCAGGAAATGGCACCTTGCTTTTGCAGGTTGCCGTGGCTTCACAGGGCCTGTCCCTCCGCCACTCTTGATAAGGTAATTATCAATTAGATTATAAATAAAAATCTTTATCTTGTCAACAAAAAAGATGAATTTTTTAAAGCTTAACCAAAAAATACAAATAATTCACATATTTTGTCGGATTTCAAAGTAAAAACTTATGAGTTTTTCCTTTTTATTTTCACATTTTTCATCAATTACAGCATTTAATAACAAATCAAGCGCCTCACCGATTTCTTTACCTTTTTTTAACCCTTTATCCATTAAATCATTACCGTTTATATTAAGCATATCAAGACAAAAGCATTCTTTTTCACTTAAAATTTCTTTTGCTGTCAGATAAATTCCATTTATCATATCGCTTCGGTTGAATTCAGGGCTTTGTGCCAGATTATCTGCTTTTTTAACTTTTAAAAGATCAAAAAAACTTTCGGGAGAAAGCTTATTTAAAAAATGTTTTATCTGTTTTTTATCATTTTTTATATTTACATCATGATGCTCTATAAGAAGCTCTATTTTATTTATAGTCGCTTTGTTATATCTTAAGCGCGACAGAATTTCTTTAGCCAACCTTACACTTTCTATGTTATGGCCTTTAAAATGTCCTCTGCCATTCTCATCTTCTTTAAAGCAAAAGGGCTTTCCTATATCATGAAAAAGCATTGTTAATCTCAGTTCTTCGTTAGAATCTATATTTTCAACCGCCCTTACAGTATGCTCATAAACATCATAAATATGATACGGCGTTTTTTGATTAAAATCTATCATGGGTTCCAGTTCAGGAATCATTTTAATAAATACATCACTGTAACCAGTTAAAACCTCTCTGACATTTTCACCACAAAGAAGCTTTGTAAATTCAGAATTTATCCTTTCAACAGAGATTTTTTGCAAAAATAAAGAACATTCCCTGATACTCTCTTGGGTTTCTTCCTCAATAGAAAAAGATAGTTGTGAAGAAAACCTCAAAGCTCTTAATATCCTCAGAGCATCTTCAGAAAAGCGTTTATATGGATTTCCTACTGTTTTAATGATTTTTGATTTTATATCCTCTATACCGCCAAAAAAATCAATAACCCCTTCATCGTCATTATATGCCAGAGCATTTATTGTAAAATCTCTGCGAGAAAGGTCTTCTTTTAAGCTTTTAGTAAACTGAACTTTATCAGGATGACGATTGTCGCTATAACATCCGTCAATTCTGTATGTAGTAATTTCCAGAGGAGAATTTTCAACAATTACCGTAACAGTACCATGAATAATTCCGGTTTCTATTACCTTATACCCGCTGAAAACCGATTTTATTTCTTCAGGAGATGCAGAAGTTGTAATATCCCAGTCAAAAGGTGTTTTACCCATTATACTGTCACGAACACAACCACCAACAACATATGCTTCATATCCTGCGTCTGAAAGCATTTTAATCGCTTTTTGTGCAAAATATGGTAAATTTATCTTCATTCTTAAATCTCCTTTTGAAACTTATTATCTTCAGTATAACTTTTAATTTTTAAAAAATCAATAAGCGAAAATATAGTTTTCCAGAGAACAATTGTGCGTTATCTATTGACTTTTTTTGAAAAAGGGGTATAATTAATACTATGATGTAAAAGAAAGGCTATGACTTTATGAATATATTAATCGTTGGTTGCGGAAAAGTAGGCTCTAATCTTGCCGGTGCTTTGAGTCGCGAAGGGCACGATGTTTCTATCGTCGATAAGAATGAAAGTGCTTTTGATCTGTTACCTGAAGATTATACCGGATATATGACAACCGGTGTGCCTATTGACAGAGCAGTTTTAAAACAAGCAGGTATTGAAAACTGTGATGCAGTTGCAGCTGTAAGCCCTGATGATAATGTGAACATTATGGTTTGTCAGCTTGCAAAGGAATTTTTTAATGTAGAAACAGTTATCGCCCGTATCTATGATCCAAAACGTCAGGACGTTTTTAAGCATTTCGGGCTTAATACCGTCTGTCCCACCAATATGACTGTTGATTCAGTTAAAAGTGCTTTATTAAAACAAGATTTTCAGAGTGCAGAATTTGAAGGCAATTCTGTAGATTTCCATATATTCCAGACTCCAAAGCGTCTTATTGGTGTAAACACTTCAGATATCGACGGAAATGAAAAAGAAGCTATAATAGGTGTTTTACGTGATAATGGAAGTATGGTGCTGACTGCTAAAGCTGATGTAACCTTACAAGCCACGGATAAGATTGTTGTCGCTAAAATACTAAATTAAAAAGCGAGGTCTGAAAGTAAATGAAAATTATAATTGTAGGTGGAGGGAAAGTAGGATTCTATCTTGCTAAATCTCTTATCGAACATGACCACGAGCCTATTATTATAGAAATTGATAAAGAACAGTGTACTTTTTTGGCTGATAATCTGGATATTCCTATTGTAAATGGCGATGGAACAACTATTGATATACTTGTAACAGCAGGAATAGAACATGCTGAAGTATTAGTTGCAGTTGCGGGACATGATGAAGCTAATTTAATTGCTTGTCAGCTTGCAAAAATGAAATTCGGCATCAAAAGAACGATTGCCAAAGTTAATAATCCTAAAAACGCTGAGGTTATGAAAAAATTAGGAATAGATATTACAGTTTCAAGTACCGATTCCATCACAAGTCTTATTGAACGAGAGGTTAATTTTTCCAGAATTCGTCAGCTTGTCCCGCTTGACCAGGGACACTCCTCACTTAATGAGATTTTTCTTCCTGATGATTTTAAATACAATGGTAAAAAGCTTGTGGATATAAAAATGCCGGACCAATCCATTATTGTTTCTATTGAGCGAAACGGAGAGTTTATAATTCCCAGAGGAAATACTTGTGTTTATTCCGGGGATAAATTACTTTTAATGGCTAAAAATTCGGTGTTATATGATATAAAAGAAAAATTAAAACTTGAAAATTAAAATTTTAATAGAAAGGTGAGCAAACTATGTTAAAAGATACAGAAAGAAGGATATATGAGTTTATCAAGGAAAGTCTATTGAATTACAATATTTCTCCCACAGTAAGAGAAATTTGTGAGGAACTGGATATTCCATCTACCTCAACTGTGCATTATCATTTAAAACATCTTACAGAAACAGGCTATATAATTAAAGATGATATGAAAAAACGCACAATCAAACTTCCCACAAGTGGCTCCATTTCAGTGCCTCTTTTGGGAACAGTAACAGCAGGTACCCCTATTACTGCAATTGAAGAAGTGGAGGATTTTGTACCGGTTTTCAATTTGCAGGGCAACTCAAAGGACTTTTTTGCACTTCGCGTTCGTGGTGAAAGTATGAAAAATGCAGGAATTTTAGACGGAGATATTGTAATTGTAAAGAAATCTCCATCCTGTGATGACGGTGAAATCATCGTTGCATTAATTGGAGATGAAGCAACAGTAAAACGCTTTTATAAAGATGATGATACATTCCGTCTTATGCCGGAAAATCCCGATTTTGAGCCCATTATAGTTAAAGAGCTCGCTATCCTCGGAAAAGTAGTTTCACTTATCAGAAATTATTAAATGAAATTTAAAGTGTTCAGAAACTAAAAAAGGTTCTGAACACTTTTTATTTTCGTGGTTTGAATGTAATGGGTATGGTATTTTCAGTCAAAGCCTCAAATACATAACCTTTTTCAATATAATAATCAATAAGCATTTTAATACAATCAACTGCGGTGCTTCTCAAAGCATCATCATGCATTAAAATTAAAATTCTGTCTCTGTCCTTGCCGGATTTAATTATATTTTGAAACATATCCTCAGCAGAAGTCACAACAGCTTTATCATCTTTTGCAAGTGCATTCCAATCAAAGAAAATGTATCCTTTTTCTGAAGTTGCTTTCTTTATTTCTTCAAGAGTTTGTACCGATGCATTAGAATTAGTGCTGCCACCGGGAAAACGGAAAATTTTCGGTGTTTCACCGACTATCTCCTGCAAATGATTTTCAAGCTTTGAAAAATCCTCCATAAAAGCACCTGAATTTTTATAAATCTCGCTGTACTTATGTGAAAAAGAATGTATCCCTATACTATGCCCCTCGTCTTTCATTCTTTTATACAATGTTTTTCCTCGCTCGGTTGTAGCACCCGTTACAAAAAAAGTTGCTTTTATATTTCTTTCTTTTAATAAATCAAGAATATCGCCCGTAACAACGGACGGTCCGTCATCAAATGTGAGATACACAGTTTTTAAAGAAGCATTTTTAAAAGCAGGATGCACATATTTCATAAATGCAAAAACAAGTGAAAAAGTATAAAATCCTATCGCTAATAAAAGCAATATAACTGCAGCTGAAAACCATATATTCTTAAGCTTAAAACTGCGAATAAACATAAAATACCCCTTTACCATGAGATAAAATATATTAAATTATATGTCCGGCAAGTTTTTTTATGCGATACAATGTATTATTTTAAAATAAATGAGTATATATTTAAAAGAAAATAATAATAAATAACAGTTTACACTTGACAATTTAAAAGATATGTGTTAATATAACATTGTACGAAAGGGTATATATCGCGGAGTGGAGCAGTTGGTAGCTCGTCGGGCTCATAACCCGAAGGTCGTTGGTTCAAGTCCAGCCTCCGCAACCAAAAAAACCGCTTAAATAAGCGGTTTTTTCATTTTTATGGATTTAAAAAAATCCCCGTTTTCTAACACTTTTCTAACACTTTCTAACACAATTGTTTTTTAGACTATAAATTCAGGCTAAATTCTTATCTTTAAAAATGTATTTTCACCCCACTAAAGGCACCAAAAAGGTATGAGAGAAAACAAATCTCTCATACCTTTTTTCATTAACCAAATTCTTTTAGTAGTAGTGAATTACATCAAGTTTGACTGCTATTTAATTTTATTTTGTTTATAATGTCCATTTATTTAATACTATTATCTTTTTCTATCTTAGCTATATAACTTTCAATCTCATCTTTCTTTGATTAACAGATTCTAATCTGACCGTCATATTAACAAGCATTTCATGGATGTTATCTTTAAACTTGATTCCGGGAGCATCTCTTTCACCTATAGGACATTGATGGCAACAGTAATGATT
>JAZRIW010000025.1:0-4682 GCA_045645505.1 Fumia sp.
AAAAAACGGTGTTGTTTGGGAAGATTATGAATTTAAAAATATCCTCCCCGCAGAATCTGTAATTTATATTAAATTCGATTTATGATACCATTCATAAAAGAACTTTATATTCAAAAGATAAACAAACTTGAATTTGTGGAGATGTCATTATGGAGTTAAATGTTAATTCCCCAGCATATTATACGGACCATTATGGAATTGATAATGAAGTTTATAAATTTTTTCAAAAAGCTTATTTTTACTTTTCAGATAAAGAATATAGTGAAATATTAAAATTTGTCGGTATTTTACCAATAGCAGCACCGCAGGAGCTATATGATAGCGGTGCTTGGAAAGAATCTGTGCAATTAATAAGCAATAAAAGTTGTGCTATAATTTCCCTAAGAATGAACTTTGAAGAATACTATGGTGCTGATAGTACTAAAAAAATAATGTTAACAAAAGAATTGATTTTAAAAGGCATAAGAACAATAAAATCAAGAGTTGGTTTTAATTATGAAGAATTTGAAAGAGATTTTAATCAGCTAAGTATTGATTAACAAATTCCAATTTGTAGGTGAGATAATATTTCCCCACTTTGCTAACTGCAACCCAGGCAGCTATAAAGGACTAATGGAGAACTTCTTCAAGTTCGCTCAGTTCACTTTAACGCTTGAGGATGCACAGGAATATGCCTATTCCATATCCCCGACAAAGCGTGTAAGAAACTGGCGAGATATTGAAGTTAACCTCTATATTTAAAATGAACTCCGTTTACCGAGCAATCGGTAAACGGAGTTTTTGCGTTTGACTATACATAAATCAAGAGTCTGTTCACAAAATAAGACCTTATCAAATTCAAACTTGAATGATATAATCATATCAGAAGCTTCGAGAAAAAATGAAAGGTGAAAACGATGAACAATATATTCAGCGATAATCTTAAAAAATTCCGTCTTGCAAAAGGACTGACTCAGGAGCAGGTTGCAGAAAAACTGAATGTTAACGCTCAGACTGTTTCTCGATGGGAGTGTGGAACAACTCTGCCCGATGTTCTGACCTTGCCAGAACTTGCAAGGCTCTACGAAGTAACGGTTGATGATTTTTATAAAAAGAATTCCGTTGCCTACGATAACTACGCACAGCGTCTTGCTTCGGTTTTTGAGGATACACACGATATTGAAGATTTTATCCGTGCAGATGCTGAGTTTAAAAAGCTGATAAAAAGCAATTCCTTAACAACATACGATATGTGGGAATACGGAATAATACATTATTTTTTGATGCACTATGGCAAAGAAAACGCTTTCTATTGGTTTGACAAAGTTTTAGAACAAAGCGAAAGTGCCGATGAATTTGCTTATTGGAAAACCCGCACACAGAGAATGAAGCTTTCCTCACAGCTTGGCGAAGATGAAAAAAACATTAAGGAACAACAAAAAATCGTCGAAAACAATCCTGACAATGTGAATGAGTGGAGCCTTTTGCTTGCCGCATATATGTATGCTGGACGTTATGAGGAAGCATACGAAGAATTTAAGAAAGCGATTACAAAATTCCCTGATGAATGGGAGTTGTACATTCACGGCGGAGATATTTCCAAGAAGCTCGGAAAATATGATGAGGCTATGGAGTATTACGACAAAGCAGGCGAAATAGGCTCATATTTCTGCGATGAGCTTTATTGTAAGGCAAGCTTGTACGAAGATTTAGGCGAGTATGAAAAATCGGTTGAAATGTATATGAAGATTGCCGATACCCTCCGCCAAAGAGGTTACGATGTTGAAGCAGATATGGCAGAAAAGGATGCCGAAGAAGTAAGAAAGAAAATTGAGAAATAGGGCATAAAACATCTCCATTTACTGAATAATCAGCAAGTGGAGTTTTTTATATGTGGTATATAGTAGTTGAGATTGATTATAGTGTATGATATAATTAGTTCATTGCACAAAAGTATAATGACAGAGTTTAATATGAAAAAACGTGGTGATTTTTAATGAGAGAATATAGCAGAAATTTAAATTATCCAATGGAAATTGTTGCTTTTATTCACTCAACATTTGAAGTTTATGAAATTAGAGGTCGAGTAGGGCATAGTAATGGCATAGTATTTAAGATAAGAACAAACGAAAAGAATCATACTTTACCACATGTTCACGCTGAATATGGGAAATATAACATATCTATTGAAATCGAAACAGGAAGAGTATTAGCAGGGAATTTACCAAATAAAAACCAAAAGATAGCTACAAACTGGGTTCTAAACAACAAAGAGAAACTTTTAAAAGACTGGAAGAACATAGCGATTTCTGCAATAGATGAAATGTCAATGTCCGCTTTGGACTTTGATGATTAATTCTAATATGAGGTAATTAGGAATGAGAAATGAAACTTTGAGCTATATCTTAAGAAATATAAAATTGGAAAAATGTGATTTTTTGGAGAACAATATTTATTACATAAAAAAACATGTTAGACAAAAAATATATAGTCCAAGTTTAGGGCGCGAAAAAACACACTATACCAAGTGTGAATTTTTGATTATTGTCGATAACGGTATAAAAAAGGGTATAATTTATAATTGTGAAAATAATGATTTGCATTGGTATACTTTTCATAAATGGCGCAACCAAGGTGTAATAAGCAACGCTTTGCGAACAGGAATTATCAAAAAGGTTTGGCCTATGGTAAAAACAGTATCTTGTTGCTGTGATCGGAATGAGAACAAAGAAGAAAAATATAATATGACCAAACATCTTGCATCTTTAGCCGGATTAGGTGTTAGTGAAGAAACAACTCCTTGGATTAGCTTTTAGTAACTATTAGTTAAGATATATTAACTCCCGCACATTCGACAAAACACAGATCTCCTTGTAAAATGGTGTTACCAAATACAAGGAGGTCATTTTTATGTTCAATAGGAAAACCAAACTGAAACTGACAGATTTTGAGTGTAACCTTTTAATTAACGGAATGAACGAGTTTCGCAATATGCTTCTCGCAGAGGGTATAACCACAGAAGACGTTGACGACCTGCTCATTAAAATCATCAGCAAATCCGAAAGATAAGGGGTGATACCGTGTCAGACTTTATTGAAGATTTTTATTACGGAAACATCGAGCCGCAGGAGATTAGCACAACGCTCAGCACCGAACTAAAAAAGAAACTGGACTTGCTTTCACATGCCGAAGAAAAACTGACATCCAAGCTAACCGACGAAGAAAAAGAACTGTTTATAAAGTATGCCAGTCAGTCGAGCGAGTTCCTTTGTGTAAGCAATGCCGACAGCTTTATTGCAGGCTTCAGACTCGGCGCAAGATTTACCTACGATACATTTATTGACAAGAAAGGATGAATGAAATGAATATTACTTACCGCACAGTAGGCGATTACAAAATCCCGAACATCACACTCTCACCTGAAGACAGCAAGCCCATCGGCAGATGGGGCATTGCTCACCGTGATTATCTCCTGCATAACAAAAGCGTGCAGTTCAACATAATGCTGATGACCGGCACTCTGTTTTCTCACCTTGCCGAACTCGACAGTCAGGCAGAGGAAATGTTCTCCCGGCTGGTAGAACAAATGGCAACCACCGAAGGCATCACCGAACAACTCAAAGAGCAAAACCAACTCGAATGGGTACAGCGAATGAATAACATCCGTCATCGTGCCACCGAAATCGTCAATGCAGAACTGATATATAAATAAACATCATCTTAATATAAAACTGATACAAACTGATACCAATTAGTATCAATTAGTATCAGTTTGTATCAATTTGTTTGACTATGAAAATAGCCGCCCGAGAAATCGGACGGCATTGCTTATCTCTGTTATTTCAATCCCTTTGCAATCGCAATCAGGTGTTCCAACTGCTCATTGCTCAGATTCTTGGTTGCATCAAGCAACTCCTTTGCTTTTGTCGGGTTGTTTGTTTCGCTGTCAAAGAATTCCATCGGAGTAACACCGAGATACTCACAAATGTAAAAGAACACGGTCATTGACGGAAAGTTCACACCGTTTTCGATGTTGTTAATGTAGCCTGCACTCTGTCCGATTGATAAGCTCATATCACGGGCAGACACACCTTTATTCATTCTTAATTCAACCAATCTTTTGCTGAATTGTTCTTTCTCCATGGAACTCACCCACCTTTGCATATAATTATACTAAACACCCACCGCATAAATATCTAATCTATTTATCAATGTGCATTGACATATCTATTTAAATTAGATATAATCAACTTAGACCTCTACTTTGTTTAGTATTAGCAAAAACAGATTACTTAAATCTTAGATGACCGCTATACACATACAATATGTTTATATGGGCTGCGCGTTTGTATTAACGCCCCGCTCGGATGCTCCTTAAGTGGAGATGCTGCAGATAGCGAGGTCATTAAGATAGCCCGACGAACATTAAAGTCCGTCGGGCATTTTTTGTTAGGGTGATATTATGAAAGAACAAACAGTAACCTTCTTCGGTCACAGAGATACTCCAAAAGAAATAGAGCCAGCCTTGCGGCTGACTCTGATAAATTTGATTGAAAATAAAAATGCAACTGTGTTTTACGTCGGTAACCACGGCAATTTCGATGCTATGGTGCGCCGTCAGCTTGAGGATTTGTCAAAGACTTACCCGATAAAATATTACGTTGTCCTTGCTTATATGCCGGGAAAGAATGATAAACCCGACG
>JAZRIW010000026.1:0-20097 GCA_045645505.1 Fumia sp.
GGAATTGGGGGATTGTCCCATACCGATACAAGGTCCGCAAGCAGATTCAAGTATTCTTGCACCTGCACCGATCAAATCTGCCAATGCACCATTCAATGCAAGCATATTGAGTACCTGTTTTGAGCCGGGAGCTATTGCAAGGCTTACGTCGGGATGAACTTTTTTGCCCTTTAAGATATGGGCTACTTTCATCATATCGTGATAAGATGAGTTTGTGCATGAGCCGATACAAACCTGGTCAATTTTCTGTCCTGAAAGTTCTGAAATGGTTTTTATATTATCGGGGCTGTGAGGACAAGCCGCCAAAGGTTTTAACTCAGAGAGATTTATGTTATAAACTTCGTCATAATAAGCATCATGGTCAGGGAGTAATTCTATGAAGTCATTTTCTCTGCCCTGAGCTTTCAAAAATTCTTTTGTGATTTCGTCAGAAGGGAAGATAGATGTAGTAGCACCGAGCTCTGCACCCATATTAGTAATGGTGGCACGTTCCGGTACTGCAAGGGTTTTAACACCTTCACCACCGTATTCAATTACCTTTCCGACACCGCCTTTAACTGAGAGAATTCTCAAAACTTCCAAGATAACATCCTTAGCACTCACCCAAGGGTTAAGTTTACCTGTAAGATTGATTCTCACCATCTGAGGCATAGTGATATAGTAAGCACCGCCACCCATTGCAACTGCAACGTCAAGTCCGCCTGCTCCGCAAGCAAAACTACCGATACCACCTGCTGTGGGGGTGTGGCTGTCAGAACCGATTAAAGTTTTTCCCGGAACTGCAAAACGTTCAAGCTGTACCTGGTGGCAAATTCCGTTGCCGGGGCGGGAAAAATAAATTCCGTGTTTTTTGGCAACTGAGCCTATAAATCTATGGTCATCGGCATTTTCAAATCCCGACTGAAGAGTATTATGGTCAATATAAGCGACACTTTTTTCGGTTTTAACGCGTTTTACTCCCATAGCTTCAAATTCAAGGTAAGCCATGGTACCTGTGGCGTCCTGGGTTAAGGTCTGGTCGATTTTTATACCGATTTCAGTGCCTTTAATCATTTCACCGTCAACAAGGTGTGCTTTAATGATTTTTTCTGCAATAGTGTATCCCATATGGTACTTCCTTTCCTTATTTAAATATCAATACATTATAACATATTTTTTGTCGATAATCAATTGATTTTCTTAAAAAATTAAAGAGCTTAAAAAATTTTTTAAGCTCTTTTTTTATTAATCAACTTTATAATCGAGTTTGAAATTCTCACCGCAACCATATTTTTCATATACATAGTCGATATCTTTATCGCCTCTGCCTGAAAGACATACTAAAATTGAGCCTGATTTATGCTCTTTAGCATATTTTATTGCATAAGCAACTGCATGTGAACTTTCGATAGCGGGGATAATTCCTTCATAACGGCTTAAGAGGAAGAATGCTTCCATTGCTTCTTCGTCGGTAACTGCGTCGTAATGAACTCTGCCTGCATCACGAAGATATGCATGTTCGGGGCCTACACCCGGATAATCAAGTCCGCTTGCGATTGAATAAACAGGTAAGGGTTCGCCATTTTCGTCCTGCAAGAGATAACTGTCAAAGCCGTGAAGTCTTCCTTTGGTTCCGAATTTCATTGTTGCAGCGTGGTCGCCTACATTACTTCCTTTTCCCAAAGGCTCGATACCATAGATTTCTACGGGGTCAGCCAAGAATGGTGTGAACATACCTAAAGAGTTTGAACCACCACCTACACATGCACAGACAGCGTCAGGCATAATGCCTGTCATTTCAAGAAATTGCTCTCTTGCCTCAATGCCTATAACCGACTGGAAGTCTCTTACCATTTTAGGGAACGGGTGAGGACCAAGGCAGGAACCGATACAGTAAATTGCACTGTCGTATTCTTTCATATAAGCTTCAAATGCTGCATCTACCGCTTCTTTTAAGGTTTTAAGTCCGTGAGTTACGGGAACAACATTTGCACCGAGCATCTTCATTCTTATAACGTTGGGGTGTTGCTTTTCAATATCAACTTCACCCATATAAATATCACATTCCATACCAAAATATGCAGCGGCGGTTGCGAGTGCAACACCATGTTGTCCTGCACCTGTTTCAGCGATAAGTTTCTTTTTGCCCATATATTTTGCAAGAAGACCTTCGCCCATACAATGGTTAAGTTTGTGAGCACCTGTGTGATTTAAATCCTCGCGTTTAAGATAAATCTGACAGTTTCCGAAAAGCTTTGAAAGTCTTTCACAATGATAAACGGGGGTAGGTCTTCCCTGGAATTCTTTTCTTATTCTGCGAAGTTCATTGATAAACTGTGCAGAATGGCAGATTGCTTCATAAGCGTCATCTGCTTCTTTAAAAGCAGGAATCAATTTTTCGGGGAGGTAAGCACCACCGTATTCACCGAAATATCCGTCCTTTGTCGGAAATTCTTTAAGATAATTATCGAAATTTTTATAATTGTTCATATTTATAGCTCCTTATTTTATTAAAGCACCATCACTTGCTAATTTATATCCGTCGATTGTTGTTGAGTAAGCCATTTTTCCACTTGAATAGAGGTAATACCATTTGTTGTTAACATATACCCAGCCTGTAGCCATAGCACCTGAGGATTTTAAGTAATACCATTCGGAATTTACCTTTACCCAGCCTGTTTTCATATCACCTGAGTTATTTAAAAAGTACCATGTGTTTTTAACTTTCTGCCAACCGGTTAAATATTTTCCGTCGTAGGATTTAAGTTTCCAGTTGCCCAAAACCTTTTCCCAGGTGGGGGATGTGTCTTTAACTTCAGCAGTGCAGATTACGTCGATAATCGCTCTTCTTTCGGGCATTGTGAAAGTGTATATGTTGTTTTCACCATAGATTTCTTTTGAGTTTACTGTAACAGTTTTATTGTTTTTACCTTCTTCGGGTTTTACGGTAATTTTTACTGTATCTCCCGGAGAAGCTTCTTTTTTGTCCGCAAAAGCGGTACAGCCTTTGCGGGTTTCGATAATTACATCGTAAAGAGTTGAATCAGCTTTTCTGAATTTTACGCTGAGTACTACTTTTTTGCTGTCAACAGTATAGTGGTAAATGCGTGATTTGTTGTCTTTAATCGTATCGGGAGTCTGCAAAACATCGTTTATATAAAGGTATTCTACTGCATATCCTTTGTCGGGAACGATGTTGATAGTAAGCTCGTCACCATACATAACATTGTATTTATTGAGAAAAACTTCACCATATCTGTAAAATTTTTCTTCGAATGCAACTTCAATTTTTTCTGTAGGACGCCAGTCTTTCATAATCTTTGCAAAAACTTTTACATCGGACTTTGGCATATCAAATTCCCATTTTCCTTCGTCATTAGATGGAAGATGAATTTCTTTTTTTGCACCATTTTCTGTCCATGTAAGTCTTATCGAATCAATCATAAAACCTGTCTGTAATTCTGAAGTAATCACAATTTTGTCGCCATAATCAGCTTCTGAAAGATTTGATTTAATGATCCCTACATCAGAAACATTTTGTGATAAGGTTATAGAGTAGTTATCTTCAGCAAAAACATTAAAGTTTGTAAATGATAAAATAGTTATAAATGTAATCAATAAGGAAATAATTTTTTTCATTTTATTTTCTCCTTTGTATTTAATATTCCTATTATAACACATAAAAGGAAAAATGTGGAGTGTTTTTTTAAAAAAATATATAAAGAATAAAAAGGACACTTTTAAGTGCCCTTTTTATGTGTTATCTTATCCAAGCTCCATCGGAATTTAATTTGTATCCATCAATTGTGGTTGAGGAAGCCATTTTTCCGTCTTTGTATAAATAGTACCAGTTTCCGCCTGTAAGTACCCAGCCTGTAGCCATAGCACCTGAGGATTTAAGGTAGTACCAGCTTCCGCCGATTACCTGCCAACCTGTAGCCATAGCACCTGAGGACTTAAGGTAGTACCAGTTGTTATCGAGTGACTGCCAGCCTGTGAGCATATCACCGGCTCTGTCCATATAATACCAGCTGCTTCCGTCTTTAATCCAGCCGATAGCATATTTTCCGTCAGGCTTTTTATATTTCCAGTAGTTATTAACTTTAACCCATCCGTATTTTGCAGGGTCTTTTTCTTCAGGTGTGATAACAGGGGAAGAGGGGGCAGATGCAGCATCTTTAAAGGTAGCTTTAACACTCACATTATATTTGGGCATTGTGAAGGTGTAAACACCGTCTTTACCGCTTATTTCAATGTTGTCAATCAAAACTTTGTCAATTACCTTGCCTTCATTGGGGGTAACTGTTATTTTGATTTGGTCACCTGTTTTAGCGGTAGCTTTATTAACTTTAACAGTTCCGTCTGTAGCTTTTTCAAGTGTTACATAAAAATCTGCATTATCTTCGCGGATAAATGCCACTCTTACTGATACACGAGCTGAATCAACTGTGTAGTCATATTCTACAGTTCCGTCAGATTTAACTCTTGAGGGAGTCAAGAGCTTGTTGTTTACTTTGAGGTAATCAACTGCGTATCCGCGGTCGGGAACAGCGCTGATAACAATATCATCAAGATATTTAACTCTGTAGCTTGATGAGAAAAGTTCGCCGTTTTTGAGTTCGCGTTCATTAAAGTCAATGCTGAAAGGTTTCTGACGCCAGTCTTCTTCAACAGAAATTAAAATGTCAACGTCACTTTCGGGCATAACGAAGTTCCAGATACCCTCGTTGTCGTCAATTTCTTCAACCATATCGTCTTCATAGAGGTATTTTTCGCGGGTGGTACCATATTCGTCATACCATCTTATACGTATGTATTCCAGGCAGTAATCATCGTCAATTAAAAGCTGCAAGTCAACGATTTCTCCTTCTTCAGCGGTTCTGTAATCAACAGATGCAAAGTAATTTTTACCGCTGGAGTTAAGAATGTTGATGCTGTATTTGTCGCGAGTTCTTGCAAATGCTGATACACCGAATGCAGAGAGAACAATCGCAAAAATAGAGATAACAGAAATAAGCTTTTTAAGGAAAGATTTCTTCATTATAAACACTCCTTTAATTTTATACATATATAATAACACATATTTTCAAAAAAGGGAAGAGTTTTTTTAAAAAAGCCCAAAAGGAAGAATTTTCCTTCTGGGCTTTTGATTAATTTTGTAAAAGTTTCTCAACTGATGCAAGTTTAATTGCAAGACATAAAACTTCGGTTGCTTTCTGAAGGTCATCAAGTGACGGGAAAGTCGGTGCGATACGGATGTTTTTGTCATTGGGGTCCAGACCATAGGGGAAGGTTGCTCCGGCACCCGTTAAGACAACACCTGCTTCTTTACAAAGTGAAACCACTCTTTTCGCACAACCGTCCAAAACATTTAATGAAATAAAATATCCACCGTTTGGAACTTTCCAGTAAGCGATACCAAGGTCTTTAATCTTTTCATCAAGGTTTTTAAGCACTACCTCAAATTTCGGTTTTATAATCAAAGCGTGTTTTTTCATATGAGCAAAGATTCCGTCAGCGTTTTTAAAGAATTTGAGATGTCTTAACTGGTTTACCTTGTCATAACCGATAGTCTGCAAAGAGATGTGTTTTGTGAGGTGTTTTATGTTATTTACACTTGCACCGAAAACGGCTACTCCTGCACCGCTGAAGGTGATTTTTGAAGTAGAAGCGAAGATTAAAACGCTGTCCTCGGTACCTGCTTTTTTACATTCGTCCATTAAGTTTAAAAGGGTGTCGTGGCTATCGTTTATATGGTGAATGCAGTAAGCGTTATCCCAGAAAATTTTAAAATCCTTTGCAGCGGGTTTAAGATTTGCAAAACGACGGACAGTTTCGTCAGAATAGGTAATGCCTTCGGGGTTTGAGTACATAGGTACACACCAGATGCCTTTTATCGCTTCATCGCTGCTCACGAGTTTTTCCACAATATCCATATCGGGGCCATCTTCGGTCATGGGAACATTTATCATTTCAAAGCCCAGGGTTTCTGTGATGGCAAAATGGCGGTCGTATCCCGGTACAGGGCATAAGAATTTTAATTTTTCGCATTTGCTCCAAGGCTTTTCGCTGTTATAAAATCCAAAAAGCATAGCTTTTACAAGGGTATCGTACATAAGGTTAAGACTTGAGTTCCCGCCTACAAAAACCTCATCTTTATTAAGACCTAAAATTTCGCCGAAAAGCTCACGTACAGCGTCAAGTCCTTCCAAGCCTCCATAGTTTCTTACATCAGGGGCTGTGTTTTTTATATCATCTGCCTCAAGGCAGTTAAGCATATCCATAGAAAGGTCAAGCTGTTTTGGGGAGGGTTTACCTCTTGACATATCAAGGCTTAAATTAAGAGATTTTATTTTATTAAATTCATCTTCAAGTGAAGCTTTTAAAGAAAGTAACTCATCTGAAGACAATTCTGTGTAAAGGGACATTTTTAAGATACCTCCAAGATTTATTCATAATAAAGTTAATGATACACGATATTTTAAAATTTTGCAAGTTCTTTTTTAAAATCTTGCAAAAATATTTTTCACAAATTATTATATAAAAAGAATGATACTTCTGTTCAATTTGTATGAAAAGCAGAAATAAAGGTGGATTTTGCAAAAATAATCCAATTAAATATCAAAATTGTAACAGTTAAAATATGCAAGATTTTATTTTTGAAATTTCTTTTTAAAACAAGTTGCCATTTAAAGTAAAATGTGGTAAAATTGCAGTAGAAAAATGAAGGAGTAAAAATATGTTATCAGCATCAAAAAGAGAATTTATAGAATTTATGATGAGTGCCGACGTGCTTCGTTTCGGCGAATTCAAGACCAAAAGCGGAAGACTTTCTCCGTATTTTGTAAATACCGGAAATTATCGTACGGGCAGACAGATTGACACTTTGGGTAAATTTTACGCAAAGTGCATAAAGGAAGTCTGCGGTGATAATTTTACCGCTATGTTCGGCCCTGCTTATAAGGGTATTCCTCTGGCAACTGCGGCTGCAGGTGCACTTGCACGCGAATATAATATCGACAAGCCTTATTTCTTTAACAGAAAAGAAGCAAAGGACCACGGCGAGGGTGGCTCACTTGTTGGTTATAAGCCCACAGATGGTGACAGCATTATTATCATTGAAGATGTAATTACAGCGGGTACTGCTGTTCGTGAGACTGTTCCGATTCTTTTAGACTCCGCAAAGGTTGAGATTAAGGATATGTTTATTTCCGTTAACCGCTGTGAAGTTGGACAGAATGCCGATAAAACCGCTGTTATGGAAGTTAAAGAAGAATTTGGCATTGATGTTCACGCGATTGTTACAGTAAAGGATATAAGAGAATATCTCGCTGAAGATCCTTCATATGCTGAAATGCTTTCAAAAATGGACGCTTATATGGCTCAGTATTGTGTGTTTTAAAAAATTATCCCTCCGTGGCAAAATATCACGGAGGGATTTTTATATGTTTTTGTTTATTTTACGGAATTCTGAGGGTGTTATTCCTGTGGATTTTTTGAATTCTCTTGAAAAATTGCTGTTGTCGGAAAATCCGCATCGTTCAACTATTTCTCCTATTGAATATTTAGTTGAGGCAAGAAGCTGTTTTGCTTTCGCCATACGACAACAGGACAGGTATCCCATAACCGTAAATCCTGTAATTTTCCTAAAAAGATGTGACAGGGACGAGGGACTTATATTCAACTGATTCGCCAGTTCCTTTATTGTGTATTGCTTACTGCAATCACTTTCAAATGCTTTTTGCACAAAATAGACATCTTCGTTAAACATATCAATATCGGGGAATTTTCTGTAGATAAGAATAAGCAGTTCGTTTATAAGTATATCCTGTAAATCTACCGAAAGGATCTGAGGTGTCTGACATTCGGCTGTAATGCGTTTAAAAAGTGTTATGAAGGTTGTGAAGTCTTCAAAAACATCAATGATATTGCTGAATTCCTTAGGCCTGTTGAAAAGCAGGGAATTGAAACGTGTCTGTATAGCGTTGTATCCCGGTTCAAGCCATAAAATATATCTTTCGTATTCCTCAGACAAGATGTCCAATGAATGATTTTCGTATCTGCTGAAAATAAGTATTTGTCCTTCTTTTGCAACGCCGGATACATTATTTACACAATAACGTACTTTGCCTCTGGTGATGAGAATAATCTGATGACAATCGTGGTAATGATCGTTTTTTTGCTCTAAATCTTTGAAAAATTGGGATTTATGTAATGCCTTATTCATATAATCATCTCCTGATAATATTATATATGAAAATTTTTATTTTGCAAGATTTACATAAAACATTGCTTGATATATATATTTTTTGCAAAAGCAGGTTGATATAATTAAAATCAGGAGGATGTTAATATTATGAGAAAAGTATATACCACAAAAGAAGAATTTGATATACAACAGAGAAAACTGAATGTGAATTTACCATTCTGTGATGATACTTCTGTTTTGGGTGAAAGCTTGAAGCTTGGGGCAAAAACAGCGCACAATCGTCTCGTTTGTCAGGCGATGGAAGGTTGTGACGGAACTGCTGATGGTTCACCCGATACGCTGACTAAAAGACGCTATGCCCGTTTTGCAAAAGGCGGTGCCGGAATGATATGGTTCGAGGCAACTGCGGTAATGCAGGAAGGCAGAGCAAATCCCCGTCAGCTTTTTATAACTGAAAATAATCTTGATGCTTTTAAAAGACAGGTCGAAGAAATCAAAGAAATTTCGATGAAAGAAAACGGATTTGAGCCTCTTGTTATTATGCAGGCTACACATTCGGGACGATATTCAAAACCTGATGGTGTTCCTGCACCTTTGATTGCTTATAATAATCCGATTTTTGAAAAGTATAATCCAATATCATCAGACAGTATTGTCAGCGACGAGTATCTGGATTATGTGGGTGAAGCTTTGGTGAACGCATCAAAACTTGCACAGAGAGCAGGTTTTGACGGGGTAGATATAAAATGTTGTCACAGATACCTCAATTCCGAGCTGTTATCCGCTTATAACAGAGAGGGCAGATACGGAGGCAGTTTTGAAAACAGAACCAGACTTTTAAGGGAAAGTGCCAAAGGAGCTATCGAAGTATCTTCCGGTGATTTTATTGTTTCCTCACGTCTTAATGTCTATGACGGATTTGAGTATCCGTTTGGATTTGGTGTAAAAAAAGATGGTAGTACAGAGTTTGATGCAACTGAACCCGATAGGCTTATAAAGGAGCTTTACAAATATGGTGTCAGATTGCTTAATATCACTATGGGAAATCCTTATTTCAATCCTCATGTAAACAGACCTTATGCACAAGGTGGATATGAAGCACCCGAGCATCCGCTTGAAGGTGTGGCAAGGGTACTAAGCACGACTGCAAAATTAAAAGAGGCAAACCCTGAAATGGCAATTATCTGTTCTGCTGTTTCGTATCTTGGAGTAGTGGCGCCTAATGTAGTATCAGCTTTTATTAAAGATAATAAATTCGATTTTGCAGGTTTTGGAAGAACTATTTTTGCTTATCCTGACTTTGCAAATGATATACTTAAAAATGGTGGTATGGATAAAAATAAAATCTGTATCTGTTGCTCTAAATGTACCGAAATTATGCGTAAGCCAAAAGGTACGCCCGGGTGCGTTATAAGGGATAAGGAATTATATTTACCTATATACAAAAATCTTTGTGGAGGTATAAAATGATGAAAGTAGCATTGGTAACCGGTGTTGCAGGTGGTATAGGATATGCAACAGCGGAAATTTTACTGAAAAATGGTGTGGCTGTTGTGGGTATGGATGTTCTTTCTGAGATGCCAAAACAACCCGATGGCGAATTTACATATTTTCAGGGAGATTTAAGCGATAAAGAATCAAGGGAAAACTATGTAAAAACTGCTATGGACAAGTATAATAAAATTGATATTCTTGTAAATGTGGCAGGAGTAGCACCAAAGGTAAGAAATGATATTCTTGAAATGACGGAAGAATCTTATGATTTCGTTATGAACATTAACACTAAAGGAACTTTGTTTCTGACACAGTTGGTGGCAAATATAATGAAAAACAACAAAGAGGGAAGTATAGTGAATATTTCCTCTATGTCAGGTTATACCAGTTCAACAAGTCGTGGTGAATACTGTATTTCCAAAGCAGGGGTTACTATGATAACTGCACTTTTTGCTGACCGCCTTGCGGAATATGGTATTATGGTTAATGAAATTCGCCCCGGTATCATTGCAACAGGTATGACCGATAAGGTCAAGGCAAAGTATGATGCTCTTATTGACGAGGGACTTTTGCCCATTAAACGCTGGGGTAAGCCTGAGGATATAGCAAATGCGGTGTGGACACTTTGTAATGGAAGTCTTTCTTATGTTACAGGTCAGTCGATAGATGTTGACGGTGGATTTCATATCAGGAGATTATAATGAAAACATATACTTTTGAAACTATTGTAATAGGAACAGGTGCCGCAGGTTATAATGCCGCCTGCAGATTAAAACAATTCGGAAAAAATGTTGCGATTGTAACCGAGGATACAGGTTATGGAACTTCACGCAATACAGGCTCCGATAAGCAGACATATTACAAACTCGGACTTGGTGGAGACAGTCCTGACAGCGTTTACAAAATGGCAGAAAACCTCTTTCAGGGAGGTAGCGTTGACGGGGATAATGCCCTTTGCGAAGCGGCACTCTCGGTTCGTTCTTTTATGAATTTATGTGAATTGGGCGTTCAGTTTCCCGTAAATCGTTATGGTGAATATGTTGGGTATAAAACTGACCATGATCCTTACGCAAGAGCTACAAGTGCAGGACCTCTTACTTCAAAGTTTATGACTGAAGCTTTGCAGAGTAATGCAGAAAACTTAAAAATCGAGGTTTTCAGCGGTTATCTTTCCATAAAAATTTTAAAAAACGGGGACAGAGTTTGCGGTCTTTTGTGTATCGAGAAATCAACGGGGGATTTTGTTTGTTTCAGATGTGCTGATATTGTTATGTGCACGGGTGGGCCTGCAGGAATTTATGCTGACAGCGTTTATCCCGAATGTCATACGGGCAGTACAAGCCTTGCACTTTTAGCAGAAGCAAAGGCACAGAATCTTACTGAATGGCAGTATGGTCTGGCGTCAATGAACCCACGCTGGAATGTTTCGGGTACCTATATGCAGGTTTTACCGAGATTTGTTTCTGTGGACGAAAACAACACAGAGTATGAATTTCTCTCAGACTATTTTAAAGACAGTTATGAAGCATTGTCGATGGTGTTTTTAAAAGGTTATCAATGGCCTTTTGACAGCAAAAAAGTTATGACAGGTTCGTCTGTTATAGATTTACTTGTATATCGTGAATGTGTTCTCAGAAAACGCAGGGTGTATCTTGATTTTACAAAAAATCCTTTTTCTATGAAAGAGATAGAATACGATAAATTATCAGATGAAGCTTTTGAGTATTTATCGAAAGCGGAAGCTTTGTTTGGTACACCGATAGAAAGGCTTGAAAAAATGAACTCACCTGCCATTGAATTATATAAAGGCAAGGGTGTGGATATAACAAAAGAATACCTTGAAATTGCTCTTTGTGCTCAGCATAACAATGGAGGTATAGCGGTTGATATGTGGTGGCAGACGAGTGTTAAGGGACTTTTTGCCGCAGGTGAATGTGCAGGTACTCATGGTATTGCAAGGCCCGGTGGCTCGGCACTTAATGCAGGTCAGGTAGGTTCACTTCGTGCAGCACAGTACATATCTGAAAACGGTAATGTGCTCACAGAGGATAAAGTTTTTGCTGAAATTTTAAAAAATGCTGTGGCACAGCAAAATGAAGAAACAAAAAAAGTGCTTGAAAATCCTGCAAATGTTGATTTGCTTATAAAGACAGCGCAGAGAAGAATGAGTAATTTCGCCGCAGCTATAAGAAATAAAGAAAATATGAAAAATGCCCTGAATGAAACTAATGCCGACATTAAAGCACTTTCAGAATGTGGTGTCAGGGATAAATCAGAGCTTTTTATGTATTACAAATTAAAGGATATTCTTTATACTCAGGCGGCAGTTTTATCAGCGATGATTGATTATTCTGAAGTAATGGGGGATACCAGGGGTTCAAGTCTTTATTTTGACTCTGATGGTTTTCTAAGAAAAGGTCTTGAGGAATTATTCCGCTTTACCGCGGAAAAGGGCCATTCACGTACGAAGGTACAGGAGGTAGTGCTGTCAGGCGACAGCTTTGTATGTAACTGGCGTGATGTAAGGACTATCCCTGAAAACGATGATTTTTTTGAAAATATATGGCGCAGTTTCAGAGAGAATAAAAATATTTATTAAGGTGGTTTCATAATGAAAAAAGTTTATCTTGACATTATGGAAAAGGTTACCTCAACCTTTTCTGATGAACATATCGATAAATACATAGAAGTAGTAAGGCATGAAGGTCTTACCGAGGTTGGTTTTCCAAGACTTGGTGCCAATATCGGTGTACTTATGGCTCACGGCAGAAGGCTTGACCTCAGGGATAAGTTTATTGAGATATTTGATATTTGCTTTAAGTATTTTGATAATCCCATAACTCCTATGAAAGCGGATAATAATTTCACCATCCGTGAAGTGAGCTGTGCTATCAATGAACTTGAAAAAACAGATGTTATCAAAAAGGAAAAAATTGAGGAATGGAAGAAAAAACTTGCAAGTTTTGAAATAAAAACTGTTTACACCCACATAGCTTCAAAGGATTTTCCAGATCCTGCAAACTGGGCGTATTTTGGTGCGGTCAGCGAACAGGCAAGATGTAAATTGTGCGGACTTGAATATACTTATTTTCTTGACAATCAGTTGCCGTCACAGCTTGTCCGTCTCGATAAAGACGGATTTTATCGTGATTATGCTGATCCCGATTTACCTCATCAGCCACTCCTTTATGATATGATGACAAGGCTTTTACTTGCTTTGTCGGTATATTGGGGATATAATGGGAAATATCTTAAAGAGCTTGAAAAAATGATGGAGGATTCCGATGAGCTTACTTTGAAAATGCAGTCTGTTACAGGAGAAATGCCTTTTGGCGGAAGAAGTAATCAGTCACTTTTCAACGAAACAGTTCTTGCGGCATATTTTGAACTTCGTGCTTCATTTTTAAATAAAAAAGGCGATCCAAAAGCAGGTGTTTTCAAAGCGGCTGCAAAAAAGGCGCAGAAATCGGCTCTTTACTGGCTTTCGCAGAAACAGATAAGCCAGATTAAAAATAATTATGATCCTTTTCTGATGCTTGGCGGAGAAGGCTACGCTTACTTTAACAGTTATATGATAACTGCGTCGTCCAACGCATATCTTGCATATCTTGCCTGTGATGACAGCATCGTACCAACCGAAACAGTTACAGACAAAGGCGGTTATATAGCCGAAACCAGCGAATATTTCAACAAGGTAGTTTTAAATGCATCAGATTATTTCCTTGAAATAGACTGCGATGCAGATGCTTGTTATGATGCAACGGGACTTGGACGTGTTCACAAGAAAAACTGTGATCCACGTGTCTGTTTATCGGTGCCTTTCCCCAAAAAAGACGCAGAGTATAAGCTTGAGATACCTAACAGAATGCCTGTGTCGATATGCGGCGTTAAAAATGTAATTAATAAGGAATTTTCTACCGCAAAATATGTTATCGAAAAAGATTTTGTAACCTCAGCTTTTGAGGGGGCAAAACATATTTTAAAGGAAAAATCTGAAAATGCTGACAAGGTTTCAGCCACCTTTGATTGTACCTTAAATGATGAATTTTTATTTACTGCAAAATATACTGTTGATAAAAACGGGGCAGATGTTGAATTTGATGGTGCCGATGGCATAATGTTACCTGCATTTTTGTTTGACGGTAAAGATAATGTTGATATAGTTGCCAAAAATGGCAGTATTGTGGTAAAATATAATGGTAGTTATTGTAAATACAGTTTTACAGGCGATTATCGTGAAGAGGGAGTTTTCTTCAACCGCAACGGACGTTATCGTGTATATCGTGTCGATACACAGAAAGTGCATATTGAATTAGGTGAGATAAATGAGCTTTAAAAAAGGACTTTGTTCTGTATCGTTCAGGTCGCATACCCCAAAAGAAATAATTGATGAGATGCAAAAATGCGGTCTTGAAGTTATCGAGTGGGGAAGCGATGTGCATGCGCCCTGTGATGACATTGAAAAACTGCAGGATATAGTGAATCTTCAGGAAAAGAGTGGCATAAAGTGTTGCTCTTATGGAACCTATTTCAGACTTGGGGTAAATGATACAAAAAAACTACCTGAGCTTATTAAGGCGGCAAAACTGCTGGGAACCGCTGTTTTGAGGATCTGGTGCGGTGATAAAAGCAGTACCGAATATACTGTTAAAGAAAAAGAAAAACTTTTTAAAGAGTGTTATAAGGCTACCAAAATTGCCGAGAAAGAAAATGTTACCCTTTGTCTTGAATGTCATCGTGGTACATTTACAGATGAGGCAGAAGCTGCACTCGAACTGATGCAAGCAGTAAACAGTCAGCATTTTAAGATGTACTGGCAACCTGAAACTATAAGAACTTTTAAGCAGAATCTTGATTATGCAAGGCTTCTGGCACCATATACTGTTAATCTGCACGTTTTTAACTGGGTACCGGATGCCAAAAATCCGTTGAAGGAAGCAACTGAATTATGGAGAAAATATCTTAAGTGCTTTTATAAAAACCATAATCTCTTACTTGAATTTATGCCTGATGATAAAATTGAAAGTCTTATGGCGGAAGCTGATGCCTTAAACGAGATTATAAAATGAGAAAGTTTTACATCTGGTATTGTAAATTCTGATAAAAAATATTTAAAAGGGGCGATTTTATGAAAATGAGATTTTATACACCTTCTTATGGCGTTGCAGAAGAGTTTGGTGCTGCAACTTTCGGAATGACAGAAGCTTATGACGAAAAAGCCTCACATTCCTCACTTTTTCCTTTGGATATAAAAGGAAAAATTTATAGCGGTACATATGAAGAGTGCTTAAAAGCTATCGAAAATGGCAACTGGAAAGTGGGAATAGTTCTTTTTGGAAATGCAGGTAATGAAAATGAATTTATCTCAGAATTAACTAAAAAAGTCAACGTTCCTCTGGTTGGCGGTGGAGCTGCCATTAACTCCGTTACAGGTGAGAGTGCTCTTGTTTTTGGCTGTGGTGAGGTTGCGGTTTTTATGATTGATGATGAAGACTACGACTTTGAAGTTTTCTGTGAAAATATACATCATGACATTATAAGTGAGCATAAAATTTCCTTTTCAGATTTAAGAGTTGTTGATAAAATTGATGGCGTAGATCCAAAACAGTGGTTTTTAAATAAGAGAGAACAGTTTAATCTTGATGCAAACGATTTTGAGCATATAACTTTAGCTGACGAAAATGGAATAAACGCACATCTTTGCGAAAGGGATGGTAAAATCTGTTCAGGCAGAGATCTTTGTGAGAAGATGTATTTAAGGTATCTGCCGGAGGATAAGGTGCTTTCAAGAATGGAAAGCTTTTATGATGACGAGAATGCGATTATATTTGGTTGTGCAGGGTTAAAGGGAATTTTGCCCTCTTATATGAACACCAAAGGTATGGGGCTTTTTATGTTCGGCGAAGTGTGCACAAAAGATGGTGTCAGCGAATTTGGAAATTTAATGTTATCAAAAATAAGAATATTAAAAAAATAAACATACTTAATTTTTTAAGTTTCTAAAACAGTTAAACCTCCCTTTACACAAGGGAGGTTTTTTTATTGTATTTTAAGGTTTTATTTGTCGTGGGAGGAAAATTTAAATAGCCTTCCCCTCAAAGGAGAAGGGGGACCGCTTGCGGTGGATGAGGTGGGAAGAATTTACGATATTTAAGGCTCCACTTGTCAGGGGAGCTGTCAGCCGAGTAGGCTGACAGAGGGAGGCTAAATAAAAAAATCCTTTTTGTATGGTTTGTGTTTAAAGGACAATGATTTAAAAGGCAGAAACGAAAAAATCGTTTCTGCCTTTTATTATAAGGGCTGGGTTAAGATATTATTTTTTAAATACAAATAAATACTCATGTGCAATCAAAAAAAAGTTATATTTCACACTGTTTGTTTTCCAATAACCAGTTGCTTTGCAGTTATGTTGCTCTTTGATAATCAATTCTTTCAGTTTAAAACCTGTATCTTCGAAGATTCTCATAACATTAAATGACATTGGTATCATATGACCTTTTTGGCGAGTATCACCCATAAGAATGGCACAAAACTTGTCTTTTTTTAGAACGCGATAACTTTCCAAAGCCACCTTTTTCATTTCTACAAGGAAATCCTTAACTTTTAACAAAGATAAATCTTCAGGAATATTCTCACTATATTGAATAATATCTGCATACGGTGGGTGAGTGCATATTAAATCAATGCTTTCATCAGGAACAAAATTAAGATTTCTTGCATCTCCTTTTTTGATATATATTTTACCTTTAGCAGGTTCGTAATCAAAAGATGTTTTCTCTCTGCATCTGTCAAGTGCAACATCATTAACATCTACGCCAATGATATTCCGATTAAGCAACTTAGCCTCTACAAGAGTAGTGCCACCTCCTGCAAATTGGTCTAATATCAAATCTCCCTCTTGAGAATATCTTAAAATAATATTTCTTGGTATATATGGCGACCAATTACCACGCCACTTTGCATCGTGTGTTGCCCAATCCCCGCGTTTTGGAAATGACCAATGTGTAGTCATTTCTAATTTGAAATCTTCCGGTTCCCATTTAGTAATTTTCTTTGACATTACTTAAAAACCTCACTAATTATTCCGTCTTCCAAATCTTTAATGTTGTATATGTGCTCCATAACATCAAAAGTTTCCTCAAGATTGTTACGAGCACTTATCCAACCTTTGCCATCTGTAAACCAAACAAATGTGAATCCGTCAATTTCTTCGGTTTCCCAAGCAAGAGTTTTGTAGCTACGTGCAGTTTCATTTAATTTACTGCCACCACCAGTATAGAAATTAGTTTCAATACCATAAATCATAGTTGGTGTTTTTATAACAAAATCAAAACGTTTTTCCGTTCTGCCTTGGTTTGAAATGGCGGATAAGTCGATATTCCATTTGTTTGTGATTTGGTGGATATACACTTCCTTAAAGTAGTTTACATCTTTAACAAAGCCAGCTTTCTGAATAAAGCTTTCAACCAAATCTTCCATCAAGTGTCCGCCACGATTTTTACGACCATTAGAATCAAGCCCTGTTTCCACACCAGTTGCGTAATCAACTAAATTATTTACTATGTGGTTTTTTAATAAATCAAACAAGCCGGTTTCACGCATAAAGTATTTATATTTTTCATAATGAGTGTGACTATTAGGCGGATACCTTCCAAAATCAAATTGGAATAAGTGTCCACCATTTTCATCCTGACAGTATATTTCATTCGCTCTAACCGCTAATAGTAGCGGAATGCACTTTAATACTTCAGGATATTTTCTAATTAAGTTTTCAAAATCAAGTTCAATGTTTTTAGAACCGATTAGTGAATTTAAGATGTTAAGTTCAACCTTAATGCCATCAACATTTCTGTGAACCTTTTCAAAATCTATGTAATAACCATAATCTGCGATACTATCACGGAAACCTGATAACCAAGTGCTAAAATCTCTAACCAAACTATATTCCCCCTTATTTTGCTTTACAAGGCTTACCAGCTTCGCAATGAGCCGAACGACATTTGCGACAATATGATTGGGGGATGTATCGACCATCACCCATATTTCTGTATCCAAATTCATTTTCTATATCGTTTTTGCCATATGCCGTTTTTTCACAGCAAGGGCATTGTGCATATTCTCCATAAGGCATATTATTTATCCTCCTCAAAAATTTGATATTAAAAGTTCTTTAATTTTACCTCTGCCTTGACTGTTACTATTTATCATTCGTGTGGCTTCAACTCTTTTGATTTTATGATTGCTATAGATGTCATCGAAGAATTCATCGTCTTCGTTAGTGTTCTTAGGATCAGAATTGCTAACTACTATTTTAGCACCTTTTTTATTCATTTCATCTACGAACTTTGCTAACTCAATTTGTTTCTCATCTGTAAATAGGTTTTCTGTATATGCGGTGAAACTTGATGTTTCTGTAAGCGGTCTGTATGGCGGATCAAAGTACACGAATGTGTGCTTGTCTATAAAGTTTGCTGATTCTTTGTAATCTCCGCATATGACTTCAACCTTTTGGAGTTTTTCAGATACTGTTCGTAGGTTTCTTTCGTCACATATAAGCGGATTTTTATATGAACCCATCGGGACATTGAACAGTCCTTTCTTATTTACTCGATACAGTCCATTAAAGCATGTTTTATTTAAAAATATCATCAGCGCCGCTTTAGTAACATTTTTTGTTTCGTCACCATTTACCTTAATATTATTAAATTTATCTCGCATACTCATATAATATGTTTTTCTACCATTAGTATCAAGTTTTATATATTCTTCCTGATATGTTTCTAACAAGGTGATTAAGTCATCAATTTCATATTTGATAATATCATATGTATTAATCAATTCTGTATTTATATCGCTGATATAAACCTCCTTCAAATCATATTTACTAAGAATATCAAATAAGACTGCACCACCGCCAACAAAGGGTTCTGCATACTTTGTAATGTTTCCTTCTGCAAATGGATAATAACGTTCAATTTCTTTTAGGAGTTGACCTTTTCCACCTGCCCATTTTAGAAACGGTTTGGCATTTTTTTCGTTAGACTGATTATATCTTAGGCTACGCGCATCTTCAGGTTTTTTGGCATCAATAGGTATAATCCACATATTACCAAGAGTTGCGACGTTAGTTATACGTTTTTCTTTGCACAAAGTTAAAACTCTTCTATGTGATATATTCCATTTTTCAGCCGCCTCACTTGCGGTCATATATGTTAACATTTACAATCACGCCCCTTATGTATGATTATATTCCAAAACTGGAATAAAAGCAATACTAAATTTTAAAATACTTAAAAAGACAGATTTATTATTTTAATAAATCTGTCTTTTTTGTACTTACGAGTACAACCTACTATATGAAACGGTTTTTAATTTTATGGATTTACGACGTTTTTGGGGTGGCCGTCTAAAAAGGCGTTAAAGTTTTCTGCGACTACGTCGATAAGTCGTTTTCGTGCTTCCAATGTAGCCCAGCCTGAATGGGGGGTTATGATTGAGCGGGGGTTATTTAAAAGGGGATTATCGCTTTTCGGAGGTTCCGGATCCATTACATCAATTCCGGCCATATAAAGTTTTCCGCTATTAAGTGCCTCTGAAACTGCTTCTTCGTCAAGTATAGCGCCTCTTGCAGTATTTATTAAAATTACACCGTCTTTCATTTTTTCAAGTGCCGAAGCATTTATCATTTTACGGGTTTTGTCGTTAAGCGGACAGTGAATGGAAATTACGTCGGACTCCTTATAAATGGTGTCAAGGTCAACGTATCTTACATTGTCATCGGGATTTGGGTTATTCCGATAAGCTATAAGCTTCATTCCCATAGCTTTTGCCATTTCACCGAAAGTTTTACCGATACTTCCGTATCCGATTATTCCGAGCGTTTTATTATAAAGCTCATAAGTGGGGACTTTTATGATATTTTCGTCAGCCCAGTTACCATTTTTTACTATATTATTAAAGTCAGAAACGCGGTTTACAATCTCTAAAAGCAATGCCAATGCGTGTTGGGATACAGAATAAGATGAATAGTCGGGGACATTACATACAGTTATATTAAGTTCCTTTGCGGCAACGATATCGATAAGATTATATCCTGTTGCGAAGATGCCTATATACTTTAAATTCGGGCATTTTTCCATAACTTCGCGTGAGATACTGATGCGGTTTGTAAATATAGCAAAAGCGTCTTTAATGCGTGGTAGCAGCTCTTCAGGGGTTGTAAAGCTATAAACTTCACAGTCAAATCCATCTCTTTTTAACTTAAGAGGGAGGACATTTCTCGTAATAAGTGTTTCGTCGAGAATAACAAGTTTCATATAATCACCGTTTCCTATATATTTTAGATAAAATTAAGACATTCTTTTGGGGTATTTTGCTTAAAATTACTATTGTCAAAATATGAAAAATATACTATA
>JAZRIW010000027.1:0-2422 GCA_045645505.1 Fumia sp.
CTCGAAATCATGATGCCCCCTGAGGGACGTGGGTTCGAATCCCACCCACTCCGCCATGGCAAGGTTTTTCGGTTGAAAAACCTTGCTTTTTATTTCACCTACTGTTTATTAGATGATAGCATGTTTTAATTTAAAAAGCAAAAAAGCAGACATTTCGTCTGCTTTTTTTGTTATATAAGCTTTTCGCTCCATTCGCTTTCTTTTAACCCAACAAAATAAAATCTTTTAACAAATTTTGTTAATTATACTTTGAAATATCTTCTATCAAAGAAGCTATCGTCGAAAAATCATACACCTTTGTATTGTATGTATCAGCCAATTTGGAGTCATTCAAAAGTTTACAAAATGCTCCATCCGTTATAGCAAAATCCACAAAGGGAAGATATGCACAAGCCCATAAAGCATCAAGATTATCACTGTGATTGATTTTGTTAGGACGTTGAAGTAGATGTGTAAACAAAATTGCTCTAATATAAATGTATGGTAATTTATACTGGTACCAGCTCAACAAAAAATTGCCATAATTAATATATTCTTCATCACGTTTACCCAAAAAGTCTTTTTTTGTATCCCCTTTATTAATGCGATTAAGTATTGGCATTATCATATCAACGTAGTGTATAAAATTATCTTCTGATTCCCTACATTTCTCTATAATGCAACTTAAAACTTGATAATCCGCTTGTAATTCATTTAAAAATTGTGTTTCAAAATCTTTAGATATATACGTACTACACTTAAAATTATTCAGTGCATCTGCTAACTTTAGTTTTTCTTCTTTATATTATTGAACTATTTTTTGGCCATTCTTGGGAAAAACTTCTACATACACCCTATCATTTTGCCTATTTATATTGCTAAAAACATCACTTGCTTGAAACAAAATATTAGTTTTTTGTTCGATATAGGAATTATTCCCCACATCTAGTTGTCTATTATATATTTCTTCTGGAAAATATAATTTTGAATTTGTAAAAGTGTTTAAAAACACTCTTGCATTCGAACGTTTTTTGGTTATCCCCATTTCTTCCATTTGATTACCCAACGGGCATAAAATTTTATTGTTTTTCATTAAGTCAGTAAGTATATTATAAAGTTTTCCAATTTCATCTTTGCGTTCATTTGTACAACAGTTGTTTTTATACCTACTTAGTTCAATTAATATACATGTATCCAAATATATAACCGGAATCCCCAATTTTTTTATGTAAATTTCGGGAACTTTTCCACCAAACATTTATTAACCTCACTTTATTTAAATTTGAACATAGAAATCATAATTTATCGTTCCATTCACTTTCTTTAAATCCGACCAAAACGAAATCTTTATCAATTACGAGTGGACGCTTTACGAGCATTCCGTCTGTCGCAAGAAGCTTTAGCTGCTCCTCCTCAGCCATAGTAGGAAGCTTGTCCTTTAAATCCATAGATTTATATAAAATCCCCGACGTATTAAAGAATTTCTTTAGCGGAAGTCCGCTCATTTTATACCAAGCAGTCAACTCCTCTAGTGTCGGATTGTCTTCCTTTATATCACGAATCTCGTATTCTATTTTGTTGTCATCAAGCCACTTCTTTGCCTTTTGACAAGTTGTACATTTGGGATAACAAATAAATTCTACCATTTTTAGGCTCCTTTAACATGTGGTTTTTGACTCATTCCTCTTGAAAAATTAATCGTTTACTATCTCTATATCTTTAATAGATTCGCCTACTTCAAATGCCTCAAACGGTTCTTCACAATAAGGTTTAAATGTACTATCAGATTCTACCATTTTGCATTTAAATCCAGCCACCTCTTCTTCGGTATCAAAGAACGGGGTTGTTTTTCTTCAAACAGCAATTCTCCTTAAAATAAAATATATAATCAAGCCTTTCGGCGTGATTTCATCTGATATTCAAACAATCCATGTTTGCTACAATAAAAATAAATCTTACCGCCGTACATTTTGGGAAAACGCACTGTGCAGTCTTGCTCAGGATATAGTTTTATCGTAAGCACCCTATCAACCCTTACATATGACACAAAGCTTATATAATGCTCCTTTGTCATTGCGTGATTAAATTCAATGAAATAGTCGTCCTCAATTTCAGAAATGTTGATTGTGTGCTCATCGTCTGCCGAAACCGCCGTTAAAACTTCAAGCTGTTTTCCGCAACACACAACCTGACCGTTGCCTGTTCCTTGCAAAAAGCTTCCGCAATGGGGACAGACATAAAATTTTGTTCTTTTCATATTATTAGCACTCTCCAAATTCTGTTCCAGGTTGCCTGACAAAATGGTTTTCTCGCTCACGCCAAGAATATCAGCCAAAGCTGATACTGTCGATACATCAGGGAATCCGTGTCCCGTCTCCCATTTTGAAACTGTCTTTGGCACAATACCCAACTTGTCGGCAACTTGTTTTTGTGTCAGCCCCTT
>JAZRIW010000028.1:0-3154 GCA_045645505.1 Fumia sp.
GAAGCTATACGAGGAATTTTTTATGATTAAGGTTAAAGAAGCTATTATTGTTGAAGGTATATATGATAAAATCAAGCTGTCGAGATTTGTTGACGGTGTAATTTTTGTTACAGGCGGATTTTCTGTAATAAAAGATAAAAATAAGCTTACAACAATCAAGACCTTATCTCAAAAGACAGGGATTGTTATATTGACTGATTCAGATACTGCGGGCTTTAAGATACGCAATTTCATAAAACAAAATCTTAATACAGACGATGTGTTGCACGCATATATCCCCGAAATTTTCGGGAAAGAGAAAAGAAAGGCTTCTCCGGGAAAAGAGGGGTTGCTCGGTGTTGAAGGTATGGAGGAGCAGATTTTGGTTGACGCTTTAAAAAAAGCAGGCTGTACAATTGAGGGTGTATCTTATGATGTGAAGCCTGAAAAGAAAATAACAAAAGCAGATATGTATTTTCTTGGTCTTTCGGGTGGAGAAAACAGCGGTGTTTTAAGGAAAAAGCTTGAAAAAGAGCTGGGAATACCGTCTAAAATATCATCTAATATGCTTTTAGAGGTTTTGAATAAAATACTTACATTAGACGAGCTTAAAAGCTTAATTTCAGAGCTTGGTTAATTTTACTTGACATTTATATTGTATTGTGATAGTATATAAGAAGCCGATTGCGAGGTGACATTAGCATTGGCAGAAAAAAGCTGTCTAAAGTCTTAAAAGACTTTAGATTTGTTTGTTTTCTGTTAAGGGTGTCACTTTTTTTGTTGGCTGCCATTTTCAGAAAAGGCGATTTTAGAAAGGGAATGGTTAATATGCAAAAGAGAAGTAGTATAAGAACATTATGCCAATGTGCAATCGTTGCGGCGATTTATGTGGTTTTAACTTGGTTTGCGGCTGTTTTAGGCTTGTCATCAGGAGTTATTCAGGTGAGATTTTCTGAAATGCTTTGCATACTTCCTGTGTTTATGCCGGGAGCAATATGGGGCCTTACAATTGGGTGTGTGCTTTCTAATATTTTAAGTGGCTGTGTTTTATTAGACATTATATTCGGAAGCCTTGCGACGTTTATAGGAGCTATTGGAACTTATGCTTTAAGAAAAAAGAAATATCTTTCGTTTTTACCACCGATTTTATCAAATACCATAATTGTCCCATGGGTTTTAAAAACAGCTTATGGTGTAGGGGACGCATATTGGTTTTTGGTTTTAACAGTGGGTGTAGGAGAAATTATTTCGGTCGGAATACTTGGGTTTTTATTGTATAAGGCATTAAAAAATAAAAAGCTTTTCTAAAAAAGGGGATGTTAAAAAACTCCGGATCGCAAAAAGGTATTAACTATACGAGATTTTTAAATATTATATTCCAAAAAAAGAGTAAAATATGATGAGAAATCGAAAAAAATGCGATTTCTCTTTCATTTTAATCCTTTTTGCTATGAACAAACCGAACCGCTCGAAGTACCAACGTACGACTTCGGGTTCGTTTTGTCCATTCCAAAGCTTTTTTCCTATCCCCTTGAAAAAGAGGCTCTATAATAAATGTTGGGGTAACCAACAAATAGAGCTTGAAAATAATTAAAGAATTTTAAAAAAAGTAGAGCATATTTGTTCAAAATCCTGTATAATGGAATTGTCTAGAAACCATGACAGGAGGAATAAATATGCTCTACAATTATTCTATATCAAATTTAACAGGATTGCAAGACCTTAAGATAAAAAATATTGATACTTTAGGTAACTTTCTTTTAATTAATGCAGAAATCGAAAGAAAACCTCATAAATGTCCTTGTTGTAATCATCTCACAGATAAAGTTCACGATTATCGTGTACAAGTAATTAAAGATATTCCTGCTTTCGGAAAATTCGTTCTCATTTCATTAAGAAAGAGAAGATATGTCTGCAAACACTGCGAAAAGAGGTTTTATGAACAAATACAATTTCTTCCTAAATATCATAGAATGACGAATAGACTTTCTGCTTGGGTTATTCACTTGCTCGAAGATGTGCGTTCGTTTTCATCAGTTGCTCGTGAAGTGAATTTGTCTGTATCAACAATCATTAGAATTTTTGATATTGTTGGATATTCTCACCCGCAATATCCTCCTAAAGTGTTGGCTATTGATGAATTTAAAGGAAATGTCGGTGATGAAAAATATCAATGCATATTAACTGACCCTAAAACCGGTATTGTTCTTGATATATTGCCAAACAGAACTACGGAATACTTGATTAAATACTTTAAACAATGGGATTTAGATAAACGAAAAGCTGTTAGATACTTTGTAAGTGATATGTGGCAACCATATACTGATTTAGCTACTGCATTATTCAAAAATTCAACATTGATAATTGATAAATATCATTTCATACGTCAAATGATATGGGCATTTGAAGCTGTCAGAAAATCCGAACAAAAGAGATATGGAAAAAAGAACAGATTATGTTTTAAAAATTCCAAACGAATATTAACTAAAAGAGCCGAAAAACTCGAAGACTATCAAAAAGATCGTGTAAATGCAATTTTATACATAAGTGATAATTTAAGAACTGCATATGAACTAAAGGAAATGTTTTATGAAATTGTAGATACAAAAGACTGTAAGCAGGCGCGTGATTTAATGTTAGAATGGATATATGCTGCACAATCAAGCGGACTGAATGAGTATGTAAAATGTTCAAATACAATGATAAATTGGCAATATGGAATATTAAATTCTTTTGATTATCCATACACAAATGGATTTACAGAAGGCTGTAATAACAAAATTAAAGTCCTGAAAAGAAATGCTTATGGATATCGTAATTTCAAACGTTTCAGAAACAGGATTTTGCACATATTTAACTACAAAAATACCACTTTAAATACAGAAAAAGAGGCAGCTTAAAGCTACCTCAAAAATTCCGTATGGGATTTTCAACCCCAACTCTTGACAAAGAACCTTTTTGTGTTTGTGTCCGCAGGACACAATATCATTACGAGAACAACTAGCACATCATTTGACCGTTTGCGGTCAACATCATACCGCTTATACATACACAGATGGAGCTGGCTTAGACTCAAATGATGTTATACTTCGTATCAATGATATTACATCTGCGATGTAAACCGTATTGCCTTTGGCAAATGTATCACTCCAACGAAGTTGTAATATTACCAATA
>JAZRIW010000029.1:0-63124 GCA_045645505.1 Fumia sp.
GTGCCGAGGGTTCAAGTCCTTCTGCCCCTGCCATAATAGTCAATATTCATTGAAACAAAGAAAGTCCTTATTTTAAGGGCTTTCTTTGTTTTTAGATGAACCTATCCATATCATCAAAAACTTTTCAAAAACGTATCATAAAATGAAACCTTGGTTTTATTTTTTTATATAAAGTCTTCCACCCGTGCAAGACTTTATATAACAATAGTATATACCATTGTTATCTTGAAATGTTTATCAAGTTGTGTTATATTTATAGGAGATAAGGAGGATAAGAAAATGACTTATATAGAAAAAATCGAACAGATAGTTTCAGAAATTAGCACTACTATCGTTGATTTTAGTGCCGAAAGAAAGAGAGGTACTGCTCCCACTCAAGTATCCTCTGAATTTCTAACCAACAAAGAACAGGGTGATTGGGCTGAAAAAACCTTATTAAACGGCATTAACAACTATTCTCAGAAGTATGTTGCAGTTAAATACGGTCGCGATGATGATATTGTTGCCGGAGAAGATAATTTCAAAGAGTTTTATGAAGAATACCAAGATGAGTTAGATGATATTGGCAAAAGACCAGATATTTTAATTTTCGATAAAAATGATTTTCCTTATAAAACTTATAATATCAGTCATTTTGAAAGAAGTGAACTTGATAAAATAGTCCCTATGGCAAAATGCGGTATAGAAGTACGTTCCAGCGCCTTTTTGTTTGATAAATACGAAACGTTTATGTCCAAAAAATACGAACGTTTAGTTAAATCAATCTTAGAAATAAAATCAATCATCATTCATAATCATGGTGAATTATTATACAATAAAGATAAAGCGTTATATATTTTGATAAACTCTATTAACATAGAAAACTTACATGTAATTAGTTTTAGATGTCCTTCATGGAAAAGCAACGAGCAATTGTTGGAATTATCCCAGTTATTAAAGCAACTCAAATCAGATTTGACAGAAATATCCAAAAGGACATTTTTGAGTATTACACCTAAAGTTGAGGATTTAAAGGTTGTATATACTTGGGTAAAAAAGTATAATGTTCCTCATTTTTATATTCAAGTGTTCTTCGATAAAGCGTATGGAATTTCATTTGAGAAAATATTAAATTTAATAAGCGCCCCCGAATTAGAGGGTATTGATTACTTTTTGGAATCTGATGTTAAAAATCAAAATAAAACAACCATCAAAATTCATGCCAATACTGAAGAAAATGTTTTAGAAAAAGTATCTTTACCTGAACATTACAGTCAAATGAAAGAGCTAGGTCGAGGAAGATTACTTTTCTTTGTGAAATTCAAAGATAGTGTATCCTCATTAAATGTTCAAGCTTTTAAAAACTTATTGGGTATAGATTTATGAGAACAAAAAAACAAGAACTGGGACAATTTTTTACTAATCCAATAATTGCTGATTTCATGTGTGATCTCGTTTATCATAAATCTGCCCAAAGTGTTTTAGATCCAGCTGTTGGGAAAGGGATTTTTTTAACATGTCTTGAAAAAAAAAGCATTCATAGTATTCAAGGCCTAGCTTATGACATTGATAATGAAATGATAAATATAGCAAGTGGTATTGCAAATAAAAACATAGAATTTAAAAATGAGGATTATTTGCTATCAGAAATAAAAAACAAACCAGATATTATAATTTGCAATCCCCCATATAATAAATTTCAGGAAATACCCAATCGAAATAAATATATTGATCTTTTCAAAGAAAAATATAATTTTGTAATAAGCGGATATTCCAATTTGTGTATCTATTTCTTAATGAAAAGCTTGTTTGAATTGAATGAAAATGGTAAGTGTGCTTATATAATACCTTTCGAATTTTTCAATACAGGATACGGTGAAAGAATAAAAGAATTCTTTATTCAAAGCAAATTTCTCAAAGAAATATATATTTTTGATAGTAAACTTTCGCTTTTCGATCATGCACTTACCACCTCTTGCATATTGCTTTTCGAGAAGAAACAACACGAAAAAGTAGAGTTTGTGTTAATAAATGATATTGAAGAAATTAAAAATAAATGTTTCAAAAATTCAAAAAGTTATTATTACAACGAGCTAAATTGCAAAGAAAAATGGAGTGGGTATTTTTCTTTTAACGAGAAAAAATTATATAATAATCTAATTGAATTTTCAAAGATAGCAAAGGTCAAACGCGGCATCGCAACTGGTGGAAATGCATTTTTTACTCTAAATAAAAGCCAGATTGAAAACATAGGGTTAAGTTCAAATTCGTTAGTTAAATGTATTTGCAAATCTCCTGATGTAAAAAAGTTGATTTTTCAAGAGAACGATTTTCAAGAATTATATTTATCAAATAAGAAAGTGTACATTTTCAATGGAAATAGTGCAACAAATGAGCATGATTTTGCTTATATAAATTATGGTGTAACTAACAATTTTGATAAAGGTTTTTTAACTAGCCATCGTTCACCTTGGTATTCTCTTGAGAACAAAGATGTAGCACCTATTTGGATTTCGGTATTCAATAGGGCTTCTTTAAAGGTTGTGCGAAATGAAACAGAGTCTAAAAATTTAACGACATTTCATGGAGTTTATCTTAACGATGAGTACAACAATGATAGAGTTGCTAACATATTATTTTGCTATCTGTTAACACCGGTTTCTCAATGTATTCTAAAAATAAATAAGCGTGAATATGGTGGCGGGTTAGAAAAATTCGAGCCAAACGATTTAAATAATGCGCAGATTCTAAACATCGATCTAATTTCTAGTGATGATTCTATTAAAATACTATCATTATACGAACAATTAAAACGAAATGAACAAGAATGTGTCGAAGTAATAGAAACTTTGAATAATATTTTTTGTTCGTATCTTATTTAATTGAATTTTTTTATGCAAAATGAAACTTTTTCGGTAATTAAACTAAATTTTGAAACCCGTGAAAGACTTTGCTCGCTAATTTAAAGCAAAAGTCTTTCTTGTGTCAATTTTGCGTTTCTTTTTTGTACTCTTGTATTTTCACTATTTTCTCTTCACTTTTCTCTAAAAATTGTCGTTTTCAGATAAGAGACAAAAGAGAATAGAGAAGAATTGTCATTTGGTTTTCTTGCGAAAACCAAATGATTAAACTGTAAAATATCTTTATGGTTTTGTTTTCCCATAAAAAAGACATTTTCAGTTATATTATTTCAAGGTTTATAGTTACTTTTTTTCTTATATTATTTACAAAGGGGTGTATGTCTTCTGTAGTTAAAAAATCTTTATTTTTATATTCCTGAGGTATTCCAAGATTGATTGACTTATCAATTCCCAAAGGATGGTATGGCTCAAAATGTATAGCAACGACATTCTTGAGTCTATTTGCGAGATTTGAAATCTTCTCAAAATGCTCTTCTGTATGGTTAATATCCGGAATTATTGGACATCTTAAAATTATTTTTGCTCCAATATTGTCAAGAAAAAGCAGATTTTTTAGTATTATCTTATTGGAAACACCTGTATATTCAATGTGTTTACTTTCCGAAAACAATTTTATATCAAATAACCATAAATCAACATATTTATTTATTTCATTTAATTCCTTGTAACAATAACCACTTGTTTCGACTGCAGTATGAATACCTGCCTCTTTGGCTTTTTTTAAAATTTCAAGAGAAAAATCATACTGCGCAAGAGGTTCACCCCCTGAAAGCGTAATACCACCACTTGATTCAGAGTAAAACTCTGTATCTTTTAGGATTTCTGCCATAATTTCGTCTGAAGATACGATTTTCCCGCAGATTTCCAGTGCACTTACAGGACATTCTATAGCACATTCCATACACTTTTTGCAATTGTTGCGTAAGAAACTGTGGTTATTAAAATCAAATATATGTTGATTGTGTTTGCAGATTTTTTCGCATTTTCTGCAATTAACACATTTTTTTGAATTATAAAAAATATCAGGATATGCTGATTTTGATTCCGGATTGTGACACCATATGCAAGAAAGCGGACAACCTTTTAAAAATACAACGGTACGAATTCCCGGGCCATCGTTTGTGGAAAATCGTTGAATGTTAAATATATTTCCTGTCATTTATATTTCGTGCTCCGTTCTTAAAATTACCTCTTGCTGCATTTCGGAAGATAATTTTATAAAATAATCGCTGTATCCGCCTATTCTCACCACCAGATCTCTGTATTCTTCAGGATTTGTTACTGCTTTTTCAAGAGTTTTTTTGTCTATGACGTTGATTTGTATTTCAAATCCGCCACGTTTTAAATATGTTTTAATAAGACTTTTCATATTATCAAGTGAATTCATTCCTAAGGATTTTTTTGAAAATTTCATATTTACGGCAACACCGCCGATGAGCTCATGATGTGCCCACTTCGTTGAGGACAATATGGAAGCGGTAGGGCCATTCATTTCTCGTCCCTGACATGGTCCGGACCCGTCACCAAGAGGAAATCCTGCTTTTCTACCGTCGGGAGTTGCACCTGTTACTCTTCCAAATTGTTCGTGCATTACCCAACAAAATACGCTGGGAATAAGATTTGAGTTTTGATGTGCTCCGTGATATTTTTTACATTCGGATATGATATGTTTTGTTATTAATCCAAAACATGAATCGATTTCATCTATGTCGTTTCCGTATTTAGGAATGGAATTTAGAATGCGTAATCTTAATAATTCTTCTCCTTCAAAGTTGTTATCGAGAATTTGCTTAAGTTTGGAAATAGTAAATTCCTTTTTTTCAAAAACAAGTTCTTTTAATGCATATAACGAGTCAACTAAATTTGCCATGCCCACAAAGCTCGGCATAATCCAGTTATATCTGGCACCTCCCTGCTCAATATCTGTTCCGCTTTTTAAACAATCCTTTACAAAGCATGACAGTAGAGGATTGATATTATTTTCACAGCGTACTTTTCTTATGCGACACTGCTCTTGGAAATTTTTTTCTATAATTCCATCAAGAATTTTAAAATATGCACTTATCAATTCATCATAACTTTGATATTCTCTATCGAGAATATCAAGCAAAAGTTGTGCCATATTGGTATAAGGACTTGCCACCCAGACATTGGATGTGGCAACGGGCGTAATCTCAACACAAGTGCTGTGAATGTAGCTGTGCGCTTCTTTTTCCGGTACGCCATAGCATTTTAATCCTTTTGTTATTATATCATCATTAAATATTGCAGGATGTGAACAGCCATGCGATATAATTTCGCAGGCTTTTTTAAGGTATCTATCGTCCATTCCCTCTGTATAGCAAAAACCAACGGAAGGATAAACCAACCTTATGTTATCCACAACCTGCATACACATATATGTAAGTTCATTTGCTACAATATTGCCGTCTTCATCACGACCGCCCACCATATAGCCACTTGAAAGACCATTGGGTACGCGGTTATTGATCTGTATTCCGAGACAATCTAAAAGTAACTGTGCATATTCTTTTGTGATAACACCGTTTTGTATATCTTTAAGATAATAGGGCCATAAATAGCGGTCAGGGTGACCTAATTGAAACTGTTGATAGCGGTATCTTAATGGATTTAAGGAAATACAATATGTAACAAAGTGTACAGACTGTATTGCCTCATAAAAATTTTCGGCAGGGTTGGCAGGCACTTTTTTGCAAATAGCAGAAATCGTCTGAAGTTCCTTGCGTCTTTTGATATCTTTTGTGTTTTTTGCTAGTTCAGCTGCTTTATTGGAATAATTCTCAGAATGTTTTATTATTGCATTAAGGCAAGATTTACAGGTGCTGTAGAAAGTTTTTTTGTTATTGTCGTTACAACAAGACATATAGTTGTCAATTTTTTTTATTATACCATTTATGCCAAGGGTTAAAACAAGTTCATAATCAATTGCCATATGAGAATCTTGTCCTACGTTCAGTACGGGAAGCGTTTTTAATACAATTTCTGAATATTTTTCTTTCCACTCTCTTGATTCTTCCGGTGTTAACTGACTGTATTTACCTACAATAAGTTCACCTTCAGATATGAAGGGAGTCATATTTTCAAAAGCATAATAAAAAGCTTCGGCGTAGCGTTCATCGATTGTAGCGGCATCGTTATTTGTGTAGTGTTTATAAAATTTATAATAAAAATCGTCTATACAAACACCATTGTTTAAGGGGTGGTTGCGTAATATATTGATTCTATCCATAAAATCACCTCATGATATTTATAATTGCATTATATTATAAAATGTGGTATAATAATAGTATAAAAATACAGAAAAAATGTATAATAATTTCAAATTGAGTTGGTGTATGAATGGATATAAAGTTTCATTGCGGAATAGAACGCAATTTTCCCTATAAATGGCAACAGGTTCGTGCATTTTTATATACTGACTACAGCATTGAGCCGCACACTCATGATTTTTATGAAATGAATATTGTTGTAAACGGAAAAGGAAAGCATCAAATAGAAAATGCTTGTTTTGATGTAAAAAGCGGAGATGTCTTTATAATACCGCCGATGACCGTTCATGCATATTTTGATACCAAGGAATTGGATGTTTATCATATTTTACTGCATAAGAATTTTATCCGCGATAATCAAAAGGAATCTGCGAGTATTCCGGGTTTTTTACAACTTGTTGAAATTGAACCTTTTTTGCGACAGCATTTTTCGAGTGAAATGTTTTTACATCTTTCTCAAAATCAGCTTATGCAATTAGAAAATGAACTTAAATTTATTGAGGAGCATAACGCTCTTGATACAGAAGAAATGGCACCTTTGAAAAAACATATTACATGGAAAATCTTATATTGGTTTTCATATCTGCTTTTTAAACAAACTCATAACGAAGTGAAAAAAGCTTTAAATAAATATGATATTGAGATTATCAAAACACTTGAATATATCCATAAAAATTATATGGATAAAATTACTATTGATTTGTTGTGTAAAAAATCATTTCTTTCGCGTTCGACTTTTCTTCGCAGCTTTAATAATGTATGTGGCTGTACGCCTATGGAATATGTAAATAGTTATCGTTGTAAAAAAGCTCTGGAAATGATAGACAGTACCTGCTTTTCGAAAACGGAAATTGCGCACAGTTGCGGATTTTATGATTTGTCTCATATGGAGAGAACTGTGAAAAAATTATTATAGGGTTTTGTAGGTTACAGTAACAAATAATATTCAGGGGAATCTAAGACCTCGCATCGGGAATTTTTGAACTTTATGATAAAAGGCTGAATGATTTATTTCATTCAGCCTTTTAAAATTACTGTTATTACGAGAATACCTGTTAAAAACAGCTTTTTTGTGAAATGAATTTATTTGGGTTTTTGTTATATTATTTGTTGTTTTGTTGTTAAAATGTGATGTTTTTCCTTAAAATCAGCATTTATCATTGAGTTTTTGTTAGGTGTATGTTAAAATTTTTTTGTTTACATTAATCTTAAATATTTTTATTAAAATAAAAAATATGAATACAGAGGAACAATTTATATGAATTTTACTATCAGTGATGAAAATCTTGTTACAATTAAACAAAGAAAAGAAAATGGTATTTTATATTTGGATATAAAATATTCAAGTGACAAAAAAGAGGTTCCCGAAAGCTTTTTTATTTCTTTTAAAATTCCTTCGAGCGGATGCTATTCTTTGTGGAGCCCGTCTTTGAGATTTGAACGTTTTTTAGGACCTGACTGGGATAAGAGAAAAAGCGAGTCTAGACTTGCTTTATATATGCCTGTTCACAGTGTGATTTCTATGGACGGGCAGAATAGACTTACTGTTGCGTCTTCAGATGTGGCAACCCCTATTACTATTGCTACCGGTGTTTGTGAAGAAGATGCTACAATTGAATGTAAGGTGGATTTTTTTACTATTCCGGTTGCACCTCTTAAGGAATATAATGTGACTTTGAGAATTGACATAATGGATATTCCTTATTATGAAAGTATTTATAATGTATCTGACTGGTGGGAAAATGATTGTGGGTATAAAAACGCTTTTATACCAGAACAAGCTAAAATGCCTGTAAATTCACTTTGGTACAGTTATCATCAGAATTTAGATACAGAGGATATAGTAAAAGAATGTGTTTTATCAAAAGAAATTGGTATGGAAACTGTTATAGTTGATGATGGATGGGAAACCGATGATAATAACAGAGGATATGCTTTTTGCGGAGATTGGGAAGTAGCTCACAAAAAGATTCCCGATATTAAAAAGTTTGTAAAGGATATTCATGATACCGGTATGAAAGCGATGCTTTGGTTTTCCGTACCTTTTGTGGGAATCAACAGTAAAAATTTTGAGCGTTTTAAGGATATGCTTTTAGATGAAAGCGGAAATAACAAGACTTATTTTTCTTTAGACCCAAGATACAAAGAAGTAAGAGACTTTTTAATAGATAAATATAAAAAAGCGGTGGCTGAATGGGGATTTGACGGGCTTAAGCTTGATTTTATAGACGCATTTATTTTAAAAGGTAAGTCGCTTTTATATGATGAGAGAAGAGATATGGATTCTCTTGAAGAGGCAATAGATAAGCTTATCGGAGATACATATAAAGCTTTAATACAGATAAATCCTGACGTGCTTATCGAATTCAGACAAGCTTATGTGGGGCCGATGATAAGAAAATATGCTAATATGTTAAGGACGGCAGATTGTCCTAATGATGCTATTAAAAATCGTTCAGATATTATAAGTCTCAGACTCACATCGGGTAAAACTCCTGTTCATTCCGATATGATTATGTGGAATTATGATGATGATGCCCAAAAGGCTGCAATTCAATTTGCGAGCATACTTTATTCTGTTCCGCAGATTTCTATGAAAATTCAGAAATTAAATGATGAGCATAAAAAAATGCTTAAATTTTATCTTGCTTTCTGGAAGGAAAATAAAGATGTTTTGCTTGATGGAAAAGTTATAGCTTATAATCCTGAAAGTGATTACAGCCTCGTTTATTCGCAAAAAGACAACAAGGCAATTTTTACAGCTTATACCGACAGAATAATTCCTTGTAAAGATTTTAAAGAGATTATTGCGGTTAATGTGACAAGATTTAAAAGTCTTGTTTTAAAAGAAGCTAAAGGAAAAGAATACAGAGTTTTAAATTGTATGGGAGAGGTAATTTCAGAGGGGATAATTGATAATGATTTAATTGAAATTGCTGTACCGCTTTCAGGTATGATTTTTATAAAATAAAAAAAGGTGTTTAAAAACTTTTTCGTTTTTAAACACCTTTTTTGTCATAAATAATAAAATGTTGCTATATTTTATTATTTGTGATATATTAGTAAATAATGAATTTTTTGAGGTGATATTATGAAGAGATTTGGCGACAGACACGATGCATATCGTGTGCGTGATATAGATGGTATGCACTTTTATATGGCATATTTAATGCCTAAAAGAACTGAGGCAGAAGTTTATATCAACGAAAAAGTAGATGTTACCGAACTTTTGAAATATATAGAAGAAAAAAATATGTCAGGGGAAAGAAAAGTAACCCTCTTTCATTGTATAATTGCAGCGGTGGCAAGGACTATAAAAATGCGTCCGCTTTTAAATCGTTACGTTTCCGGTAAGCGTTATTATATGAGACATGAGATTTCAATGGGTTTTGTGGTAAAGAAGAAGTTTACAGACCATTCCGAAGAAACTCTTATGATATATAAACCGAAAGATGAGGAAAATCTTTGTGCTATAACAGATTTGCTCACTCCTAAGGTTGTTGAGGCAAGAAAAGAAAAAGATGGTCAGAGTGTTGATGACATTTTAAATTTTGTTAAAAAATTCCCTAAATTTATAATGAATATGGTTATGGCATTGATAAGATTTCTTGATAATCACGGACTTATGCCGAGATTTATTACTGATGTAGATACTGATTATTGCACAGTTTTGCTTTCTAATTTAGGAAGTATTAAATGTGATGCGGTGTATCATCATCTTAATAACGTGGGAACAAACAGTATCGTTATCACTATCGGTGAGTTACATAAGGAACTTGTTGTTGACAAAAATGGCGAAAGCTCTGTGAGAGATATTGTTACACTTGGTGTTACACTTGATGAACGTATTGCAGACGGCTTTTATTTTGCCCGTTCTCTTAAACTTATAAAACATCTTTTTAAAAATCCTGATCTTTTGGATAAGCCTATAGGCGAGGAGATTGAATTTGAATTTTAAAATCTTATAAAACACAGAAGAAAACTTCTGTGTTTTATTACTGTTTAAAATATTGCAAAAAAGCTTTAGCTTTGGTATAATTTTACGGGACTGTTTTTATATGGTCTTATCATTTTGTAATAAGAGGAAGTATTAAAGTGAAAAAATTTCTGATGGATTTAAAAGAAGAATTTTGTGGGTATAATCTAAAAAGATTTTTAAAAGATTTAATGGCCGGTCTTACGGTGGCGGCTGTTGCTTTGCCTTTGGCACTGGCTTTTGGCGTCAGTAGTGGTGCTACTGCTGCGTCGGGACTTTTAACCGCAATTATTGCCGGGTTTGCGATCAGTCTTTTAGGTGGAGCTTTTTATCAGATTTCGGGCCCTACCGGTGCTATGGCGGCAATATTGATGTCGATTATTGCACAGTATGGAATGAGCGGGGTATTTACCGCTACAATTATGGCAGGTGTAATACTTGTCTTAGCAGGAGTTTTTCATTTAGGGCGTCTTACTGCGTATATCCCAATGCCTGTTATAGCCGGATTTACTTCTGGTATTGCGGTTATTATTGCTTTGGGACAGCTTGATAACTTTTTTGGTGTTACTTCAAGCGGAAGTTCGGCAGTAGAGAAGTTTTTAAGTTATTTTAAAACTGAATTTTCTCCTAATTATATTGCTGTTATTATCGGTGTTTTAGTAATTTTATTTATGATTATCTTCCCCAAAAAATGGAATGCGGTAGTACCTGCTTCACTTATATCAATTATTCTTGCAACAATAGCATCAATGGTTTGGAATTTAGATGTAACTACCGTAGGGAAAATTCCAACATCACTCTTGCTTGATGAAAGATTCACCTTTGCTTCTTTTAATTTATCGGATATAAAAGGGCTTATTTCACCTGCTGTAAGTATAGCGGCACTTGGAATGGTAGAAAGCCTTTTGTGTGGTGCCAGTGCTGGCAGAATGACCGGTGTTGAGCTCGATAACGACAGGGAGTTAGTAGCACAGGGCGTTGGAAATATTCTTTCTCCGTTGTTTGGAGGTATTCCTGCAACTGCAGCTATAGCACGTACAAGTGTTGCTATTAAATCGGGTGCACAGACAAGACTTACCGGAATATTTCATGCTGTATTTTTGCTTGTGTCCATGCTTGCTTTAGGACCATTAATGGCAAATATTCCTCTTTCTGCACTCGCAGGTGTTCTTTTGGTTACTGCTTTCAGAATGAATGAGTGGTCAACAATTCGTTATATGTTTTCCAGAAAATTCAAAGGTGCTATTTTAAAATTTATCGCTACAATGATAGCTACAATTTTATTTGATTTGACAATTGCAATTGTAATAGGTGTAGTAATAGCGTTAGTACTTTTGGTGTCAAGACTTTCAAAGCTTGAAATTAATTATGATGATGTAAATCCTGAAAGGTTAAAAGAACCTGTAAATGAAAAATATTCAAATGCAAAAGTAGTTTATATAACAGGGGCAATTTTATTTGCAAATGCAAAAATGCTTTCAAATATAATATCGGAGTCCGAGGGGAAATCTGCTGTTATTTTTTCAATGAGAGGTACTTCATATATGGACATATCCGGTGCGCAGGTTTTTTCGGAACTTCTGCTTGAACTTAAGAATGAGGGAAAAGTCGTTTGCATGTGCGGAGTTTCTGATGGAGTTAAGGAAGTAATGTCACGAAGCGGAATAACGGAATTTTTGGGTGAAGAACAATTCTATTGGAGTGTAGAAAAGGTTTTAAATATATAAGAAATGGAGAAAAGTATGTCTCTTAAGTTGAATACATTATCTGTTGCGCATCGTTTTATCAAAGAACATATCAAGGAAGGCGATTTGTGTATAGATGCGACTGCAGGTCGCGGAAATGATACTCTTTTTCTTTCAAGACTTGTAGGTGAAAAAGGGCATATAATTGCTTTTGATATTCAGGATGAAGCGATTAAAAGTACAAAGGAGCTTCTTGAAAGCGAGGGCATTAGTTGGGCTCAGGTCATAAAAGATAGCCACAGTAATATGTCGCTTTATGCAAAAGAAGAAACTGTGTCAGTTATTGTTTTTAATTTTGGGTATCTTCCCGGTGGGGATCATAGTATATGCACAAAGGCAGAAAGCAGCATTAAAGCTATAGAAGAAGGACTTTTGCTTTTAAAACCTTCAGGAGTTATGAGCCTTTGCATATATTATGGTAAAGATAGCGGATTTGATGAAAAAAATGCATTAATGGAATATCTTAAAACTATCGACAGTAAAAAATATACGGTAATTGTTACAGATTTTTATAACAGACCAAATTGTCCTCCTATTGCAGTTTCTGTTATAAAGGATTGCTAAAAATTTCGTTTTATGGTATAATTAAAGAAACTTAATTAAGCAAATGTGCAGGTGATATTGTGCAAAAGAATTATGATGTAATTATAGTTGGTTCCGGTGCTGCGGGACTTTATACTGCTTTGAATTTAGATCCTAAACTTAAAGTACTTGTTCTGGCAAAAAAAGATTTGCTTTTAAGTAATTCTGCTTTGGCACAGGGCGGAATTGCTGCAGTTGTTGACACTAAAAATGATAATGTGGATATGCATCTGAATGACAGTCTGATAGCAGGTGGGTTTAAAAATAATACCGAAAGCTTAAAACTTCTTGTCAATGAGGGCCCTAAAGAGGTTTTAAATCTTATTGCCTTAGGTGTGGAGTTTGATAAAAAAGAAGATGGAAGTTATGATTTAACTCTTGAGGGCGGTCATAACCGTCACAGAATTTTCCACCATAAGGATAATACCGGCAGAGAGATAGTGAAAAAACTTTTGACTGCGGCTATGACTTATAAAAATGTTACTTTGTTAGACCAGGCTGTAGTTTGTGATTTAAAACAGGTTTCAGGAGGTTTTTCTCTTGATGTTTTAAGAGGAACAGAGCATATTTATTTTAATTGTAATTATTGTGTTATGGCTACAGGCGGCATTGGCAGAGTGTATGAATTTACCACTAATTCATCTATTGCTACAGGTGATGGTATAACTTTAGCTTATAACTTGGGTGCGAAGATTAAAAATCTCCATCTTGTGCAGTTTCATCCTACCGCATTTGCAAATAATGACAGAGAATGCTTTTTGATTTCTGAATCTGTGAGAGGCGAGGGTGCATATCTTTTAAACTGCAATCGTCAGCGTTTTATGGATCATTATGACGACAGATTGGAGTTGGCACCTCGTGACGTGGTATCTCATTGTATAATTGAGGAATCAAATAAACTTCGTGATAACAGATTTTATCTTGATATCACACACAAAGATGCTGAGTTTATTAAGAAACGTTTTCCGATGATTTACGAAAGACTTCTTTGTGAGGGTATTGATATGACTAAAGAGTTAATACCTGTGTATCCGTGTCAGCATTACCTTATGGGCGGTATTGATGTAGGACTTAACGGAGAAAGTACAGTGCATAATTTGTATGCAGTAGGCGAATGCTCACATACCGGTGTGCATGGTAACAATCGTCTTGCAAGTAATTCTCTTTTGGAGGCTATTGTTTTTGCAGAGCAGGTTGCTGAGGATATTAATAAAAAAGCTGATGAGAATAAGAAAGCAGAGATTATACCTTATGAATTCAGCTTATCTGATACTAAAGAGCATCTTCCCCATGGCATTCGTACCAGAATACGTGCTATCATGCAGAAAAGTCACTTTGTTCTGCCGAATATGTTAGCAGCTATTGAGGGATTTGAGGAAATTAAAGAAATTAAGAATTTAATTGAAAAAGGTGACTGGGTTGTCGATATAGATTATATTGAATCCCGTTCACTTGCTACGGTTGCATATCTGATTTTGAAAGAAGTTATTTAAGAAAGGGAAAACAATATGATGACTCTTACACAGTTTTATATTGATGATTTAATTAAAAGAGCGATAACTGAAGATATAAATTATATCGATGTTACTTCTGATTATCTTTTAGATGATGACAATATGGCCGAAGCTGATTTTATTGCTAAAGATGATGGCATTCTGGCCGGTATTGATATAGCTTTGAGGACGTTTATCCTCATTGATGAGAAGATTGTATGCACTTCATTTAAAAAAGATGGGGATTTAATTAAAAAAGGCGATGTTATTGCTACAGTTAAGGGCAAAACAAAATCTATTTTAAAAGCAGAACGCACCTCTCTTAATTTACTGCAGCATATGTCAGGAATTGCGACTATGACGAATCGTTGTGTAGAGCTCGTTAAAGGTACAAAAGCTTCTATTGTGGAAACAAGAAAGACATTACCGGGACTCAGACCTATACAAAAATATGCAGTTGTCGTGGGCGGTGGAAGAAATCACAGATACAATTTAAGTGATGCAGCTATGCTTAAGGATAATCATATTGATTCATATGAAAGTCTTACCGATGCGGTAAATACTTTGCGTAAAAAAGTAGGACATATGGTGAAAATAGAAGTGGAAGCTGATTCATTTGAGCGTTTAAATGAAGCTTTAGAAGTTAAAGCTGATATAATTATGCTTGACAATATGACTTGTGAGCAGATGGCTGAGGCAGTTAAAATTGCAAACGGAAGAGCTTTGCTTGAGGCATCAGGAAATATCACTCTTCAAAATATCGCAGAGGTTGCAAAAACAGGAGTGGATATTATTTCATTGGGTGCACTTACACATTCAGTAAAGGCTTTTGACATTTCTTTGAAAATAAAAACAAACAGATAAAAAGGGACATAATTGCCCTTTTTTTCATTTTTATATGGGAAAGGCGAAATATTATGCTTGTTTCATTACAAAATGCAAGTGTATCTTTTGGAGAAAATACAGTTTTAAATAATATAGAAGCAGAGATATATGAAAATTCGCGTATAGGTCTTATAGGAGCTAATGGTGCAGGTAAATCAACACTTTTAAATCTTATTTATGGTGATTTGGAGTCTGATGAAGGTGAAGTTGTAAAAAAAGCAGGAATTCAGATCGGTTACCTCAGACAAAACAGCGGATTAAAAAGCGGCAATACTCTTTTAAATGAGATGAAATCAGTTTTTTCAGATCTTCTTAAAGTTAAAGAGGAACTGGATGATATAAGATTTGAAATGTCAGAGTGCGATGAAAATTCTCAAAAATTTAAATCTCTTGCCTTGGAATATGATAGGAAGCATAGCTTTTTTGAAAGTAACGACGGATATTTAATTGACGTTAAAATTCAAACCGTTTTAAATGGTATGGGATTTGAAAATGTCTCTTTGGATACTGTTATAGACACTTTAAGCGGTGGTGAAAAAACAAGACTTGCTTTAGCTAAGCTTCTTTTGATTGAGCCTGAGCTTCTGATACTTGATGAACCGACCAACCATTTGGATTTTAAGACTTTGCGTTGGCTTGAAGAACATCTGGAAAATTATAAAGGTTCTATTATAGTGGTATCCCATGACAGATATTTTCTTGACAGGGTAGTGAATCAGATCTGGGAAGTGGAGTTTTCCGGTGTCCATATTTTTAAAGGCAATTACAGTAAATATAAAGTCTTAAAGTCTGAACTTATGGCAAGGTGGGAAAAGGAATATAAGGCACAGCAAGAGGAAATTGCTGATTTAGAAGATTATGTTGCAAGAAATATAGTGCGTGCCACTACTTCAAAAAGTGCAAAATCCAGAGTTAAAAAATTAGAGCGTATGGAGAGAATAGAACGCCCTAAGGAATTTAATAAAAGAATCTCTCTTAAATTTGATTTTGACAGGGACCCGGTTAAAGAGGTGCTTAATGTAGAAAATGTTTCACTTTCTTTTAAAGACAGCGGAAAAAAGCTTTTTGAAAATCTGAGCTTTGTGGTGGAACGCGGACAAAAAATTGCAATAATAGGGGAAAATGGAATAGGTAAAACTTCTTTGTTAAAGGCAATTCAAGGTGCGTTACATTTTGACAGCGGAAGATGTCGTTGGGGTAAAGAAGTGAAGATTGCTTATTTTGAGCAGGAAAATAAGCAACTTAATCCAAATAATACTGTTTTAGAAGAACTTTGGGGAAGACACCTTAAGAAAACTGAAACTGAAATCCGAAAGGTGCTTGGACAGGTTTTACTCACAGGAGAAGAAGTTTATAAGAAGGTTAATGTCTTAAGTGGTGGCGAAAAAGCAAAATTAGCTTTTGCTGTTTTAATGCTTCAGAGAGGTAATGTTTTGATACTCGATGAGCCGACAAATCACCTTGATTTATGGAGCAAGGAAATTTTAGAGGATTCCCTCAAAAGTTTTGGCGGAACTATCATTTTTGTTTCACACGACAGATATTTACTTCAGGCGGTACCTGATATGATCATTGAAATTTTTGGTGACCATGTTGAGGTGTTTAAAGGAAACTATGATTACTATATTGAAAAAATCAAGCAAAAAGAGCCATTAAAACTTAAAACTTCAGATAAAAAAGTTGAGGGTAAAGGTAATTATCGTTCCAAACAACAACGTGCTGAAGATGCTCAGAAAAGAATAAAAATAAAAGAACTGGAAAATGAAATTGAGAATCTGGAAGAGAACATTGCAGAGATAGAAAAACGTTTACTTACTCCTGAGATTTTTGAAAATGATTATCAGAAGATGCAAAATGAGTGTGCTTTGCTTGAAAAATTAAAGCAAGAATTAAATCAGAAATCTGATTTATGGTTAGAACTTATTGAGTAAAAATATTTTAAATGTTAAAAGCGAGAGCTTTCTGATTAAAACAGATTGCTCTCGCTTTTATATTTTGAGTTAATTTGAAAATTCATTTTCCTTAATGTAGTCAATAAATGTTTTGAGACTTTTTGACATCCATTTGTTTTTGTGATAAATGAGCTGTTTCCAGATTTCAATATTCATATCTTTTACATCAAGGTAACAAAGTTTATTGTTTGCGATTAAATCGTTTGTTACAAAATCGGGAAGAAAGGAAATTGCATCGCTTTGTGCTATAAGCGAAGTTATTATATCGGTTCTGCCTATTTCAAGAATAGGTGTTATTTCTAATGACTTTTTTGCCAGTTCCTTATCAAAAACACGTCTGTATCCCTGGCCATTTTCAGTTAATATAAAGGGCTCATTTATGATGTCCTTAATGGATAAATTCTTCTTTCCTGCAAACTTTGAGGCTTTACTTGCAACAAAGTGCATTGGTAATAGCTCTTCTTTCGCAATAATGTAATCCTTGTTATAAATATGTCCATCAAGGGTTATAATAAAATCTGCTTCGTTATGGTCAAGCATATAAAGCATTACACCTGAGTCTCCGGTGGTGAATCGGATAGAGATAGAAGGATGTTTTTTGTGAAAATTAATATAATGGGAGTTTATCATATTATCACAAATAGAATCAGGGGTTACGATATGTATATGACCGGTGAGTTGTTCTTCTTTATTTATATTTTCTTTGAATTCGTCTGTAAGTGTACGGATTTGGTGAGCATAGGAGATGAGTTCATGGCCACGTGCAGTGAGCGTGATTGTATGGTTTATTCTTTCAAACAGGAGACAACCAAGTTCATTTTCCAATTGTTTTATCTGGAAAGAGATGGTGGATTGGGAATACCCAAGTTGTTCAGCGGCTTTTGTAAAACTCCCAAGTTCGGCTACATGTATAAAGGTGATTAAATTCCTTAGTTCCATTATAATTCCTCCAACATCTAAAAAATCGATAGCTACAATCAAAACCATTCATTTGACTAATACTCAAACGTATTATATACTATACTTAACAAAATTTCAAGGTTTAATTTAACCTGAAAAAGGAGACTTTATCATGAAAAAAGTAATTTCTGTTATCTTGGCACTTACTCTTTGTGTAGGTTGTATGGTTTCATTTAACGGATGTTCCGGCGAAAAAACCGATGGTAGTTACAAAATCGGTATTGTTCAGCTTGTTGAACATGTTGCTTTGGATGCTGCAACCGAAGGTTTTAAACAAGCGATTATCGATGAACTCGGCGAAGATGCTGTTGAGTTTGATGTTCAGAACGGACAGGGAGATTCCGCAACATGCTCTACTATTGCAAACCAATTTGTTTCCAATAATGTAGATTTGATTATGGCTAATGCAACACCCACACTTCAGGCAGCAGCTGCTGCAACCGGTGATATTCCGATTCTTGGTACTTCTGTAACTGAGTATGGTGTTGCTCTTGAACTTAAAGATTTTAATGGTACCGTTGGCGGTAATATTTCGGGAACCTCTGACCTCGCACCTCTTGATAAACAGGCTGATATGATTACTGAATGGTGCCCCGATGCTAAAACTGTCGGACTCCTTTACTGCTCTAAGGAAGCTAATAGCCAATATCAGGTAGATGTTGTAAAACAAGAGCTTGAAAACAAGGGACTTACTACTGTTATGTACCCCTTTACAGATTCCAATGACCTTGCTCAGATTTGTACTACTGCTTCTGATAACTGTGACGTTATTTATGTTCCTACTGATAATACTGTTGCAGAAAATACAGGTATTATTGATAATATTTGCGAACCCAAAAAAGTTCCTGTAATTGCCGGTGAAGAGGGTATCTGCTCCGGTTGCGGTATTGCTACTCTTTCTATCAGCTATTATGATCTTGGTTATACAACCGGTAAGATGGCGGTTAAGATTCTCAGAGATGGTGCTGATATTTCTACTATGCCCATCGAATATGCTGAAAAGCAAACTCCTAAGTATAATGAGCAAAATTGCGAAGCCTTGGGAATTACTCCTGTTGAAGGATATACTGCTATTGAAGCAAATTAAATTTTAGATATTCAGCCGGAGGGTGTTTCTTCTCTCCGGCTATTTCCCTATTTTTATTATATGAATAAAGGAGAATTAAATGGAAATTTTTAGTCAACTTTTTGGTGCTTTACCGGGATCTGTTTCACAAGGTTTAATTTGGGGAATTATGGCCATTGGCGTATATATTACCTATCGTATTCTTGATGTTGCAGATTTAACGGTAGATGGTTCTTTTGCAACGGGTGGTGCTGTTGCGGTGGTACTCATCTTAAATGGATGTAATTTATGGATATCTATGATAGCTGCGTTTGTTGCAGGTCTTTTAGCAGGTGCTGTTACAGGACTTTTGCATACGCTTATGGGAATACCACCAATTTTAGCCGGTATTTTAACTCAACTTTCGCTTTATTCTGTAAATCTTAAAATTATGGGTAAGGCAAATCAGTCGGTCAATGTAAATCAAACTGACCTTCTTGTATCACTTCGTTGGGTGAAGGAACTTGCATTTCATAATCCTCTCATCATTGTAGGCGTTGTTTTGATAATTTTGATTTCTTTGCTTTATTGGTTTTTTGGAACCGAGATGGGATGTGCTATCCGTGCTACCGGAAGTAATCTGAATATGAGCCGCGCACAAGGTATAAATACAAGTTTTAACAAGGTTCTCGGTATTATGCTTTCTAATGGACTTGTGGCTTTTTCAGGCGCTTTTCTTGCTCAGTATCAGGGCTTTGCCGATGTTAAAATGGGACAGGGTGCAATCGTTATAGGTCTTGCTGCTGTTATTATTGGTGAGGCATTATTCGGCAAGATCTTTAAAAACTTCGCACTCAGACTTTTGTCTGTTGCATTTGGTTCTGTTATTTATTATATTGTTATCCAGGCAGTTATCACGATAGGACTTGATGCTAATCTTTTAAAACTGCTTTCAGCAGCAATTGTTGCTATTTTCCTTGCAATTCCTTATTGGAAAAGAAGGTATTCTGAAAAGCATATGAGAAAATCAAAAGGGGGAAAAATAAATGCTTGATATTATAAATGTTGAGAAAACTTTTAACCCCGGAACTATTAATGAAAAGAAAGCTTTAAATGGTATAAATCTTCATCTTGACGAGGGAGATTTTGTAACTGTTATTGGCGGTAATGGTGCAGGTAAATCGACAATGTTAAATATGATTGCAGGTGTATATCCTGTTGACTGCGGTAATATTGTGGTTGATGGCATTGATATTACAGGTCTTCCTGAATATAAACGTGCAAAGTATTTAGGCAGAGTGTTTCAGGATCCAATGACCGGTACGGCGGCAGATATGCAGATTGAAGAAAATTTAGCACTTGCTGCCCGTCGTGGAAAAAGAAGAACTTTGCGTTCAGGTATTACTGCTAAAGAAAGAGCAGAATATAAAGAAATTCTTAAAATTTTAGATTTGGGACTTGAAGAAAGATTGACAGCAAAGGTGGGATTGTTGTCCGGCGGCCAGCGTCAGGCACTTACTTTGCTTATGGCAACTCTTAAAAAACCGAAACTTTTACTTTTAGATGAACATACTGCTGCTCTTGATCCTAAAACTGCAAAGAAGGTTCTTGATATCACAGAAGAGATAGTAGCTAAAGAAAATCTTATAACGATTATGATTACTCACAATATGGCAGATGCAATCAGGGTTGGAAATCGACTGATTATGATGCATGAGGGACGTATTGTTGTCGATGTTAAGGGTGAAGAAAAGAAAAAGCTTACTATTGAACAGCTTCTTCAAATGTTTGAAGCATCAAGCGGTAGTAAACTTACAAGTGATAAGGTTATACTTTCTAAATAATATAAAAGGACTACAAACAAAATGTTTGTAGTCCTTTTTATTTTTACAGTAAATAATATTAATTTTTTTAAAAAAATTATCCCGATCAATTTAAATTGTAAACAATTTGTTAACAATGCATTTTTTGTGATTTTATCGTAAAAAAAGTATTGCAAAATGTGTTTTAAGTGTATATAATTATATCATAAGTGGTTAATAGTGGGTTAAAACGGTGAATTGTGTCAAAGAATTCCCACTAAATGAAAGGGGTGAGGTAGGAAATGTTAATAGGCGAATACGGATATAATATAGATATAAAAGGGCGTTTGAATTTTCCTGCCAAGCTTCGTGATGATATGGGAGAAAGTTTCATTGTTTGTAAGGGACTTGGCGATAAGTGCCTGTACGCCTATTCCAAAGAACAATGGAGCATCAAACAGGAACGAATTAAGGAGTTGCCCATATCCAAAGCAAAACAATTACAGCGCTACCTCTTTTCCAGTGCATGTGAATGTGAACCGGACAAGCAGGGAAGAATTGTTATCCCTCAGCCACTGAGGGCATTTGCCGGATTATCCAAAGAAGTCATGATTATCGGAGCGGATGACCGTTGCGAAATCTGGGACAAGGGTGAATGGGATAATGTTTGCGGCCAGATGAGCGCTGATATGATAGGCGAACTTATAGACGCCTTAGGATTCTAATTTGAAAGGAAGAAGGTACATGGAGTTTTCCCATTTCCCTGTTATGCTTGATGAATGTATAAAGGGATTGAACGTCAGGGAAGACGGTATCTATGTTGATGGTACTGCAGGCGGAGGAGGTCATTCCTCTGAAATTGCCAAGCGTCTGACTACCGGTAAACTATTTTCCTTGGATCAGGACCCCGATGCTGTGAAAGCGGCAACTGAGCGACTTAGCGTATATGATAATGCTAAGGTGATTAAAACTAACTTTAAAGATATGACAGATGTCCTGTTGGGTGAAGGCGTTTGTAAGGTCAATGGAGTTATGCTCGATTTAGGGGTTTCTTCGTATCAACTTGATACGGCAGAAAGAGGTTTCAGCTATCAGCATGATGCACCTCTTGATATGCGAATGTCACAAAGCGGAATAAGCGCAAAAGATGTCGTGAACAGCTACAGTTTAGACGAGCTTACCCGTATTTTGCGAGAATACGGCGAAGAAAAATTCGCTTACAACATCGCAAAAAACATTGTAAGACGTAGGGAGGTTTCTGAGATAGAGACCACCCAACAACTTGCAGAAATCATCAAAGCATCCATGCCGGCGGCGAGCAGGAGAGAAAAAAATCCTTGCAAACGCTCGTTTCAAGCGATAAGAATTGCAGTTAATTCTGAGCTTGATTCGTTAAGCCAAGGTATTGACGCAGCTTTTGATTTGCTTAGTATAGGCGGCAGACTTGTGATAATTACTTTCCATTCTCTGGAAGACAGAATGGTAAAACAGAAATTTTCAGAGCTCTGTCAGGGTTGCATATGTCCTCCGGATTTTCCGGTTTGCGTATGTCACAATGAGCCTAAGGCTAAGATGATTTCGAGAAAACCTATTCTTCCGTCAGAGGAAGAATTGCAGATAAACAGAAGAAGTCAAAGTGCAAAATTGAGAATTATAGAAAAATGTAGGGAGAGAGAATAATGCAACAGAGAAGTAATTTAGCGTATGATCTTGAGCGTTTTGAAAATCGTACGCCTGTTATTACTAAAGTAAGTGCCGGCAAAGAAAAAAAGACATTAAAGCCTTTTAAAGTCGTTGCAGTTGCTTTGTTGTTTGTTGCCATGACATCTACTATTCCCTACGGAAGACTTGTTATAAATGAGCTTAATATGCAATACAATGCTGCCAATGCACAGCTCAATGAGCTTAAAAGTGAAGGCGTTCGTATGCAGAGTGAGCTTGAAAGCAAAATTTCTCTTAAGACAGTTGAGAATATAGCAGTAAGCGAGTATGGTATGGTGAAACCTGACAGTACTCAGGTGGGATATATCAAACTTAATGATGAAAATAAGATTGAAACTACATCACATCAGGAATCCATTACTGCCAGAGTTGCGGATTTGGTTGAAAACATATTTTAGTCATCCGCTTATATGGAATAAAAATCACATTTTTTCAATACATATAAAATGACGCGGAGGTTGAGATCAAATATCTTAACCTTTTGTTGTTATTTAGGACCAAATTTCAGTATCAGGGGAGTGGGATAAATGGCTGTAACAATCACCAAAGAGATGAAAAAAAGACTTATTATTATATTTGCTCTTCTTGCGGTGGTATTAGCTTGGGTTATTGCTAATTTGGTTTATCGTTCTATTATCACATCTCAGGAGTTGAGGATTAAAGCTTCTGATCAACAGTTAAGTGATATAACGATACCTGCAAACCGTGGTACTATTTATGATGCTAATATGAATGTATTGGCGCAGAGTGCTACTGTATGGAATGTTCAGCTTTCTCCGCTTGAAATTATTGAAAATCACGATCCTGAAGAACGGGATATGATGGTATATGATTTAGCGAGAATTCTTGAGCTTGAACCTGAGGATATTAAAAAAAGGCTTGAAAATAAAAAAAGTCAATATGAAATAATAAAGCGAAAAATAGAAAAACCTGTTGCAGATACTATTACTGATTTAAAAAAAGAAAAGGGATATAAAGGTATTTATCTTGAGATAGATACCAAGAGATATTATCCTTATGAAAATCTTGCATCATCAGTTATAGGTTTTACAAATGCTGAAAATCAGGGTGCCTACGGACTTGAAGCTAAATATAATACTGTTTTATCGGGTACTCCGGGAAGAAAGATTTCAGCTAAAAATGCGTTAGGACAGACTCTTCCTACTTCTTATGAAAAAGTTTATCCTGCAGAACTTGGAAATAGTATAGTGACTACTATTGACCAGGTTATACAGCATTTTATTGAGAAATCTTTGGATAATGCCGTAACACAGTATTCACCGGATCAGGGCGCTGCGATTATTGTTATGGACGTAAACACAGGTGCTATTTTGGGTATGGCTTCAAAACCTGATTTTGATTTGAATGCACCTTATGAAATTACAAGTGAAAAATTAAAAGCGACGATAGAAGAAGCAAAAACTGATGAAGAAAAGGCTATCGCTACTAAAAATGCGTGGGAAATGCAGTGGAGAAATAAGACCATTACAGATACTTATGAACCCGGCTCGGTATTTAAGACCGTTACAGCATCAGCGGCATTGGAAGAGGGAACTGCAACTTTGAATTCTTCCTATAATTGTACCGGTTCTGTAACTTTCCCGGGGCTTCCCAAAGCTATTCATTGTCATAAACATGGAGGCCATGGCACACTTGATTTTACAGGTTCCTTGGTGAATTCTTGTAACCCTGCTTTTATTACCATAGGTCAGGGCCTTGGCGCAGAGCGATTCTTTAAATATTATGAAGGTTTTGGACTTACTGAAAAAACAGGTATAGATTTACCTGCTGAAAATAAAGGTTCTTATTATGATGCATCTATGTCAACTATCAGTTTGGCATCTTGCTCATTTGGACAGTCAAATACCGTTACACCGCTTCAGATGATGACAGCGGCAGTAGCTTCTATAAATGGTGGAAAGCTTTTGCAACCGCATATTGTGAGTAAAATAGTCGATAATAACGGAAATACAGTTGAGGAAATAGGTACAACTGTACGCAGACAGGTTATTTCAGAGGAAAGTTCGGCGATTATGAGAAGTGCGCTGGAACAAGTTGTTTCCGCTAACGGTGGCACGAATGCTTATGTAAAAGGTTATCGAATCGGTGGTAAGTCCGGTACCGCACAAAAACTTACTGACAGTACAAACAGTAAATACGTTTTTTCATATTTTGTATTTGCACCTGCAGATGATCCGCAGGTTGCGGCTTTGGTTATGGTTGATGAACCTACTGAGGGAAAAAGGGATTATGCAAACGTAGTAGTAGGACCTTTGGCGGCAGCTGTAATGAAGGATGTTTTGCCATATCTTGGCATTTCACCTCAATATACCGATGAGGAACTTGCAGAGCAGGAAGCTACAATTCCTACCGGTATGATAGGTATGGATCCGTTTACTGCACAAAGTAAACTTGGAATCAGGGGCTTAAATGGAAAAATTATCGGTAATGGTAAAACAGTTGTGTCGGTTTTCCCGAATCAAGGCACCAAAATTCCAAATGGGGGAACAGTTATTTTATATACAACTGAAGATGAAGCTCAGACAGTTACTGTTCCGACAGTTATAGGAATGACGCCTACTCAGGCGAATCAGGTTCTGACAAATTCGGGGCTTAATATAAGAATCGGAGGAGGAGCCGCAAATAACAAGCGCGCACAGATTTCCTCACAAAGTGTAGAAAGCGGTGCAACTGTTCCAAGAGGAACTATTGTAGAGGTAGAATGTCTGATTACCGGGGAAGATGGAGAATAGGTTATTCTTTAAGAGGAGCAAATTATGTTATTATCTGAGTTACTTAACGGAATAAATTTACTTTCTGAATATCAAGATTGTGAAGTAAAAAATATTGTAAATGATTCAAGAAATGTATCAAATGGTGATGTTTTCGTTTGCATTAACGGTACTGTTTCAGATGGGCATTTATATGCTGATAAAGCTTTGGAGAACGGTGCATCTTATATTATTTGTGAAAGAGATTTGGGTATAAAAAATCAAGTTTTGGTTTCTGATACTCATAGTGCCTATTCCAAAATGGCGGCAAATTATTATAAAAATCCGTCTGAAAAGTTAAAACTTATAGGTGTTACCGGTACTAATGGTAAAACTACTACTACAAAGCTTATTAAAAGTATTTTAACTTTTGCAGGTAAAAAAGTAGGGCTTATAGGTTCTATACAGAATGAAATATGTGATAAAATTATTCATGCTGAAAAAACTACTCCTGATGCAATGGAACTTGAAAAACTTTATGCGGATATGGTTGAGGCAGGATGTGAATATTGCGTTATGGAGGTATCTTCACATGCACTTTCACAAAAACGCATAGGTGACAGTCATTATAAAATTGCAGTTTTTACCAATCTGACACAAGACCATCTTGATTATCATAAAACTATGGAAAATTATTTTGAAGCTAAATCAGAGCTCTTTAAAATATGTGATTTGGCAGTGATTAATCTTGATGACTCATATGGAAAACGTTTGATAGCGAAGGCAGATTGCCCTGTAAGTACAGTTTCAAATGAGTTTTTGGATGCAACGTATAAAGCTTATAATATAAGTTATTTTGCGGACAGAGTGGAGTATTCTTTTGACTATATGGATGCTAAACACAATATTGTGTTTAAGATGCCGGGTACATTTTCTGTGAAAAATTCACTAACAGCTATTGCAGTTTGTCTTGAACTTAAAATACCGGTTGAAGAAATTGTAGCGGCTATAAATAATGCAACCGGAGTGCGTGGCAGAAGTGAAATAATCCCTACCGGTAAAGATTTTACAGTTATTTGCGACCATGCGCATACACCTGACGGACTTGAAAATATTTTATCCGCATTAAAATCAACAAACAGGGGAAGACTCATTGCTTTATTCGGTTGCGGCGGTGACCGTGACCGTCTGAAGAGACCTTTGATGGCAAAATCTGCTGCAATGTTTGCGGATATGCTTATTATAACTTCGGATAATCCCCGTACTGAAAATCCTGATGATATTATCAAGGATATATTGCCGGGATTAGATGAAACAGATGTAAAATATGAGGTTATTGTAAATCGTAAAGATGCTATTTTTTATGCAGTACAGAATGCTCAAAAGGGTGATATGATTGTTTTGGCAGGAAAAGGTCACGAGGACTATCAGGTGATCGGTACTGAAAAATATCATTTTGATGAGCGTGAGATAGTAGCTGAAGCGCTTAAGACATTGTAGATGTAAGGAGCAGAAAAATGGAGAGTATAAGCTGTGTGGTAGCGGCATTTGCAGGTTTTTTGGTGAGTGCTGTTTCGGGAAAATTTTTGATTCCTTTTTTAAGAAAGATAAAATTTGGACAGACGATAAAGGAAATAGGTCCGACATGGCATCAGAATAAGCAGGGAACTCCTACTATGGGCGGATTTATGTTTGCAGGAGGCACTATAGCGGGAATAATTATAGGCTTTTTAGTGCTTTTGGCAGTGGGGGATAAACTTTTATATTCAACTCTTCTTGAAAATGCGAGATTATTTGCAGGAATAGGCCTTTCACTTGCGTTTGGCTTTGTTGGCTTTTTAGATGACTATATAAAGGTAGTCAAAAAACAGAATCTGGGACTTAAAGCACGACAGAAGATGATTTTACAGTTTTTTATATGCATAGCTTATCTTCTTACTTTATATTTTGCGGGGGATACTTCCACTCTTGTAATGATTCCTTTTATTGGTGCCGTGGATTTTGGTATTTTTTATTATCCGCTTGCAATTTTAGTGATTATTTACGGGGTTAATGCTGTTAATTTAACTGACGGGATAGACGGATTGGCGGCATCGGTTACTTTTGTTGTTTCAATAGCTTTTATAGTTATCTGCGGAATTTTAAATCTCGTGGGAATAAGTCTTTTTGCTGCGGCTATGGCAGGTGCACTTTTAGGATTTTTAATTTATAATTTTCATCCTGCAAAAGTATTTATGGGTGATACAGGCTCGATGTTTTTAGGCGGTGCTGTTATTGCTTTGGCAGTAGGCACAGCAAGACCATTTTTGTTTTTCATTGTAGGATTTATCTATATTGTTGAAGCTTTGTCGGTTGTGTTACAAGTTATAAGCTTCAAAACCACCGGAAAGCGTATTTTCAAGATGAGTCCTATACACCATCATTTTGAGATGTGCTCATGGAGTGAAAGCAAAATCGTAGGAGTATTTTCGTTAGTTACTTTAATTTGTTGTTTACTGGGAATAGTTTGGATAATATTTAGTTAAGAGGGGGCAATTTTAATGGCTGTAGCAAAGACAAAAAAGAAAAAGTTTTCTTTATTGCCTAAAAAACCTGATGTGGAGCAAGAAGATAAAAAAATCAATATATCTTTTTTCTTTCTGGTTATTGTGTTGCTTTCAATAGGTCTTGTTATGGTCTTTTCTGCAAGTTACGCTACCTCTTTGCATGAAACGGGAAATAGCCTTACAATAGTAGGAAAACAGGCTTTTTTTGTAATTATGGGTGTAATCGGAATGATTGTCGTTTCCTTTATACCTTATACTTTTTATCGTAAATATAAATGGCTTATATATTGGGGAGCTATAGCTCTTATGTTTATGGCACTCTTATTTCCAAATCGTACCGGTGCAAGACGCTGGATATGGATTGGAGGTTTTTTAAGTTTTCAGCCTTCTGAAATTTTAAAATTTGCTGTTACAGTTGTGTGTGCATATATGGTGGCTCTGAATTATAAAAAAATGGATAAAAGAAAATATGGTTTCAATCCATTTATTGTTTTGATGATAATTCCATTGGCATCATGTGTTGTTCAAAGACATATTTCAGCTTTGATTTTAATTATGATGATAGCAGGAACTATAATACTGGTCGGTGGTGCTAAAGCGAGATGGTTTTTGATTCCCGTGGGGATTGCAGGTGCTCTTACTTTGATATTTTTAAGTGTTATGGGATTTAGTTATATCGGCACCAGAATTACAAACTGGCTTGACCCGTTGTCAGGGGATTTGACTCAGGGTAAATGGCAGACTGCACAATCCCTTTTTGCGATAGGTTCAGGCGGACTTACAGGAGTGGGGCTTGGAAATTCAACGCAGAAATACTTGTATCTTTCAGAGCCTCAGAACGACTTTATCTTTGCTATCGTATGTGAAGAATTGGGATTTTTTGGTGCACTTGTAATAATTTTGTTGTTTGTGTTGCTTGTATGCAGTGGGCTTTCTATTGCGATGAGAGCACCTGATATTTTCAGTTCAATGTTAGTTGTGGGACTGATAGCACAGATAGGAATACAAGCACTTTTAAATATAGCGGTTGTCACTAATACTATACCCAACACAGGAATAAGCCTGCCGTTTTTCAGCGCAGGGGGTACTGCTTTAATGATGCAGCTTTTCCAGATGGGGGTAATACTCAATGTATCGCGATATTGCAGAAAATAATTTTTAAAAAGTAGGTGAAGTTATGCGGATAATGTTGGCAGGCGGTGGTACGGGAGGACATATAAATCCCGCTATTTCCATTGCAGATGAGATAAAATTACGAAATCCCGATACAGAGTTTTTGTTTGCTGCTACACCAAACGGAATGGAAAATACTTTGGTGCCCAAAGCAGGGTACAAGGTGCGTCATATAAAGGTAGCAGGATTTAAAAGAAGCTTTTCACCTTCGGATATTCTTCATAATTTCAAGGCTTTATCATATCTTGTAACCGCTTCCTTTAAAGCTGGGAAAATCATTGATGATTTTAAGCCCGATGCAGTTATAGGCACAGGTGGATATTTAAGCGGACCTGTACTTCTCGCGGCACAAAAAAGAAAAATTCCTACATTTTTGCACGAAGCAAATGCTTTTCCCGGTGTTACCACAAAAAGTTTAGCAAAAAATGCAGAGGTTGTTATGGTTGCCTTTCCGGAAACTATCACACATTTACCAAAAGGCAAACATTATGAAGTGGTTGGAATACCGATAAGACAGGCTTTTATTACTACTACTAAAAAAGAGGCAAGAGAAAAATTAGGCCTTGATGATAAATTTACCATTTTGTCTTTTGGCGGAAGCCAGGGGGCAGTTAAAATTAACGAAATTGCCGCAGATATTATGAAGTGGCACTGTGATAAAAATGATATTAATCATATTCATGGTTACGGAAAACACGGACGCGATACTTTTCCTTTGATGTTAAAGGAAAGAAATATCGACCTTTTAAAATATCCCCGTATAGAAATAAAAGAATATATCGACAATATGAGTCTTTATGTAGCTGCAGCTGATCTTGTTATTTCAAGAGCAGGAGCAAGTACCATAATGGAACTTGAAGTTTCGGGAAAACCTTCGGTTTTAGTACCTTATCCTTATGCGACGGAAAATCATCAATACTATAATGCGAAGGTGCTTTCAGACGCAGGAGCTTCTATTTTAATAGAAGAAAAAGATTATAATAAAGAAAAGCTTATTAATGAAATAGAGAAGCTTTATAGTGATGATAAGTTGCTTTCGGAATTTTCTCACAATGCTTCGCGTTTAGCAGTTATGGATACCAATGAGAGAATTTATAATATAATTATGTCAAAACTTTCTGAAAACTGACATTTTTCTTTTTAGTTATACTTCACTCTTTTTATTTTTGACGCATAGTATGCGATATTAAAATGCGTTAAAACAGGAGGAGTGGAGTTGTGGAACGGCTTATTATTTCAGGCGGAGTTCCTTTGAAGGGCGAAATCAGGGTACAGGGGGCTAAAAACAGTTGCTTACCTTTACTTGCGGCAACAGTTTTATGTAAAAATGAAAGTATTTTACATAACTGTCCTGATTTATCGGACGTTGATGCGGCACTCAGTATTCTTGAGTGTCTTGGATGCAACACTAAACGTGAAGGCGACACTTTGACAGTTAATACCGATAATATAAATAATCATATCGTTCCTGATTGTCTTATGCGTGAGATGAGGTCGTCGGTTGTTTTTTTGGGTGCAATTATTGCAAGACTTAAAAAAGCACAAATATCTTTCCCGGGTGGTTGTGAGCTTGGTGCCCGTCCGATAGATTTACATCTTAAGGCATTGAGAAAGCTTGGTGTAAATATTGAGGAAATTCACGGGAAACTCATATGCTCGGTGCCTGACGGACTTAAAGGAAGTTTAATAAACCTTGCTTTTCCGAGTGTCGGAGCTACGGAAAATATAATGCTGGCGGCGTCGTTGGCAAAAGGAGAAACTATAATCAATAATGCAGCTCAGGAGCCTGAAATTGTTGACCTTGCTGAATTTATAAATGCTTGTGGTGGAAAAATACGTGGTGCGGGTAAAAGCACTATTATTATAAAAGGTGTAAAAGAACTTTCAAGTGCTGAACATACTGTTATTCCCGACAGAATTGTTGCAACAACATATCTTTGCTGTGCTGCCTCGACAGGTGGAAATATTTTGGTGAAAGATTTATCTTCAGATCATATAGCAAGTATTTTGCCGCTTTTTGAAGAAATGGGTTGCAAGGTTATTTCTGAAAAGAATAAAGTTTATATAGACGCACCCAAAAATTTGAAGCCTTTAAGAGATGTGCGAACAATGCCTTATCCCGGATTTCCAACTGATGCACAGGCGCTTTTAATGGCAGTTACAGCATCTGCAAGAGGCACCAGCATTTTTGTGGAAAACATATTTGAAAGTCGATATAAGCATGTAGGCGAACTTATAAGAATGGGTGCAGATGTAAAAATTGCGGGAAAAGTAGCTGTGTTAGATGGCGTTGATACCTTATACGGAGCTCAGGTTTGCGCTACCGATTTAAGAGGAGGAGCATCATTAGTCGTAGCAGGACTTGGTGCTAAAGGGGTTACTGAAATTTCCGAGATACATCATATTGACAGAGGATATGAAAAAATAGAAAAGAATTTAGCTCTTTTAGGTGCTGATATAAAAAGGATTTAAAAAGAAAGGAATGGGACTTATGCCAATAAAAAAGCGAAAGATAAAAAAGAAACCTCCTTTAAAAAATAAAGAGTCTTTGTCCCATTCAAGGCAAAGTAAAAAGAAATTGCCTAAAAAGAAGAGAATTAAAAATAAAAAAGTATTATCAAAAAACAATCTTCGTCAGGAGCAAATTGCTAAAACTCAGCGACATCGCCGTAACAGAAGAAAACGTAATTATACACTTTATTACATTATGCTTGCGATTTTTCTGATAGTTGCGGGGGTAACTTTATCGCTGACAGTGTTTTTTAATATCGAAAGTATAGAAGTGAAAGGCAGTAGTATTTATACTGCCGATGATGTTAAAAAAGCCCTTGATGCAGAGATAGGGGACAACCTTTTAAGGCTTAATACAAAGGCTTTAAGCGAAGATGTTTTGAGACAATTTGAAAAAGCTGATAATGTAGAAGTAAAGAGGGTTTTCCCAACTGTGCTTTTAGTTGAGATTGAAGATGGAGTTCCGACAACCCAGCTTTATTCTGATAACAAGTATTATATTTTGAGCAAAAGAGGAAGAGTGCTTGATATTTTGTATGAGAGTGTCCCCAATGCACCTATAATTTTAGGCCCCGGTTCCGGAAACGCAAATGTGGGTGAATATGTAAGCCTTTTACTTGAAAACGAGGATAGAGACTGGATTGAAATTCTGTTAAAAGAGATTGAAAAAAGTAAAATTAAGGATATTTCCGCGATAGACATTTCAAATACAATTGCCATTAAAATTTATTATCAGAACCGATTTGAAATTAATTTAGGATCACTATCCGAACTTGATACAAAACTTGCAATGGTTTATTCTGTTTTAGCAAGAGGGGAAATAGGAATAGAGGAAAAAGGAACTATAGATATAACCGATCCCGACAGAATGTATGTTGACAGTGATGCTGAAATTGTTTTAGAGGACATTTTTGCAGATGGTTGGGAGTGGGAGGATCCTCACTACGAAGAAACTACGTCTGATGACAGTGCGGATGTAACATCTTCTGAGGAATCACAAGACTCATCTGAAGCAAAACAGGATTAAGAAATAATTTATTTTTTATATATTTACAAAATTAGTTATAATAAATGCTTTTTTTCTCTTGAAATTTTTATTTAACTCTGTTAAAATATTACTATATGCATATTATAAAAAAATAATGCTGAAGTTTTATTTCGTTGTTAGGAGGACAAGCACGTGAAATTTACATTGGAAAGCGATACCAGAAAAGTTACTGAAATAAAGGTTGTCGGTGTAGGTGGCGCAGGTGGCAATGCTGTTAACCGTATGGTTGAGGACGGCGTTGAAAACGTAGATTTTATTGCAATCAATACCGATAAGCAAGTTTTGGATGCTTCAAGAGCTGATTATAAGATTCAGATCGGTGAAAAAATTTCAGGTGGCGAAGGTGCAGGTGGAGATCCTGATATAGGAGCAAAAGCTGCACAGGAAAGTCGCGAAGAAATTGCTAATGCCCTTAAAGGTACACATATGATTTTTATAACTGCAGGAATGGGCGGAGGTACCGGTACAGGTGCTGCTCCTATTGTTGCTGAAGTTGCAAAACAGCAGGGAATTCTTACAATTGGTGTTGTAACAAAACCGTTTACCTATGAAGGCAGACGTCGTATGGAATATGCCGAAAAGGGTATAGAAACTCTTTCTAAAGTAGTTGATAGTTTGGTTGTTATTCCTAATGACCGTATCCGTCAGATAATTGATCCCAAGACTCCTATGCTCAATGCTTTTCAGATGGTAGATAATGTCCTCAAACAAGGTATTCAGAGTATTTCCGACCTTATCAATACTTCGGGATTTGTTAATCTTGACTTTGCTGACCTCTGCTCAGTAATGCGCGATGCAGGTCTTGCTCATATGGGCGTTGGTTATGCTTCCGGTAAGGACAAGGCAGAATTGGCTGCAAATATGGCTGTTTCCAGTCCGTTGCTTGAAACTTCAATTACAAATGCTAAAGCTGTTATTATCAATATCTGTGCATCTACTGATTTGCTTTTCGAAGATGCAGAATATATTCCCACTATGATATCTAAGGCAGTTCATCCGAATGCTGCTATTTTCTGGGGACTTATCTTTGATGATAATATGACAGATGAAATTAAAGTTACAGTAATTGCTACAGGATTTGATGAAGATTATCACGGAAAGGATACGATATTCACCGATTTGATTTCAGGTGGCGATAACCTTGATTTCTTTTCCGATGAGCCCTCTGAGGGAGATAAAACTTTTGACGATATAGCAAATGACCTTTCCAAAATTTTTAATTCTTAATAAATTTTCAGTATCCTTCCTTGTTATCATGCGAGGGAGGATATTTTGTTAGAAAAGGGGTTACCTGTTTTGTGCGGATTTATAGGAATGTTTAATTATAATCCGGCGGATAACAATGAAACACTTTTGACAAATATGTCAAAGGCTATTCGCCATCGTGGACCGGATGATGATAAATTTATAGTTAAAGATGGTTTTTGTGTTGCTTTCAGACGACTTTCCATTATCGACCTTGATAATGGAGCACAGCCGTTTACTTCCGCTGACGGCAGATATATAGCTGTTTTCAACGGAGAAATATATAACTATCTTGATTTGAGAAAGCCCTTGATTGAAGAGGGAATAGAGTTTTCAACAAATTCAGAAATAGAAGTAATTGTTGCTCTTTACAGAAAATACGGTGACGAGTTTATTACGATGCTTCGTGGTATGTATGCAATTTTAATTTATGACAGCGAAGAAAAAACAGTATTTGCAGCTCGTGATCCATTTGGTATAAAACCGCTTTATTACAGAATTTCTGACAACGGAATTATTTTTTCATCAGAGATGAAGGCTTTTCTATTTGATGAAACAATGGGCGGATTTAAGGTTGATGAAAGTCTTTTACAACATTATTTTACCTTTCAATATGTACCTGAACCTAAAACAATAACTCCGCAAGTTTCTGTCCTTGAAGCGTCACATTATATGAAAGTTTCGATTGACGGAAATATTGAAGTCAAGAAGTATTTTGATTTGAAATTCAAAACTCCGTCAGAAGAGAGTTTTGAAGAAAAGGTGAAAAAACTCCGCAAAGTTATTACAGAGTCAGTGGAATATCATATGATAAGTGATGTTGAAGTGGGCACCTTCCTTTCAAGCGGTATAGACTCTGCTATAATTACTGCGGTTTCAAGCAGAATCAATCCGGGTATCAAAGCTTTGACAGTTGGGTTTGATGTAGCTTCTTACAGCGAAATTGACGATGCGTATGAAATTTCAAAACATCTCAATGTTGACCATATCATTTTAAAGGGAAACGTTGAGCAGTTTAAGGAAGCGTTTGAAAAGGTTGTATGGCATCTTGATTCCCCTGTTGCCGATCCTTCTACCGTGGCAATTTATATGATTGCAAAAGAAGCTTCAAAACATGTTAAGGTTATGTTGTCAGGTGAGGGTTCCGATGAACTTTTTGCAGGATATAAAACCTATCGTGATTCACTTTTGTCAGGAAGATTCCAGAATGCACCTTCTTTTGTAAAGAAAACGTGTCTCGGACTTTCCAAGATGATTCCCAATGGAGTCAAGGGTAAAAATTTCCTCATCAGAGCAGGCGTTCCGCTTGAAGAAAGATATGTAGGAAATGCCTTTTTATTTGATGAAAAGAGTAAAAAATCTTTCCTTAAAACTTATAACCCGAATCAGTCATACAGAGAGATTACAAAATCTGTTTATGATGAGGTTTCAGATTGTGATCCGCTTATAAAAATGCAACACGTTGATATCAACACTTGGCTTAAGGGCGATATTTTGGTTAAGGGTGACAGATTGAGTATGGCTCATTCATTGGAAGTAAGGGTTCCTTTCTTGGATAAAGAGGTATTTAAGTTTGCCTCAACCTTAAAAAATGATGATAAGCTTTCACACTCAACCACAAAATATATCTTGCGTTATGCGTTTAAAGATTACGTTGATCCTGCAACCTTTATGAGACCTAAACTCGGTTATCCGGTGCCTGTGAGAATCTGGCTTAAGAATGAGCTTTATGAGTGGGCAAGGGATATTATAATGGGTTCAAAAGCGGATGAGTATATTGATAAAAATGCGGCATTGAAGTTACTTGAGGACCATCGCACCGGAAAAGCAGATAATTATAGAAAACTCTGGTCGATATTAGTGTTCATAACCTGGTATAATTTGTATGTTGCCGATGCATCAAAAACTTGTCAGCGTGTTTTAGACGGAGAATTATAAAAAATTTCGGTATTCTTTTTTGAATACCGAAATTTTTAAATTTTGTAATGTTAAATATTAATAAAAATATTTTGAATTATAACTTTAAAATAATTTTTTGGTAAAATTGCTTAAAAAAATAAAAAAAATTTAGTGAAAATTATCCTTTAATAAAATAAAAATATATGATATAATAGCCATACGTTGTAATACACTTTTTTATAATACGTTTTAGGAGCGTATATGTACTGTAAAAAAGATGTGTTAAATAGTTAAATGCAACAAATGATTGTTGTAAAAAAATTAAATTTGGAGGGATTTTTCTATGAAGAAAATGACAAAGCGTCTTTTAAGTGTAGCTTTATCACTTCTCTTGGCATTAAGTACAGTTCCTGTTACTTTTGCTCAGGAAAGTAGTAATGCGAACTTGCTCGAAGGCAAGGATTATACACTTGACGGCGTAGTAGAATGGTACAGAGGTGAGGAAGACGAAGGTTACCTCACAGATGGTATCATTAAAGGTAATGACTTCTATGAGCCCGGTTTCGTTGGTACTCAGGGTAAAAGTGATGTTGAAGTAACATTTGATCTTGCTGATGCTCCTATCACATTTAAAGAGTTACATATGCACACTATGGTAAGTATCGGTTCAGGTGTTAATGCTCCTCATACTATTTTGGTAGAGTATAAAGCTGATGCTGCTTCTGATTGGGAAGTAATCTACAAAGCAATTATGCCTACAGATTACAAAAATACTGCTATTGCTGTATCTGATGAAGCTATCACAGCTGCTGGCTTGAGATTTACTTTCTATTCAGATAAAGGTCAAGGTTATAACTTCATCGACGAAATTGAAGCTTTTGCTGAACCCACAGGTGAAGCTTATGACGGCAAAATGGAAGTTGGTTATACTAACGAAAACGTTTTGGCAGGCAAAGGTTACACATCTGTAGTTGCCGGATGGTACAACGTAAATGTTACTGACGAAGGCCCCGATTATTATCTCACAGATGGTAATACATACATCGGAAGCGGTTATGGTAGTGGACACTTTGGTGCTACCGGCGGTGATGCTGTAGTAACATTTGATTTTGGTGCTGATCCTGTTACATTCCAGGAAATTATCTTGACTGTAATTGCTGGTAGAGACGGTATTGCTTCTGCTAAATATATCGAAATTGAATATAAAGAACCCGGTTCTGATGAATGGGTTAAAATCGTTGACAGACCTAACGGTGAGACTAATAAACTTACATTCGTTTTCACAGCTGAAGAAGAATTTACAGCTTCTGCTTTGAAACTTCATGTTGTAGGTCTTTCCGGCTTCGTATTCTTGAAAGAGTTAGAAGCTTATGCTAAACCCACAGGTGCAGCTATGGATGCTCCTATGGAAGATTATGTTCCTAACACTAACATTCTCGCAGGTTTGACTTATACTCATAATGGTTCAAGCTGGTATAAAGATGGTGCTAATGACTCTGCTTCTACTTTCCTTACTGACGGAACAGTAGTAGAAAGCTTCTATAGCTCAAACTACTATGGTGTAACTGGTGAAGATGCTACAATCAATTTTGATTTAGGCGAAGATAAAGAGATCAGTGAAATCGTATTTGATACCATGGGTGGTGGCGTAAGTGGTGTTTACTATCCTGCAAAGGTTACTGTATATGCTAAATCCAGCACAGATGAAGACTGGACTCCTTACTTTGGTAAAGCTTTGACAAGCGGACATTATACACTCGGAACAGATACTCCTATCGTTGCTAAAGAATTGAGATTTGAATTCAAACGCGAAGCTAGTTACTTGTTCATTTCTGAAATTTCTGCATACTCAAGAAAGACTTATTCTAACATTGATGCTCCTTTGAAAGAAGCTGATGTTAACTTGCTTACCGGTCTTACTCCTGCAGAAGGTTCTACATTGTATGAAACACTTTCAAAACCTTGGGATGGTTGTAAAGATTATGCAAGCTTGACAGATGGTATTATGCCAACTGACGATAAAGGCTACAAGGCATTCGTTACATTCTCTAATACTACTCCTGTAGTATTTGTATATGATACAGAAGGAATGAGCATTAATGAAGTAAGCCTTGCTTTAGGTTTACCTGATATCTCAGACCTCGAAGTAGTTCCTAAGAGCATTATAGTTGAAGGATTTATCGATGGCGAATGGAAACTTATCGGTGAAAAGAACTCCTTTGCTGACGTAACAGCAGGTAAAGTGGTTGCATTTGCTTCTAATAATGCTATCGAAGCAGACCAGATCAGAATTACTATTATGAACAACTCCGGATTTATGTGTATTTCTGAAATCCAGGTATTTGATAAAGTTGTTACATCCGGTGCAGGCAAACTCGAAGTTATGCCTTATAACGATAACCTCTTTGCAGGTCTTAGTTATACAAATAACGTAGAAAACTGGTATAATGGTGCTTCAAGAGATGACGGTACTGCTCTTACTGACGGTGAAATATCTGGTGACTTCTATGGCGAAGATTACTTCAACGCACAGCAGAAAGGTGCAGAAGTTGAATTCTCCTTCGACGCTCCTATGGATATCTCTGAATTTATGATTAAATACTATGTAGATGCAAACGCAGGTATCACAGTACCTAAGACAACTATTTACTTTAAGTCCGGTAGTGAATGGACAGCAATGTACAGCAATGTACCTGCTTCTGGTACTGCAGTACTCTCTACTGATACTCCTATCACAGCTGATGGTGTTAAATTCGTATTTGACGGTGCTCCTTATGCATTCGTTAAAGAAATCGAAGCTTACACAAGACCTACAGGCGCTACTGTAACAGATACACTTAAAGAAGTTGAATTCAGCTTGATCGGTGGTCTTGTTGCAGAGTCCAACGTAGCTACATTTGCATACATGGGAACAACAGATATGGCTGTATTGACAGATGGTATGATCAGCACAGATGCTGTTGACCACAAGAAGAACATTACATTCTCTGACACTCCTGCATATTTCACATATGAAAAAGCTGGTATGGCATTCAAAGAAGTAAATGTTTCCTGGAACAATCCTTCCAGTTTGGCAGTAGCATCTCCCGCAGGTATCATAATCGAAGTATTGATCGATGGTGAGTGGATTGAAGTTACAAACTGTCAGGATATTCCTGCTGCTACAGTAGGTACAACTTATGCATTTGTATCTGAAAATACTATCGTAGCTGACGGCGTAAAAGTAACTGTTATTAAACCTGAAGTAGCTCCCGAAGGAGCTTGGGGTGGTATGTCACTCTCTGAAATCGCTGTATTCAAAAATGTTCAGACAGCTGAACCCATTGGTACAATGGTATGTGATGTAGTAGTTACTCCTCCTGAAGAGCCCGAAGAAGCTGCAGTTCCCACAATCACAACTGATTTGGCTACAACTGCTGCATTGACAGAAGGCGACGCTTTGACACTTTCTGTAGTTGCTGAAACTTCTGACGAAGGTACTTTGAGCTACCAGTGGTATAAAGGCGATGACGCTATCGCAGGTGCAACAAATGCTACATACACTATTGCAGCTGTTGCTGTGGCTGATGCAGGTTCTTACAAAGTTGTTGTTACTAACACTTTGGGCGAAGATGCAAAAACTGCTACATCTGCAGTATGTGTTGTAACAGTTGAAGAAGCTGTTACCATCATGTATGGTGACGTAACAGGCGATGGTAAAGTTAACCGTTCTGACTTGTTGAGACTTGCTAAATACTTCGGTGGTGCTACTGTCGAAATCAACGAAGCTAACTCCGATGTAACAGGCGACGGAAGAGTTAACCGTTCTGACTTGTTGAGACTTGCTAAATACTTCGGTGGTGCTAGTGTAACTTTAGGCCCCGCAAACTAAGTATTAACATTTAAAATTTAATAAATAAGCTGTAGTAATTTTACTACAGCTTATTTTTTATTTTCTTTTAAAAAATACAATAAAAATATTGCACTATTTTTATTTTAATGTTAAAATAAAACCAATGAAATAAAGAAATGAGGTTATTAAAATGAAGGTTGCAGTTATTGGATGCGGTACTATCGCAAATGGACAGCACATTCCGGCATATATTAATAATGAAAAGACAGAGATCAAGTATTTTTGCGATATAATTGAAGAGAGAGCAAAAAAAGCAGTAGAAGAATATGGTTGCGGAATTGCAGTTACAGATTACAAAAAGGTACTTGAGGATGAAGAAGTTGAGGCAATTTCTGTCTGCACACCTAATCATATGCATAGTATTATCACTATTGCCGCTTTAAAAGCAGGAAAGAATGTATTATGTGAAAAACCTGCAGCAAGAACTTATGAAGAAGCTCTTGAGATGCAAAAAACTCAGCACGAGACAGGTAAGGTTTTGAACATAGGTGTTGTTAACCGCTTTAATACTGCTGTTAATAAAATTAAGGAATTGATTGATGCTGGTGAGCTTGGTGATATTTATCAGGTTTATGTAAGCTTCAGACATCACAGAAGTATTCCGGGACTTGGCGGAGATTTTACCAATATTGATGTTGCAGGTGGCGGTGTAATGATTGACTGGGGTGTTCATTTCTTTGACATCGTTATGTATTGTTGCGGTGATCCCGTTACAAAAACTGTTTCTGCAGAAAAATTCTCAAAACTCGGTAATCCCATAAATGAATATGTTTATACCTCTATGTGGGCAGGACCTCCTAAAATGGATGGTGTTTATTCCGTAGAAGAGGGTGTAAGCGGTATTATAAGAACAGAAGGACCTGTCATTTTATTTAATGGTGCATGGGCACAGAATATTGGCGAAAATGAAATGTTTATAGATTTCATTGGTACAAAGGGCGGTATTAGACTTAACTATGGTGCTGATTTTACTTTGTATTCCACTAAGAATAATATGCTTACAAAGACAACATTTCAGATGCAGAGTGTTAATATGTTCCAGAATGAAATTGATAGTTTTATTGAGTGTATTGAAAATAAGGAAAAAATGCCTTCTCATATTGATACAAATATTATTACTTCAAAAATGATGGATGCAATTTATCGTTCTGCAGAAATACATAATGAGGTAACACTATGAATAAAAAAATAGGTTTTATAGATTATTATCTTGACGAATGGCATGCAAATAATTACCCTGCTTTTTTAAAGGAAAGTTCTAAAGGGAGATATGAAATTTGTTGTGCTTATGCAAAAATTGATAACCCTAACGGAAAGACTAATGAAGAGTGGTCAAAAGAGCATAATATACCTCTCGCGAATAGTATTGAAGAAGTTATTGAAAAATCAGATTTTTTAATTGTTTTATCGCCTGATAATTGTGAAATGCATGAGGAATTGTCAAATCTTCCTTTGAAATCAGGGAAACCTACTTATATAGATAAGACTTTTGCACCTGATAAGGCAACTGCTTTGAGGATTTTTGAAAATGCCGATAAACACAATACAAAATGCTATTCGAGTTCTGCTTTAAGATTTGCTTCTGAGTGGAATTCTGTAGATAAATCAAAAATTGAAAGAATTTACAGTGAAGGTCCGGGCACTTTTGAAACTTATTCAATTCATCAGATAGAGCCTATTGTAATGCTCATGGAGTGTAGAGCAAAAAGAGTTATGTTTTTGGGAAGTGAAAAACATCCTGAGATGATAATTGAGTTTGAAAATGGTAAAACGGCGCACATGTTTCATCGTAATGATCCGGATTTTTCTTTTGAAATTACCACAGTTTCAGAAGATAACTCTTCTCAAAGACACAAGGTTGTTTCTAATTTCTTTATTCTCTTCATTGAGGATTTAATAAGATTTTTTGATACAGGTGAAGTGCTTTTCCCTCACAGTCAGACTGTTGATGTAATTGCAATAATCGAAGCCGGTAAAAAAGCGATGGAAACTCCTTTCTGCTGGATAAATATATGACTATAAAATAAAAACGACCTTTTTAAAAGGTCGTTTTTGTTGATTTAGCGGGTTTGATGTGATATAATGTAATAAAATTATCAAAAGGAGTTTTTGATTATGGATTATGGACTTCAACTTTATAGTGTCAGAGACTTAGCAGAGAAAAATTACGAGGAAATGCTTAAGAAAGTTTCCAAGTTAGGCTATAAATTTGTGGAATCTGCAGGATTTTACGGACATAGTGCTGAGCAAGTGAGGGAATGGCTTGATAAATATAACCTCACAATTTCCGGTGCACATGCTAATATGGCAAGTCTTGAAGAAGATTTTATGGGGACAGTAAAGTACCATCAGACAATTAAAAACACAAAATATATTCTTCCGGGAATTGATTTTACCACAAAGGAAGCTATCGATACAGCAGTAAAAAAGATTAATAAATACGGACCGATGCTTGCTGAGTACGGAATAGAGCTTGGGTATCATAATCATCACAGAGAGTTTGTACTTAATAAAGATGCTATTTATCCTAATTTGTATTTTATGGAAAAAACCAATGTTAAATTTGAAATTGATACTTTCTGGGTTTTTGTTGCCCGTCGTGATCCGCTTGAGGTACTTGAAGAATATAGACACAGACTTATTGGCTGTATTCATTTAAAAGATGGTTTGCGTTATCCTGAGGTAACGGGCTGTGCTTTGGGTGAAGGCTCTGCTCCCGTAAGAGATGTAATCGCAAAGGCTAAAGATATGGGACTTACCATGATTGTAGAGAGTGAACAATTAAGCCCCAGTGGTATTGAAGAAGCTGCCCGTTGTGCAGAATTTCTTAAAAAGAACGGATAATTTATATTGAGACAGAAATTTAAGTTTAGGAGTTTTTATGCTTATTATTAATGCTAATATCAAAACGATGGAAGATAAGGATTATCAGAATGGATATATCCTTGTTTTGGATGGAAAAATCGCTGAAATCGGAGATATGGAAAATGTACCTGATGAGGAAACTGATGTATTTGATGCAAAGGGTATGACATTGTACCCCGGATTTGTTGATGCTCATTGTCATTTAGGTATGTGGGAAGATTCATTGGGATTTGAAGGCGACGATGGAAATGAAGAAACCGATCCCGTGACTCCTCAGCTTCGTGCTATTGATGCCATAAATCCTCTTGATAGGACTTTTAAAGAAGCATTGGAGGGTGGCGTTACTACTGTTTTGACCGGCCCCGGAAGTGCGAATGCAATAGGCGGTAGTTTTGCTGCAATTAAAACTAAAGGCAGACGCATTGACGATATGGTTTTAAATGAGTCGGTGGGAATGAAATTTGCTTTAGGCGAAAATCCCAAAAGCGTATATAATGATAAAAATCAAGCTCCTAATACCCGTATGGCGACAGCGGCTTTGATAAGAGAACAGTTAAAAAAAGCAGCACGTTATTTGAATGATATAGAAAATTCAGAGGATAGCGAGCCTGAGTATGATATTAAATGTGAGGCACTTTTACCGGTTATTAAAAGGGAAGTAAAAGCTTTTTTTCATGCTCATCGTGCAGATGATATTTTTACAGCTATCCGTATTGCAAAAGAGTTTAATCTTGATCTGGTGATTTGTCATTGTACCGAAGGACATCTTGTTGCTGATATACTTTCTGATGAGAAGTTAGGGATTATTGCGGGGCCTGTTTTAGGTGACCGTTCTAAACCGGAACTTAAAAACTTGGAAACTTATGGTATTAAAAAGATGTTTGATGCAGGAATTAAAACTGCACTTTGCACCGATCATCCCGAAACACCTATCCAGTATCTTCCTTTGTCAGCCGGAGTTTCTGTGGGTGCAGGGCTTGATTATGATGAGGCTTTGAAGATGATTACTATTTATCCTGCAAGTATTGTGGGAATTGATGACAGAGTCGGTTCTCTGAAAGTAGGAAAAGATGCAGATTTTGTATTATATAACGGAGATCCGTTTTCACCATATAATCATCCTGAACAGGTTTTTATAAACGGAGAAAAATGTCTGTAATTGAAAAGAGGTTTTATCTGTGAGAGAAATTGATGTCATTCAGATTTCAAATGCCGTAAGAGATTTGTGTATAGAAGCTAATTTATCCCTTCCCACTTCACTTTGTGATGCTTTGTATAGCAGTACAGAGGCAGAAACTGATTTAATTTCTAAAGAGGTTCTTTGTGATTTGTGCGAGAATTTGAAAGCGGCAAAAGAACTTGACGTGCCTATTTGTCAGGATACCGGAATGGCAGTTGTTTTTCTGGAATTGGGGCAGGATGTACATATTGTGGGCGGAGATCTTAAAGAAGCTATAAATAAAGGGGTAGCACAGGGATATACCGAAGGTTTTTTGCGGTTGTCGATAGTTAAAGATCCTCTTTTAAGGGAAAATACCGGTGATAATACTCCTGCTGTTATTCATTTGTCAATAGTTGAAGGAGATAGCGTTAAAATTACTGTTGCGCCTAAGGGATTTGGCAGTGAAAATATGTCAGAGATAAAGATGCTTAACCCTTCAGCAACAAGAGAAGATATAATAGAAAATGTGAAAGAAACAGTAAAAAAAGCAGGAGGAAATCCTTGTCCGCCAATGGTTATCGGAATAGGTATCGGCGGCGATTTTGAGTATTGCGCATATCTTTCAAAAAAAGCTTTATGCCGTGATATTTCAAAGAGAAATGATAATCCCTTCTATGCAAAACTTGAAGAGGATATTTTAAATGAAGTTAACAAGCTTAATATAGGGCCTCAGGGCTTCGGTGGAAAGACTACCGCATTTGCTGTTAACATTGAAACTTACCCTACTCATATAGCAGGATTACCGCTTGCTGTTAATATTGGTTGTCATGTAACAAGACACAAGACAATCGTTTTATAACTTTTTCACAAATTTTATTAAAAACAATAGAAATTTTTGTATAGTTATGTTATACTATAGTTGTAGTAGAAATTTTAATTAATTTTTACTAAATGAAAAATAGGAGGCATGACTATGAATACTGTATTTGTTGCAAGAAAAATCACTTTAAGCGATTCTTTTAAGGAAAAGGCTCAGAAAAAACTTGAAAAACTGGATAAGTTTTTTGATGATTCCAAGGCGCAGGTCACTGTTTCCACTCAGAAAGAGTTAGTTACCGTTGAGCTTACTGTCTGGGCAAATGGATTGGTATTCCGTGCTGAAAAGATAAGCGAAAGTAAGCTTGAGGCTTTGGACGAAGCTATCGAAACTATAATTCGTCGCATTCGTAAAAATAAGACAAAGCTTCAGAAAAAAGTAAAGGCTTCCGGATTTGAAACGTCGTTTGATGAACCATTTATTGAGGCAGAGTATGACGTTATCAGGCTGAAGGAAGTTTCATTAAGACCTATGGACGAAGAAGAGGCAATTTTACAAATGAATATGCTCGGACATAATTTCTTTGTATTTTTAAATGCTTCATCGGGAGATATAAATGTTGTATATAAAAGAAAAAATGAGGGTTATGGGTTAATTATTCCTGTGAAATAATGCTTTTCAAAAATGATTTTTTGTGATACAATATAAGTATCTGGAAAGTCTTAATAAATTAAAAAGGCGGACTGGTGTCCGCCTTTTTTATTGTTTATGGGGAAGGTAATAAATGAAAAAATATCGCTATATAGCACCTTGCATATTTGGACTGGAGGGAATACTTTCAGGCGAAGTCAAAAGAATGGGCGGAGAAGATGTAGAAGTAACAGACGGAAAGGTAGAGTTTTCGGGCGATTATACTATTCTTGCCAGAGCAAATCTCACACTCCGTACAGCTGAAAGGGTACTTATAAAGCTTTCAGAATTTGAGGCAACTACGTTTGATGAGCTTTTTGAAGGTACAAAGAAAATCCCTTTTGAAGAGTTTATAGGAAAGCACGACGCTTTTCCTGTAAAAGGTTATTCTCTTCATTCTCAGTTACACAGTGTTCCTGATTGCCAGAAGATTATTAAAAAAGCTACAGTGGAACACTTGAAAGAAAAATACGGAGTTTCGTGGTTTGAGGAAACAGGTGCTTTGCATCAGATACAATTTTCCATTTTAAAGGATAAAGTTATAATAATGCTTGATACTTCGGGTGCCGGGCTTCATAAACGCGGGTATCGTAAAAATTCAAATGAAGCACCCATCAAAGAAACCCTTGCTGCGGGAATGATAGATTTGGCAAGAGTTAAAAAAGATACGATATTTTATGATCCTTTTTGTGGTTCAGGTACGTTGCTTATTGAGGCTGCTATGAAGGCTTGTAACATTCCTTCGGGAATAGGAAGAAAGTTTGCTTGTCAGCATTGGGATTGTATTCCTGAATCGGTTTTCAGAGAAGAACGGGCAAGAGGTCTTGACCTTATACATCGCGACGCTAATTTTATGGGCTATGGAAGTGATATAGATGCAAGTTCTGTAGAACTTGCACTTGATAATGCAAGTAAGGCAAAGGTAGCATCTAAAGTCAGAATACGGATTCGTGATGTGAAAGACTTTAATCCGATTTCTGATAAGGGTGTATTGGTGACTAATCCACCTTATGGCGAAAGACTTTTAAATATTTCAAAGGCGCATGAAATTTATAAAACAATGGGAGATGTTTTCAAAAAAGACAGCGGTATTAATTATTATATTATTTCTCCTGATGAGAATTTTGAAAACATTTTTGGAAGAAAAGCGACAAAAAGGCGTAAGCTTTATAATGGTATGCTTAAGTGTCAGCTTTTTATGTACTATTAATGGTGACACGATGATATTAAAAAACAGTTTTTGCACAAAATGATTTATTTTAGCATAAAATAAGAATATCTCTTAAAAGGGGTATTCGAAATGAGAAAAAGACAAAAAATTAATTTTAAAGTAGCAGTATGTTTTTTAGTATTTTTTATTCTGATAGCCTTTTCTACATATTTTGTTAAGCAGTTCAGAAAAGAAGTGGCAGAAAGAGCCGGATATTCTGCAAAAGTGTTAGCACTTGAAACAATAAATGACAGCATTAAAGAGACACTTGCAGATACTTCGTTTGATCTTATTGAAGTCAATAAGGATAATATGGGGAAGGTTGTTTCGATAGAAACTAAAATAGATAAAATTGCTTTAGTTAAAACTGATATTACAGAAAAAATCATTAAAAAGCTTAACGCATATTCTAAAAACAGCGTGAAAATTCCGCTTGGAAATATGTCAGGTAATGCTTTTTTGTCTGCAAAGGGCCCTATGATAGAATGCAGCTTTATTCCGGCAGGAGCTTTGGATGTAAAGACGTTGAGCAAAATAGAAGCTTCGGGAATTAATCAGACAAGGCATAGCATTGTGATTGAAATATCAGTAGAAATAACTGCGATTACTTCATTTTGCCGTGTGAATGTTTCTACCCCTGCAGAAGTTATTTTGGCGGAAACGATAGTGGTAGGCTCAGTACCTGAAAGTTACACTCAGGTCTTGACTGATGATAGTGAGCTTTTGGGCAATATTAATGATTATAAAGCGGGAATCAAATAAAAAGGAGAACAGTAATGACATTAGATAATGTAAAACCGGGATATATGGGTATAATTACACAAATAGGCGGAGAGGGTGCGTTAAGAAGAAGACTGCTTGATATGGGCCTTACACCTAATACTGCGGTTATTGTAAGAAAAGTTGCTCCTATGGGTGATCCAATAGAACTGTATCTCAGAAGTTACGTTTTAACTATACGACGTGAAGAAGCGGCAAAAATAGAAGTTCATGGAGTGACTAAGGCTTAGAGGAGGTATTAAAGTGAGTAGTTTAGTTGCGCTGATTGGAAATCAGAACAGCGGAAAAACAACACTTTTCAACAGACTTACAGGAAGTAATCAGCATGTGGGGAATTTCCCCGGTGTTACGGTTGAGAAAAAAGAAGGAAATATTTTAAAGCATAAAAATTCTGTTTTAGTGGATTTACCGGGTATTTATTCTCTTTCTCCATATACTTCTGAGGAAATAGTAACAAGGGATTTTCTGGTAAATGAGAAGCCCGATGCTATTATAAATATTGTAGATGCGACTAATATAGAAAGAAACCTTTATCTTACCTTACAACTTATGGAATTGGGAATTCCTATGGTTGTGGCACTTAATATGATGGACGAGGTAAGGGCAAGTGGAAATTATATAGATGTTAAAAAACTTTCTGATTATTTAGGAGTGCCTGTTGTACCGATTTCTGCAGGAAAAAACGAAGGTATTTCTGAGCTTTTGAGAGTTATCATTAAAACCTTGTCAGAAAAAGAATTGCCTAAAAAAATGGACTTTTGTGTGGGACCTGTGCATAAAGCAATTCACTCTATTGCACATCTTATTGAAGATCAGGCAAGATTTTGCGGATATTCTACCCGTTTCGCCTCTACAAAACTTGTAGAGGGTGATGAGCCGATGGCTACAGCTTTGGGGATAACTGATAATCAAAGACATATTATAGAGCATATTGTCAAGGAAATGGAATATGAGCTTGGAATTGACCATGAGGCGGCACTTGCTGATATGCGATATGGATATATAGAAAAGATTTGCGCTGATTCTGTTTTTAAACACAGTGAGACTAAAGAGCAGATCCGTTCTGAAAAAATTGATAAAATTCTTACGCATAAATATTTTGGAATACCGATTTTTGTGATGATTATGCTGTTTGTATTCTGGCTGACATTTTCAGTTATTGGTGCACCTCTTCAGGGATTGATGGAGAACGGTATAGATAATGTTATTATGGCATTTTCGCAAATGTTACTGAGAATGGATATAAAACCTTGGATACATTCACTTTTGATAGATGGTGTTTGCACGGGAGTTGGAAGTGTATTATCATTTCTGCCGATAATTGTGCTTTTGTTTTTCTTTTTGTCTATGCTGGAAGACAGTGGCTATATGGCGAGAGTGGCTTTTGTTATGGATAAGCTTCTTCGCAAGATTGGATTATCAGGAAAGTCGTTTGTACCGATGCTTATCGGATTTGGTTGCAGTGTGCCTGCTATTATGGCGACACGTACTCTTTCAAGTGAACGTGACAGAAAAATGACTATTGTCCTGACTCCTTTTATGTCTTGTAGTGCAAAGCTTCCGATATATGGTATGATTACAGCTGCTTTTTTCCCAAAACATGGTGGACTTGTGATGTTTTCAATTTATTTTTTGGGAATTATAGTTGCAATTTTATCAGGACTTCTTTTAAAGAAAACTGTTTTTAAAGGTGATTCTGTTCCTTTTGTAATGGAGCTTCCTGCTTACAGGTTACCGTCATTTAAAAACGTTATACTTGATATGTGGGAAAAGGCAAAAGATTTCATAAAAAAAGCTTTTACAATTATTTTTATTGCCACCATTGTTATTTGGTTTCTGCAGAGCTTTAATTGGGGACTGAATATGGTGGTGGATAGTTCTGAGAGTATCTTAGCTTCAATCGGCAAGTTGATAGCACCTGTCTTTGCACCTATCGGGTTTAACGATTGGAGAGCATCTACTGCACTTATTACAGGACTTACTGCAAAAGAATCTGTTGTAAGTACCATTACAATTTTAACTCGTGCTGTAAATAATACTCAGCTTGGAATTCTGTTAGGGGATATTTTCACCCCCTTGTCGGCATTTTCTTTTTTGGTATTTACTGTGCTTTATATGCCTTGTATGGCGGCATTTGCAGCAACAAAAAGGGAAATGGGTTCAATCAAAAGTGCCTTATTTACTGCTGTATTTCAAACTTTAATTGCTTATGCTGTGGCATTTGTGATTTTCAGAGTGGGAAGTATTTTAATGTAAAATTTTGTAGAAAAATTTGCTTTTACACAAATTTATGTTATAATTAAGGAGGAAGTTGAATTAAGGAGTTTTAAAGATGACATATAAAAGTATATTTAAAATTCTTATTGTATGTATTTTTACATTCTCTGCACTTTTTCTTTATGCTTGTGAAAAAGAGAATGTTGAGATAGCATCTTTCTCTGATTTTAATGAAAGCAGTATCCCTGCAGAAATAAGTTCTGAAATTTCTGAGGAAAGTATAATAGAGTATGATGAAGTTACTAAAAAAACTGTAGATAAAAGTTATTTTGACGATGCTGTTTTTATTGGTAATTCAAGAACTCAGGGACTCATTTATTATAATGGACTGGGGAATACTACTGCATATATGGATAAGGGGCTTAAGGTAGATACCGTCTTTGATAAGCCTACTGTTGAGATGAATGGAAAAAAGCTGTCAGTTATAGAGGCACTTTCAGAAAAATCAGAATTTAATAAGGTTTATATCATGCTTGGTATAAATGAACTTGGTTGGGCGTACAGTGATATTTTTATTGAAAAATATGCTTTGATTATAGATAAAATAAGAGAAATAAATCCTGATGCAATAATTTATATTCAATCGATTTTGCCTGTGAGTGAGGAAAAATCTTCTTCTGACGCTGTTTATAATATGGACAAGATAAATGAATATAATGATTTAATTAAAGATATGGCGACAGCTAAAGGAACTATTTATTTGAATGTTTCTGAGGCGGTTGCAGATGAGGACGGGTATTTACCTCAATATGCTTCAACAGATGGAGTGCATTTAAATAAAGATTATTGCATTAAATGGTTTGAATATTTAAAAGATAATACGTATTAAAGAGGGAGTTAAAATGAAAAAGATAATAGCTTTTTTACTTGTGTCTGTATTTCTGATGTCAGCTTGTGGTAAAAATGAAACACTTGAAATGAATATTGATGATTTTGCAAAGGAACTTGCTACAGCTGTTGATTATGATGATGAATTATTTTTGCTTGAAGATGAAATAGCTCGTCAGCTTTTTGATTTAGAAGATGATATAGAAGATATTGCAATGTATTTAGGAAGTGGTTCAACTTCTGAAATGGTAGCTGTTTTTAAAACAAGAGGTAAGTATAACACACAGAAAACTTATAATGAGGTGTTGCTTTTCCTTAGAGATTTAAGAGACGAATATGAGGATTATCTTCCCAAAGAGGTAGAAAAAATAGATAAATTTCTGCTTAATAAAGATGGAGAATATTTAGTTTTCTGCGTTACCGATGATGATAAAACTGCTCAAAAAATTATAAATAAATATTTTAATTAATTTTGATTTTTATGAAAATTTTTAAGAGAAAAAGACACAGTTTTTAAAGCTGTGTCTTTTTGTTTTAGTGAATTTTTAAAAAAGATATAGTAATACTGGAAAAAATTTTTAAAATATGTTATATTATTTTATATAGAGTTTGATTGGAGGAAATATTATGCCCGCATTTATGGAAATGGGAGTATTGTCAAATAAAGTTGTTCTTGCTGACGCAGATAAGTCGGCTGATTTAATTATCCCTTTTTTGAAAGATAATAAAGATTGTGGAGTGTTTTTACTTCCTCCTTATTGTTTGGGCGGAAATGTAGGAGATTTAGCTTTAAGTGAAAGTTTTATTGAAAAAACAAGAAAGGCTTTCTTAAAATTATCAGAGGCTACCGAGTCGGTTTTGATTATGGGAAGTTATGGTATTGACGGGAAAATTTCCTATTTTGTTTTTTCAAAAGGTGAAAAAACAGAAACTTTGAATATTGGCAATTATCTTATTTTTTATTTGAATGGACTTAAGACTTGTCTTTATTTAAAGGGAATCGGGGAGCTTCTGTTTGATCTTCAGGATTTAAAAGATGTAGAGCTTTTACTTGTTTGTGATCAAACACCTGCTGTTGCAGGTAATGATGAAACTCTTAAAAAGATTCTTTCGGTTACTTCTTCTGCATTAGGTTGTAAGCTTATTTATCTTAATGGAGGAGCAGGAGATACTTCTGCACCAAATTTGTATAAAGGTATAGTTGCGGATTATTCGTTTGGCGATGAAATCTTTTTTAATGATAATATTTTTGAAAGTATTTTTTATAAATCCACTATTGATGAAAAAATCATAAAAGGATATAAAAGGACTCATAAATTACCGCTTTTTTTTAGAGATGGGGCAGTGAAATTTGAAGTTGAAACCTGCTCCGATTCAGATATTGATGTTTTTAAAGATCCCTTTCTTGCTTTTAAATCCGATGGCTTTTTAGATGAGATTTTTAATCTTCAGGCGTCCTCTTTGGCGGTAAGACTAAGAAATACCAAAATTAAAAAACTTGTTATTGGTGTGTCGGGGGGATTAGATTCTACTTTAGCTCTGCTTGTGTGCAAAAAAGCCACTGAAATTTTATCCCTTCCCTCAGAAAATATCGTAGCTGTCACTATGAAGGGGTTTGGTACAAGTGGCAGAACTTATGAAAATGCTATGGCTTTAATGAGGGCTTTAGGCTGTACTATTAAGGAAATTTCCATAAAGGATTCTGTGATGTTGCATTTTTCGGATATAGGTAAAGATTCCGAAATTCACGATGTCACTTATGAAAATGCACAGGCGAGAGAACGCACACAAATTCTTCTTGATGTTGCAAATATGGTGGGTGGAATTGTTGTAGGTACCGGAGATTTATCTGAGTCGGCACTTGGATTTTGCACATTTGCAGGAGATCATATTTCAAATTATAATGTGAATATCTGTATCACAAAAACCATGATGAGAAAAATAGTGTCATATTTATCCGATACAGATGTGTTTGAATGTTGCGGTGATATTTTAAAAGATATTTTAGATACTCCTATAAGTCCTGAACTTCTTCCTTCTGATGATGCGGGGAATATTGCACAAAAAACAGAAGGGATTTTAGGCCCTTATGAGCTTCATGACTTCTTCCTTTACTATCTGATAAGATATGGCTTGTCGGGTGAAGATATAGAGTTTTATGCAAAAAAAGCCTTTAAGGACATCAACGAAGAAGAAATTAAAAGATGCTTAAGTGTTTTTTTAAAGAGATTTATTTTCAGCAGATTTAAACGAGCTTGTGCACCTGAATCTGCAGATATAACAGAAATAAATCTTTCAAAAGGTAATTTTGAATTCCCGTCCGATTGCAATAATATTTTTTAATAAAAAGCAATGATAAGAAAATCTTATCATTGCTTTTTTGTTACCAGTTATCCAAAGGACTTATTGAAAGATTTTGTTCTTTTGCTTTACGTAAAAGATGGCGGTATCTTATATTTATTGATTCTATTTCATAAATAGTAGATTCAATATCCGAGTCACTACTTACAAACTCAAATCTGTTTTGTGCTGCATTAAGCTTAAGTTTTAAATCGTTTATTTCTTCTATAAGTTTTTCCTTTTCATTGTTTTGTTTCTTTTTGCGCTTTGAAACAGCAGATTCAAACAGATTTTTAATTGCAGATTCCATTTATCTTACCACCTTCATTTTCATTATAAAATTGTTATAGTATATGAAATAATAATGGGAGAATATTCTGAAAAATATACAACTTTTTTAAAAATGACGTTTATTTTATTGGCTGTGAGCATATAATGATTTTGAAAGTGAGGGATTTTATTGTATAAATATAAAAGTTTTAAAGTAAGATATTGCATAAAATGTGGGGAAAATATAGTGTATGAGGTCATTCATGGTGAGGACGGGAGTAAAGAATATATTTGTTATAATAAGGGGAGTTGTCAAAATACCTGTGAAATTCCATATAATAAAATAGAAGGAAAACCTTTAAAGATAAAAAGAAATATTTTTTAAATAAAAACCTGTTGTTATAAACAGGTTTTTCCTTATGTTTACAGAAATATAAAAAAGTGATATAATAATTAATCATATGAATCAGGCTTATGATGCTTAAAGAGATATTATGAAAACAGGGGGAAAAGAGATGGATTTTTTATTAATGCAGGGTGAATATGTTCTGCGTATGCTTTTGGCGGCATTTTGCGGTGCTGTGATAGGATACGAAAGAAGAAACAGAATGAAAGAGGCGGGAATACGTACGCATTTGATAGTGGCGCTCGGTTCGGCACTTATAATGCTTGTGTCAAAATACGGATTCTTTGATTTGTTGCCGATGATTGAGGATATAAAGCTTGACCCGTCAAGAATTGCCTCTCAGATAGTTTCGGGTGTAGGTTTTTTAGGTGCAGGAATGATTTTCGTGCGCAGGCAGACAATAAGTGGTCTTACAACTGCGGCAGGCATCTGGACTACAGCAGGTGTTGGTATGGCTATTGGTTCGGGAATGTATGTAATCGGAATTGCTTCAACTGTTGCAGTTTTTATAATGCAAACTATTCTGCATGGAAAATGGTTTGATTCAAAACTTCATATAGCAGAGGAGATAAGCGTTCTTATTAACGATTCTGCAGAGTCAATTGATTATATCAAGGAAGTTTTCTCAAAAGAGAAAATTGATATTTTAAATATGAAAGTCAAAAAAATTCCCGAAACGGGTATGGATTTAAAGCTTTTTGTAAGATTACCCAAGGGATATGATGTATTTAAATTACTTGATATATTCAAAGATAATAAATTTGTAAAATCAATTGATTTATAGGAGAAAATTATGGAATTTAAATGGGCAAAATCACCTGATAAAGTGGTAGAAGACGCTTTTAAAATCAGAGAAGAAGTCTTTGTTAATGAGCAGGGCTTTAAAGAGGAATTTGATGATAAAGATAACGAAGCTTTACATATTGTAGGTTATGAAAATGGTGAGGAAATCTGTTGTGCGAGAATTTTTTATTATGGCGATGATGTGTGGTATGCCGGCAGAATTGCAGTTAAAAAGAAATCTCGTGGCACAGGATCAGGCGCAACTTTAATGGAAGAAATTGTTAAAAAGGTTCGGGAGTTGGGCGGTAAAAAAGTTATTTTGGGGGCACAGTGCCGTGCATCGGGATTTTATCTCAAACAAGGTTTTGAAATGTATGGCGAAGAGTACCTTGAAGAGGGTTGTCCGCATATAAAAATGGCCAGATCTGTATTGACTTTTGAATAATGCAGTTTTATAATTGTGTAATGAGATTGGAATGATTTTGTTGCATGTATAAAAGAAAGGAATGAATAAATTGAGCGAGAATTGCACACACAACTGTAACACTTGTGGTGAAAATTGTGAATCAAGAAAGGTTTCTCCTGAGGATTTTCTTGAAAAGCCACATGAGTTAAGTAATATCAAAAAGGTTATCGGTATTGTCAGCGGAAAAGGTGGAGTAGGCAAATCTATGGTTACTTCAATGCTTTCTGTTGTAATGAGCAGAAGAGAATATAAAACTGCTATTTTAGATGCAGATATTACAGGACCCAGTATTCCTAAGTCATTTGGGATTAAGGAAAAAGCTATGGGCGATGGAATGGGTGGAATTTTTCCGGTAAAGAGTAAAACAGGTATTTCGATTATGTCTGTAAATCTGCTTTTGGAGAATGAAACTACTCCCGTTGTCTGGAGAGGCCCTGTTATCGCAGGAACAGTAAAACAGTTCTGGACCGATGTTATCTGGGACGATGTTGATTTTATGTTTGTTGATATGCCTCCGGGAACAGGTGACGTTCCTCTTACTGTTTTTCAGTCTATCCCTCTTGACGGAATTATTATTGTTGCTTCACCTCAGGAACTGGTTTCTATGATTGTTGAAAAGGCTGTAAATATGGCAAAACAGATGAACATTCCGATTTTAGGACTTATTGAGAATATGAGCTATATTGTTTGTCCTGATTGTAATAAAAAGATTAATGTGTTTGGTGAAAGCCATATTGAAGAAATAGCAAACAAGTTTAATTTACCCATACTTGCAAAGCTTCCTATAAATTCTGAGTTTGCCAAAAACTGTGATCAGGGTGTAATTGAACTTTTTGAAGGCGATTATGTAGAACATGCAGCCGATGTTTTAGAGGAATTGATTTAATGACAAGAGAGGAAATTGCTTACAATAAATTTAAAGAAGGCTATAATTGCGCTCAGGCTGTAGCAATAGCGTTTGCTGATTTGATGGGTATGGAAGAGAAAACTGCTGCTTTGCTTGTTTCGGGTTTTGGCGGAGGTATCGGAAGACTCAGAGAAGTTTGTGGTGCAGTAAGCGGTATGGTGTTTGTTTTAAGTATGTTAAAAGGTTATGATGACCCGAAAGCAGATGCCTCCAAAAAAGAACTTTACGCTATTATTCAAAAACTCGCAGGAGAATTTGAAAAAGAAAACGGAAGTATAATTTGTCGTGAACTTATAAGTTTTAAACAAACAAATAAAGACGCATATTCGTGTGCCGAACTTGTAAAAAATGCGGTAAAAATTTTAGAAAAAGAAATTTTATAAAAATGTTTGACAAAGGTATTTAATTGTGTTATAATATTCTAGCCGCGTGTTCTGGGCAGAAAGTCAGAGGTTAAGCTCTGCGCCTGAGTTACAGCGAGATTAAAGAAAAGGCAGGTGCCTTGTGATGTACGCTATTATTGAAACAGGTGGAAAGCAGTACCGTGTTCAGGAAGGCGACGTAGTATTTATCGAAAAAATCGAAGGTGAAGCAGAAACTAAAGTAACTTTCGATAAAGTAGTACTTGTTGCAGATGATAATGGTGCTAAAGTTGGAGCTCCTTATGTTGACGGCGCTTCAGTTGAAGCTACCCTCCTTAAAAATGGTAAAGGTAAGAAAATTACTGTATTTACTTACAAACCTAAAAAAGGAGAAAAGCGTAAAATGGGTCACAGACAACCTTACACTCAAGTAAGAATTGAATCCATTAAAGCCTAAATTCTATGATTGAAGCTAAGTTTTTCCAAAAAAACAGCGAACAAAAAGGTTTCAAAATTTCCGGACATGCAGAATTTGATTTGTATGGAAAGGATATTGTTTGTGCCAGTGTAAGTTCAGCTGTGCAGCTCACCGTTAATGCAATTACCGAGATTTTAGCTAATGATGCTCAAGTTGAGGTTAAGAAAAATTCGGTGAAACTTTTATTGAAGGATAGTTCTGAAAATGCAGAAGCTTTTTTAAATGCTTTACAGTTGCATTTGAAACTTTTATCTGATGACTATCCAGATACAATTCATATTTCCTGTATGGAGGTGTAAGTTATGTTGAAATTAAGTATGCAATTTTTTGCTCATAAAAAAGGTGTTGGTTCTACAAAGAACGGACGTGACTCTGAGTCTAAACGTCTTGGTGTAAAACGTGCAGACGGTCAGTTTGTACTTGCAGGAAACATCTTGGTTCGTCAGCGCGGAACTCATATTCACCCCGGTGAAAATGTAGGAAAAGGAAGCGACGATACACTTTTTGCATTGGTTGATGGAAAAGTGAAATTTGAGCGTGTTGGCCGTGACCGCAAGAAAGTAAGTGTATATGCGGCTCAGTAATAAAGTTTAAAAAATCACTTTAAAACTTTATAAAATTAAACCCACATTCTTCTTTTGAAGAATGTGGGTTTTTGTTTCTTATATAATAATTTTACATCCGTCAAAGGCAACTAAAAATCCGTTATCTTTAACTCTTTCCTCCAAAACACTTTGTAAAGGATTTCCGTTGTGTGAAAAATGGTTAACGACTTTTATGGTATTGGTATTTACTGCTCCAAAGGATTTTAAAGTTTCAATTAATCTGAAAATATTTGCAAGTCCCATATGACACTCTTCGTCGCTTGTTGGAATGTCAACGCTGCAGCAATCGAATGTAGCAAGGTCAAATTTATAGTTATTATTTTTTATAAAGTTTAAAACCTCATCATAAAAATACCCTGTGTCGTGAGCATAAAGTATTGTTTTTTCACCCTCAATGATATAGATATTAGCGTTATCGCCATCATGGTGGCGTGCAGGAAGAGCAGTAACTTTGTATCCATCAATCTCAACAGTTTCAAAATGCTTAATAAGGTTAATTTCTATATTTTTACATTCCTTTAAATCTTCAAAACTTTTTTTATATGCACCCTCATTAAGAAAAACTTTCAGAGTTGAGACCTCCATATTATGAGCGAAGCCACCCTGTCTCATTTTTAATTCATCAGGATAAAAATGGTCCTGATGAGAATGGGTGACAAAGAGGTATTTGATTCTATCTCCTTTAATATTCTGAGTTAAAAAATGATGATATGTGTCTGCAGGAAGATCAATTAACAACTCGTCGTTAATAAGGCTTTGAGAGCGTGTGCGAATGTCTTTTCCGCCTGACTCTCTGACTTTTAAGCAAAAGTCACAGTTGCAAAAAACAGCAGGTACTCCCTCAGCTGCAGCAGTTCCTAAAAATTGAATTTTCATTTTTTTCACCTGTCTCATTAATGATTTTTATTGTTTTGCATAAAGCTTTCTGTTTTATCTGAATAAATTAACTTTATTTTAATATAAAAAGGGCCTTTTAAGATATTTTTTAAATTAAATTTACAAAAGGATTAAGTGCAACCTCGTAAAGAATATCGTTTATATTGTGGTCATAATCCCAAAGTAGTTCGGCATAAATGCTGGTTGGGAGATTAACTTTTTGCTCAAAACAAGCATCTTCAACTAAAATGGTTATCATAGAATCATATTTGAATTCTTTTATGATTTTTGGTGCTAAGGGTGCTAACTTAAGCCATGATGCCTGATAATATCTTTCGTATTCACGGCGCTCCGATTCAAGATGCTCTATGTATCCGGCTGAGCTGACGCCGATAGGGGAAGGCCCTTCTTGGTGCTTGAATTTGGTCCAATCAAGGTTTATATATGATTTTAAAACACCACCAAATTCTCCATTAGTTCTGAGATCACGAATGTTTCTCGTCAGGGTTAAGGTTTTTTCAAAATTATATTCGTCATTATAGTAATAATTCCAAGGATAGGAACCAACATTTTCCCAGATAACAGAAATGCGTTCATCAACATTTTTGATTTCATTAAGATTATTAATTACCGAGTTTGCGTGTAGCCCAAAAAGTATTTTAAGGTCGGGTTGTTCTTTTAAAATTTCTCCACCGATTTTGTTGACTATATCAACTACTACCTTTGCAACGCTGCGGCCACTAAGAGTTTCGTTAGAATGCTCGGTTATGGTCTGAAAATAAATTCCGTCGCAATTTATATGTTTATATTGCTCACGATGAATTTTAAGGGAATTCTCAATAATACCATTAATATAATTATCATCAAGTTCATTGGGCATAACAGTATCCCAACCCCAGGCGTAACCTAAATAAAGCTTTATATAATTCTCGTGTGCATATTTAATAACATCATCAATATTTGTGGGAACATAGTCGTTCCATATGATTATGGTGTTCATTTTAAGCTCGGCCATATTATCTATAAAACGGCGGTAATCGTAAATGGTATGTCCCCAGGTCCAGATGCCACGCTGATTGATTTTTGGCGCAGTATTATAATTGTATTTCGGAAGAACTGTTTTAAAAAGCATAGGATATTTTGCTCTGCGAAATGCTTCAGTTGTTGATTTTAAGAAAGGAATAAACTTATTTTTAAAATCACAAACAGCATAAAAAAGATGAGCTTCGTCCTGACCTTTGATTTCTATCTTTTGATTTTCACCATCCGCTTCGCTGACAAAAATGCTGAGGCCTCTGATGTTATCATCTGTTGATAAAATAATGGGGTTATAATGTGTATTATGCTCGTTGCCGCAAAACATAACGTAATCGATATATGGTTCAATTGCTGAAACTAATTTGTGAGCAGCCTTTAAATATCCGTTATGCTGAATCATCCATTTTTTCATTTTATCTGTTCCTTTTTTGTTATGTTAATATCATTGTACTTGCTTTTTATAGATATTTCATCAACAACATTGACTAATATTTTACATTGTATTGACTTTTTAGATTTAGTGATATAATATTGATGTTATGATGATAAAGTATGATGATAGTTATAAGTTGAATCAGGGACCATCCTTTGCGGCGTCAGAAACTCTTATCAATGAAGACCTTCCTAAAACGCACACACTGGCACACTATCATAGTGATGTGGAAATTATTTTTATTGAAGATGGCAATACCAATATGTTTGTTGCAGGTTGTGAATTTAAAGCCGGTAAAGGAAACCTAATAATAGTTAATCCATATGAGGTGCATACAGGGGAAACCCTTGGGGGAAAATATTCTCATAAATGCATCTGTTTTGACATGCAACAAATTGGATTAAAGCTTAGTGATGAGGTAGGGTATCAAAACCTTATTACAGATGCAGAGTTTATAAAGCCATATTTTTCTCTTTGCTATGATGCGATTAAAAATCGCTCTGTTGGATGGGAAATGCTGGCTAAGGGTAGTCTTCTAGTGATTTTTTCTTTTTTAAATGATAAGCTTACTTTTTTATCACAGTCTAAAGAACAGGAATTTTCGAGAGCGGTTCTACAGTTTATATATGAGCATTATTCAGAAAGCATCACATCAAAGGATGGTGCAGATGAGATGATGTATGAGCATAGTTATTTTTGCCGAAAATTCAAGCGCGTTTTTTTAAAGAAATTCAGCGATTTTTTAAATGAATATCGTGTATTAAAAGCTATAGAAATGCTCAAAAATAAATCAGTATCTGAAACAGCGATAGCCTGCGGATTCCAAAATATAGGATATTTTTCGCGTGTTTTTAAATTCGTAACCGGTCAGTCTCCAAGCCAAATCAAAAATAAATAATCAGATATTAAGGTAAAAGGTTTTAGAATTTTTTAATAAGAATGAAAACAATGGTAATAATTTCTCTTAATTTATTGAAATTAGAGATTATATGCGATATAATATTAGTTATGTTAAGCTTTTTTATAGACTTACAAAGAGATTAAATATAATATAGCGAAAGTGAGTGTTAAATATGAAGACAAAAGCATTAAGACTTTACGGCAAAGGCGATTTGAGACTTGAAGAATTTGAACTCGGTACAGTAGGCGAAGACGAAATTTTGGCAAAAGTTGTTACCGACAGTATTTGTATGTCAAGTTATAAGGCTGCATTGCAAGGAGGAGACCATAAGCGTGTTCCCGAGAATGTTGCTGATAATCCTGTTATAATTGGTCATGAATTTTGCGGAATTATATGTGAAGTTGGCGCAAAATGGCAGGATAAGTTTAAACCCGGACAGAAATTTGCAGTTCAACCTGCACTTAATTATAAAGGAAGCCATGCTGCACTCGGTTATTCATTTCAGAAAGCAGGTGGTTCTGCTACCTATGTAATTCTTCCTGCGGAAGCTATGATTATGGACTGTGTGCTTGATTATAATTCAGATGTTTTCTTCTATGGTTCACTTGCAGAACCTATGTCTTGCATTATTGGCGGATTTAATGCAATGTATCATACAAAGATGGGTTCTTATGTTCATGAAATGGGTATAAAAAAAGGTGGAAATCTTATAATTATGGCAGGAGCAGGTCCTATGGGTATGGGGGCTATTGATTATGCAATTGGTATGGATAAAAAACCATCTTTAGTTGTTGTAACAGATATTGATGATGCTCGTCTGGCGCGTGCTGAAAAATTGATTACACCAAAACGCGCTGAGGAAAATGGTGTAAAACTTGTTTATGTAAACACAAGTAAACTCGAAAACAGCAGGGAATACCTTATGGATTTAACAGGTGGAAAAGGTTATGATGATGTTATGATTATGGCACCTGTTAAGCCAGTTTGTGAACTTGCCAACAGTGTGCTTGGTTATGATGGATGTGTAAACTTCTTTGCAGGTCCTGTGGATCATGAGTTTTCTTCCAGCATTAATTTTTATGACCTTCATTATAATGCTACACATTATATGGGTACAACAGGCGGAAATACTGATGATATGCGTGAGTTTATAACACTTATGGAAGAAGGAAAATTGAATGCCGCAGTTATGGTAACACATATCGGCGGTATTGACAGTGTAAAAGATTCAACATTAAATCTTCCCAATATTCCAGGAGGTAAAAAACTTATTTATACACATATCAATATGCCTCTTACAGCAATTGATGATTTTGAAGAACTTGGCAAGACAGATCCATTTTTCAAGGAATTGGCAGAAATAACCAAAAGAAATAATGGTGTTTGGTCAGCAGAGGCTGAAAAATATCTTTTAGCGAATAAGTAATCTTAAAATTAAAGGAGACAAAATAATGAAAGCAGTAATGTATGGCGCCGGAAATATCGGCAGAGGATTTATCGGTCAGCTTTTTTCCGAGTCAGGATATAGCGTTAGTTTTATTGATGTAAATAAAGAAATAATAAATGCATTAAATGAACGCGGAGAATATGTTGTTGAAATACTTTCAAATGATTCCGGTGAAGAAGTTAAAGTAAAAAATGTATCAGCAGTTGATGGCTTAGATGCCGATGCAGTAGCAGATGCTATTGCAAACTGCGATGTTATGGCAACAGCAGTAGGTGTAAATATTCTTCCGAGAATTGTGGGGAATATTGCAAATGGTCTTAAAAAGCGTTGGGAAATCGGAAATAAAGCTCCACTTAACATTATTATTTGCGAAAATCTTTTGGATGCGGATAAAATTCTTTCTGAAGCAGTAAAAAATCTTTTAAATGATGAAGAAAAGAAACTCTTTGATGAATTAGTAGGTATGGTTGAAGCTTCAATTGGAAGAATGGTTCCTATTCAGACACCTGAGATGACTAAAAATGATATATTAAGAGTTTGTGTTGAACCATTCTGCAATCTTATTGTTGATAAAGACGGCTTTAAGGGAGAAATTCCTGCGATTAAAAATATGTCTGCTTATGCACCTTTCAGATTATATATTGAAAGAAAATTATTCTTACATAATATGGGACATTCTTTAACTGCTTATCTCGGAAATTTAAAAGGTTATGAATTTATCTGGGAAGCAATAGAAGATGCTGAAATTGAATGCTTAGTGCTTCGTGCTATGACTGAATCTGCACTTGCTTTATCTATTCGTTACAATGCATCATTCAAAGACCTTTATGAGCACGTAGAAGATTTATTGTATAGATTTACAAATAAAAAATTAGGTGATACTGTTTTCCGTGTAGGACGTGACCTTGTCCGTAAACTTTCAAGTAATGACAGATTAGCAGGTACAATTCGTTCATGTTTAGAAGCGGGTGTAAAACCTTATGCGGTTTACGCAGTTTATGCTGCTGCAACAAAATTCAGTTTCGATGAAACATCAAAAATGTCTGCGGAAGAAATAATGACTTCTATTTCTAAATTCGATAAGAATAGTGAAGAATATAACGGAATTATGGAATTTGTAGATGTTTTGGAAAATGGTGGCACAATAAAGGATTTAATTAAAATTGTAAAATCCAAAATGGATGCAACCAAATAGAAAAGAGGATAATAAAACTACATGGAATTTTTAGCACAGGCAATAGGCATTATAGCGATGATTTTTAATATATCATCGTTTCAATGTAAGAAGAATAAAACACTTTTTATTTTCATAGGTATCGGAAGCTTATTCTTTTCAATTAATTTTCTGTTACTTGGTGCTTATGTCAGTGCAGTATATAATATCATAAGTATTATAAGGTCTGTATTGGCATTGAATGAAAAGTTCTTTACGAAAAAAAGCTTTTATTTTATCTGTGCTTTATATATCATAGGAACTGTTTTTGCATACGATAATCCTTGGTCGATAGTTTTGTTTGTTGCACAGATTGTTCAGACTTATGCTATGTGGTTTAAAGATGGTTCAGTTATAAGAAAATCACAATATTATTTTGTTTCACCGGTGTGGATTGTTAATAACATAATTGTTTTCTCTATTGGTGGAATCCTTTGTGAATTATTTATGATGTCTTCTGCAATTATATCTTATTTGCGTTTTAAAAAGACGGGTTTTGAAAAATAATAATATAAAACTTATAAATATCTGTAGGCGAAAGGGTAATTAACGATGCTTAAAGAAATTAAAGGCGCAATATTTGATATGGATGG